>JAZSNB010000107.1:0-19219 GCA_045536195.1 Acutalibacteraceae bacterium
CCAACGAAAAACAGTCCACCGGACTGTTTTTCTCCCCTCCTGCGCTATTGGAAGCATAAGAGATTTCGCACTCTGCGGAGTGCGACAAGATGCTCTGCCTCTTGACACCGTGAGCTTTTGAAAAAGCTCAAGCAAAACTTTTCCCCGGCACTCCCGTGCCGACATCATTCCCCAACTTTCCGTGAAGAACCTCTTTTTTTGCCTTTCAGAAAAAATCAATCAAGAAGAAGATTTATTTTTTCCGCACATTTTCTGCAAACCTTCTTATCCTTGAAGCTGATAAGCTCTTCCATACTTGCACAGAAAGTGCAGGAGGGCTCATACTTTCTCAGAATTATCATATCATCCTCGACAAAAATTTCAAGGGCATCATCCTGAGAATTAAGCCTGAGTTGTTTTCTCAGCTCCATAGGCAGCACAAATCTTCCGTTTTCATCAAATTTCCTGACAATACCTGTTGCCTTCATGTGTATTTTTCCTCCTTTTTTGTTTTTCTGTAGCAATAATACCATATATTACCATTATTGTCAATATTTATTTCAAAAAAACAATAATCCGCATATTTACATATATTACGGCAGAAAAACAGCAAATCAAATCATCGCTCAGCACTTTTTGACGGTGAATATTTCTCCGTTACGGTACATACATATTACCATGATGAATTATATCTGGACAGCTATTATGCTGACGGCATTTATATGTGCCTTATTCACGGGAAATATGTCTTCCCTGTCCGCGGGAATTCTTGAGGGCGCGAAAAATGCGGTGGAAACCGCACTCACACTGCTGGGTACTATGTGTCTGTGGAACGGAATATCGGAAATCGCAACACGTTCGGGCTTCAGCAAAATTTACGAAAAGCTGCTATCCCCTTTAATAAAGCTTATTTTTCCCCGATACTCAAAAACCGATGCCGCAGAAGCCATCAGCGCAAACATTACGGCAAATCTTCTCGGCTTGGGAAATGCGGCAACTCCTCTGGGAATTGAAGCTATGCGCCGTATGAAGGAAGCCTCGGGAAGTGACGTGCCGGACGATGAAACCGTTCGGTTTGTTATAATTAATACTGCCGCTGTCACCCTTATTCCCACAACCGTAGCATCCCTTCGCAGTGCAGAAGGAAGCAGTGAGCCCTTCAGCGTGCTTGTCCCCATATGGATTACGGGGATAATATCCCTTTGTGCGGGACTGATTGCAGAAAAAATACTGTCAAAAAGGTGGAAAAAATGAAAAAATTCTTTGTTCAATGCTTAATCAATGCCATAGCTCTTGCCGTTATTCCCCTGAGCTTTCATTTCTTCACTCCCGTACAAAGCGAAATTATAAGTCCCGATAATCTGAGCACTTCCGAAGAATCAACAACAAAAACGGATTTCAGCACCATAAAAGTTTTCAATGAAGACACCGGTGTTGTCAGCGAAATGGATTTCAGGGAATATATAATCGGTGTTGTAGCAGGGGAAATGCCCGTTGAATTTCACAGCGAGGCATTAAGCGCAGGTACAGCGGCAGCTGCAACACTTGCAAGAAAAAAGCTTGCGGAGGGTGAAAAAAGTGAGCTTCAGGGCGGTGTTATTTCAACCGATCCCGCAAAGCATCAGGCATACATGAGCGTTGAAGATATGAAGGAAAAATGGGGTGACAGCTTCGATAAATACTATGAAAAGCTCACCTTAGCCGTTGATAAAGCAATAGACTACTCAATTGTTTATCAGGATGAATTGATAGTTGCCGCCTATCACGCAATAAGTCCCGGCAAAACAGAGGATGCCGGGAATGTATGGTCAGCATCCTTTCCTTATCTGAAAGAAGCCGACAGCGAGTGGGACAAACTCTCTCCGAAATATGCGTCTTCCCTATTTGTCAGCAATGATGAGTTTACGGAAAAACTAAAGCTATACGGAGCAGAGTTTCCCGACGGCAGTATAGAATTCGGAGAAGGCACCTACACGGATGCCGGCACTCTGAAGAGTATCACCATAGGCGGCAAGGTCTTTTCGGGAAAGCAGCTTCGTGAAATATTTTCTCTGCGCTCTGCCGCAATCACCCTGAGCAAAGCCGACGGCGGAATCAATTTCAGCGTCAGAGGCTACGGCCACGGTGTGGGAATGTCGCAATACGGAGCAGACTATCTGGCAAGGCAGGGAAAAAGCTGGAAGGAAATCATAGCTCATTATTATCCCGGTACTGAAACTGTATTGAATTATAATGAAAACAAAGAATAACACACCCCCGAGAAAAGGAAATAACGGAAATAACGGTAAATTCTTAAATTTACCGTATATCTTGATTTATAAGCAAATAATATGCTATACTTTTTCCGACAATTTTTTTCAAGGGTGTTTTTATGAATAGTATAAAAAAGTGCGTTGCTGTTATACTCTCCTTGCTGATGCTTTTGCCCGTATTTACCGTAAATGCAGAAGAGACTACCGGGTATGACAAAAAACTTTCCGATATGGCACAGGGCATGAAAGCCTGTATTGCCTATGATGTAACAAACGATAAAACAATATTTCAGAAAAATCCTGATATGAAGATATCAATTGCAAGCACCACAAAAATTATCACATCTCTTGTTGCACTGAAATATGCAGATGCTGAAGAAATTTTCACTGTAGGCAGTGAGCTTATGATAGTACAGCCAAATTCAAGCCTCTGTCTTATTCAGAAGGGCCATCAGCTGAAGCTGAAAACTCTGATTGCAGGCATGCTTCTTCCCTCAGGAAACGATGCGGCATATACCGTAGCCGTAAACATTGCAAGAAAGCACTCGGGAAACACGGAAATGACAGATACCGAGGCAAAGGATTATTTCTGCGGTCTTATGAATGACTATGCAAAGGCTCTCGGCTGTACCTCTACCCATTTTTCCAATCCCGACGGCTGGGACAACCCTTCCCACTACTCAACGGCAGGCGATATGCTCATTTTTGCAAAGGAAGCTCTTAAAAACGAAGCACTTATACCGATCATGAGCACTTTTTCAAGAACCTTCTTTTTTGCCTCAGGTGAAAACATTCAATGGAAAAGCTCCAACGCCCTTCTTGATCCGGCAAGTCCCTATTATTATCCCTTTGCAAACGGAATGAAAACAGGCACAACAGAGGATGCGGGAAACTGCCTTATCGCCTCCGCAAAAAAATCAGGCGTGCAGATGATTATTCTTGCCTTTGACTGTGATGCGGATTATATATATTCGGGCAAGGAAATCAGGGAATCTGTATTTACCGATGAAAAAGAACTCACTTCATCTACTGATATAAAAGCAGAAACAACCACCGCTGAGGAAGCAGCCGCTGAAGAAACAAGCACTGCAGAAACAACAACTGCGGAGGTAACCACCGAGGAAGCAAGCACTGCTGAGAGGGCCACAGCAGAAAATAACGCTGCAAAAGCAGTCTCTCAGGTATCAGAGGAAGAGCAATCTTCAGAAGAAGCTTCAGAGGAAGACAAGCAGGAAAATCCTGAGACTCCCTCAGATGATGATATCAAAGACAGCAAGCTCACCGATAACGACATCCGTTTCGGCAAGGTAAAAGAGATGTTCGAATTTATATTCAATGCACCCGTAAAGGGCGATGTTGATATAAGCGGTAATATCACTGCCGCTGATGCAAGATTCACACTCAGAGCAAGCATCGGTCTGGAAGAATGCACCGATACGGTTCTTATGCGCGGAGACATTGACGGCAACGGCAGATTGTCCGCCTCGGACGCACGCTTTATATTAAGAGCAAGTGTAGGACTTGAAACAATAAGATGAACGAAAAATCAGTATTAAGAAAGCAAATAAGAGAATCAACAAAAAAGCTTCCCCTGTCCTATAGAATAAAGGCAGGGGAAATTATTGGTGAAAAGCTTGTTTCTTCACCTGAATTTATAAGGGCTCAGAGTATTTTTATTTATCTGTCAACCCCCTTTGAGCCCGAAACACGCTATATAATAAAAAAAGCCCTTGAAGAGGGCAAAAAAGTATATGCACCCGTGTGCATTTCAAAGGGCATTATGAAAGCGGCTGAGATACAGAAAAACACACTTTTCGTAAAAGGATATATGGGTATAAGTGAGCCGTCGGAACAAGCAGAATATTATGAAAACAGTTTTGATCTTGCAGTTGTCCCCTGCCTTACGGCATCCGCTGACGGAAAAAGACTGGGTCACGGCGGAGGCTTCTATGATATCTTTCTCCCAAAGCACAAATGCCCTGCCATATGCCTGTGCTTCGGAAGGCTTCTTACAGATGACATTCCCATGGAGCCCCACGACAAAAAAGCAGACAGGGTCATAACAGATTAATCATATTTTATTAATAACAATCAGTAATATCTGCTGAAAAACACACTGAGCCTTCCCTTTTTCAGGGAAGGCTCAGCTTTATGTTTTATTGTACAGATTATCAGTCCTGAACGGGAGCCTCTACGGGGCAAGCATCTGCACAAGCACCGCATTCGATGCAAACGTCCTCGTCGATTACATAGATATCGCCTTCGGAAATAGCCTCAACGGGGCATTCTGCTGCACAAGCACCGCAAGCGATGCAAGCATCTGTAATTTTGTATGACATAATTTGTTCCTCCTTCTGGGTTTTTTTTCATTGTAACACATAATATGAAAAATTCAATATGTTTTTTAAAAATTTTTCATATGATTACCAAATTATTCAATATCCTTAAGAGCCGCAATCTCATCTCTGTTAAGTCTTATCTGGGCATCGCGTATAATCTTAACATCCTTACGGCTGTATTTACCGGGAGCGGCGTCGGGATTGCGGTCAAGTCTTACCTTGAGCATACCTGTAAGCAGGTTATTATCAATAACCTCGCCCTTGCCGTCGGGGGTTTCAACTATAGCTCCCACCTTGGGAGTTATCTTAAGGAGATATTCATATGAGGACTGCTCATATTTAAGACAGCACATAAGTCTTCCGCAGGTACCGCTGATTTTTACGGGGTTGAGAGAAAGACCCTGTTCCTTTGCCATCTTGATTGACACAGGCTGAAAATCGTGAAGAAATTCCTTACAGCAGAAGCCTCTGCCGCAGATGCCGAGTCCTCCAAGCATCTTTGCCTCGTCTCTCACGCCTATCTGTCTCAATTCAATTCTCACCTTAAAGATTGAAGCAAGACATTTTACAAGCTCACGGAAGTCAACTCTTTCGGGAGCAGTGTAAAAGAAAAGCACCTTAGAGCCGTCAAAGGTATATTCAACATCCACAAGATCCATATCAAGGCCGAACTGTGCAATTTTTTCCTGACAAATGGAAAATGCCTTTTTTTCTTTTTCCTTATTGTTTTCAACAGTCTTAATATCTTCTTTTGTTGCAATACGGATTATGCTTTTAAGAGGCTTGACAAGAATTTCATCCTCCACCTCTTTATTGGCAACGGCACATTCGCCGCATTCAATTCCGCGGACAGTTTCCACAATAACTGCCTGCCCTTTTTTTACCTCCAGGCCTGCGGGATCAAAATAATAAGTCTTTCCGACTTCTTTGAATTTTACTCCAATAATCTCTGCCATAATTTTACGTGCGGAAAAGCTCCGCCCTTTCTTTATTATATAGGACAAAGAACATTTATATTCTGTCCTTCATTATCTTTGCCGTATCGGAAGAAAAGCGTGAAATGAGAAGATTCTCGTTTGCATTCATACCTGCCTCCGATATTATTTTATCCATAATCTCTTTAATTTGCAAGAGGGAAGATGTACGGTAATTTCTTGAAAGTGCATAAGATGCCATATCGCTTCCCGACAAAAGAGGCGTTCCGCTTCCCTGTGCCATGGCATCACGTATTATAAGAATAAGCCGTGAAGCAACAGATGCCATCATTTTTCTGTTTTTATGCATGGATGAGGCAGCTTTCATTACGGCGAACTCATCTTCGTTTGCAATGCACAAAGCGATATTTTCGGCTGTTTCAACAACAATGTCATCACTTTTTCTGCTTTTTGAAGAAAGAGGATCACCCAGAGGATATTCCGTAAGTCTGGATATAACTGTTGTGAGAAGTCCCTCTCTTCCTCCTGCACACAGAATAAACATTGTGTCATCAGGAGGTTCTTCCACAGATTTGAGAAGCGCATTTTGTACCACTGTGCTGAGATTATCACAATCGGGGAATAAAAACACCTTGTTTTCAGCTTCGGTAGGGGCGGCAAACAGCCGGGACAGACAATTTTCTCTCACTGTTTTTACGGAAAGAAGCTTTTTGCCATCCTCAGGCACAATTCTGAACATATCGGGATGAATTCCCGAGAATGCCTTACGGCAGCTGCTGCAATTATTACAGGGATAGCCGTTTACCGGATTTTTGCAAAGCACACTTGCAGCAAGCTCAAGAGCACATTTGTCGCGCAAAGACTCTCCCGCCCCCGTAATAAGGACACACTGAGGCAGTCTATTCAGCTTTACTGCGGAATTCACCGCTTCTCTGGTTGAAGCGATAATTTCTTTGTCAGAAAAAAGCATATTTATCACATCTTTATAAATCTTTCAACATCAACAATAAACACTGTGGCACCGCCCACGGTGATTTCCACAGGCAGGGACGTAAAAAACTGTTCGGCATAATTGCCCGATGCAGTGCTTACCATCTGAGTGCGCTTTGAACAGCACTCTTCCATAATACTGAGGCACTCTTCCACTCTTTCGTCGTCAACACCCATAAGCAGAGTAACATTGCCTGCCTTGAGAAAGCCGCCCGTAGTGGAAAGCTTGGTGGACATAAAGCCTGCCTTATTGAGCTTTACGGTAAGAGAAGAGGAATCATCCTTGTTAACAACTGCTACGATAAGTTTCAAAATAAAAACCTCCCTTGAATCATAATTCATCCTTATGAGTTATGATTTCCAGATTTCTGTCAATAACTGCCTTGCCCCGCCAGGCGAAGGCACGGTTTTCTATTTCTGTTTCCTTGGTGACACGAGCGGAGGCTGTGTCAAAAAATTCTTTTATAGGAGTAGGCTTTGCGCCTTTATTCATGGGACATACCTTCTGACAGATGTCGCAGCCCCAGGCACAGCCTGTTGAAGCAATAAGTGCCTTAGTATCCTCATCAAGCTCTCCCTTCTTCTGTGAAAGAAAAGAAAGACATTTTTCTTTTATTATTCCTTTACCCGTAATTGCCGATACGGGACATGCCTTTATACACTTGTTACATCCGTCACAAAGAGAGTATTCACCCTTATAGGGTTCAAAATACCTGTCTGTCACTATTTCCCCGAGAAACACCCAGGAGCCGTAATCTCTGTTAATAAAAAGATTATTGATTCCCATTACCCCGAGTCCCGCATTCACTGCACATCTGACCTCGGGCAGAGGGGAATTGTCAACAAATGCTTCAAAGACATTATCGGGATACATTTCTCTGAGAGAGGAGACAATATCATTTATGATATTTCCCGTAATAATATGATAGTCTTCGCTTACCGCATAGCGGGAAACATTGGAATTTTCATAATATTCCTCCCCCAGATAATAGGGAAAAAGTATTGATATAACAGTTTTTGCATTTTCGGGAATTCTGCTTTTTGCCCTGCAGCTTATAAGAGAATCTTCAATAAGACTGAAGGAGCTGAAGCCGTAGGGGAGAAAATGAAATATTTTATCCATCTCTGTCATCCTTGAGTAAGAGCAATCATCACAGGCATTGTAAGAATAGAAGCAAAGCTTACAAATGCTACCGTCTTCGATGCAACGCCCGTGTCTCTGCCGTATTTTGCAGCAAACATAACGGTATTGTTTGCACTGGGAGCAGATGACTGTATCATACAGGCTGTAAACAATGCACCTGTAAGAAGTCCCGTGGTTTTCATTATAATAAAGAACACTACGGGTACAGCAATAATTTTTACAAGAGCAACAAGATACTGCTCCTTGTTCCTGAATATGGTTTTAAGTCCGGCATTGGACATATAAGTGCCGAGCATCAGCATAGCAAGGGGGGTATTCATAGAGCCGATGAATGAGATAGGCGACATCACGACCTGAGGCATTTTCACCTTCAGCAGGAAAAAGGGAAGACCAATGCACACCGCTATTACACCGGGATTGAAAAACAGCTTCTTCGGGTTGAATTTTTCCCCGTCGGCATTTCCTCTGTTCATCTGCCACACACCGTGGGTGAAGGTAAAGACCTGAAAAACTATAATACCTGCCGAACAGTAAAATACGCCCTCGCTTCCCAGCACCGCCTCGGCAAGAGGAAGTGCCATATATCCCATATTGCCGTAAATACAGGCAAACTTGAATACTGCGTTATTTTTGTTTTCGTTGTTTCTGAAAAACGGAATTGAAAGAACAATTCCTATAATGTGGGTGAGTGCACCGCCCAGAGCCGCCAGCAGAAAGCCTTTTGAGGTTTCGGCGGAAAACTCCGTTGTGAGGAAGGAATTAATGATAACACAGGGAGTGATTATATAAAACAGAAGGTCATTTGCCGCCCTTGCGGTTTTTTCCGTAAACACCTTCTTTTTGTCTGCAATGAAGCCGACGGCAACTATAAGATAAAGTATTACAACCTGCTCGGCAGCTATAAGACAATTCTGAAAAAACAGCGATATATCCACTTTATTCTTTCTCCGTCACAATATTATTTGTTTCTCCGCCGACAGCGTCTTCCTTAGTTTCTTCACCCTCTGACGCTGAGCTTTCCTCTGTGATTTTACTGCCGCTTCTGTAGAAAAGCTGAGTGAGAGTATAAAGCACACCTGCTATTGCAGTAAAGCTGAAGGGAGCATAAATACATTCCTTTTCAGGTGTAATAAGATGCATAAGAATTGCAGGAATACAGGATGCAGCACCGAGACCTGCCGTGATTATTCCCGTTGCATAAAAGAACCACAAGGCATCCTTTTTACCTACATCCGAAGAAATTCTTGCATTTTCAAAAATAAAAAGCATAAGAAATACTGCCGTAAAAATTGAAAGCAGAAGCTGAACAACCTTTACATAGCTTACTGTGATGGAGAAAAAGCTGAGAGTGTTTGTAAATGCCCACAGCACGGGAAAAAGCATGGGGATTTTCATAAAAGAGGGCAAAGACTTTCCTGTCAAGATAAAAAAGCCATGTACAACAAGCACCAGCGCGCCGGCAAATGCAAAAACAACACCCGCAGTTCCCGCACCTGAGCCGAAAATTGACTTTACACCTTCAGCATTCTCCGGGGGAAGAGACTGAATGCTATCAAGCCTTGAAAAGCCGTCAAAAACCAAAGCGATTGCCATAATAACACTTGCAATCCCTGCAGGCACCGATGCCTTACGGTTAATATCTCTTGAATCGAGATCTCCGCTTACAAAGCACACGGGAAGCACGGCAGCAACACCGATAATTGCAAGTGCATACATAACAGGCACGGTAAAATTATTACTGCTGAAAAAGCCTGTGCCGGCTTCGGTGATTGCGAAGCTCTGATATATTCTTAATACGGTAAGAAGCAAAAACACAGCCGCTGAAATAAGACTGATATTTTTAAGGCTTACACCCGCTGAACCTTTTATTTTCATTTATTTTTCACCTTTCTTTTCAGAAGAATTGAAACCTGAATTTTTCTCAGCCGGCTTATCTGTCGGAAAGCTCAAAATAAGGCTGACGGCGTGAAATACTCTTATATGCGGGACGCATAATCTTTGAACAGGTTGCCACCTCTTCAAGACGGTGTGCACACCAGCCGGCAATTCTTGCAACCGCAAACATGGGAGTGTAGAGATCCTCGGGAATATTGAGAGTTCTGTAAACAAGACCGGAATAAAGGTCAACATTCGCACAAATCTGCTTTGAAAGTCCTTTTTCTTCATTGAATACCGCAGGAGCAAGTCTTTCTATGCAGTCAAGAAGCTTCCATTCCTTGAGAAGTCCGTTTTCCTCTGCAAGCTCCTTCGCATTCTGCTTGAGAAGCACGGCTCTGGGGTCGGAAAGTGTATAGATTGCATGACCCATACCGTAAATAAGACCTGATTTGTCGTTTACTTCTTTTCTTACTATTCTTCTGAGATAATCTCTTATCGCATCCTCATCTTCAGTATCGGGTACGTTACTGAAAATATCCTGAACCATTTCGCTTACCTTGATATTGGCGCCACCGTGACGGAAGCCCTTAAGAGAGCCGATACCTGCACCGATTGCAGAATAAGTGTCTGTTCCCGTGGAGGAAATACATCTTGTGGTAAAGGTTGAGTTGTTACCGCCGCCGTGGTCTGCGTGAATCATAAGACAAAGATCAAGAAGCTTTGCCTCTTTTTCCGTAAAGGTTTTGTCAGAACGGATGGAACGAAGCACTACCTCTGCAGATCTCTGCTCGGGCTTTACCTGATGAATGTACATGCTCTTTTTATAGAAAAATCTTCTCTTTACCTGATATGCATATGACATGATAGCAGGAAGCTGTGCAATAAGCTGAATTGACTGACGAAGAACATTCTCAACAGAAATATCGTCGGGGTTTTCATCATAGGCATACAAGGCTGTTACGGAGGATGCCATTTTATTCATAATATTGGGCGAGGGAGCGCGCATTATAACGTCCTCAACAAAATCATAAGGAAGCTCTCTGTTTGCGGAAAGCAAAGCACAGAAGCCTTCAAGCTCCTCCTTTGTGGGAAGAGAGCCGAAGATAAGAAGAAAAACAAGCTCCTCAAAGCCGAAACGGTCATCCTTCTTGCAGCCGTTTACAAAATCATAAAGGTCAATACCTCTGTAAATCAGGCGTCCGGGCTTAGGTACCTTTTCACCGTCATCGATATAGTAGCCTTCAACATTACATATCTTTGTAATGCCTACCATAACACCCGTGCCGTCGGAATTACGAAGTCCCTTTTTTACGGGAAAACGGGAATAATCCTTCTGAGGAATAGAATTATTCTCTATAAATTTATCTGTAAGACGCGAAAACGCGTGGTTGTCATCATAAAAAAGTGTCTTATCCATTGCTTTTCCCCTTTCAGGCGGAATAAAAATAATCTTTAGTAAATATTTATTATAATATAATATATTTTATAAGTCAACAAAAGACAAAAGGATTTAAGGTGAAGAAATGGATATTTTCAGAAACTCCGTATTGCCGCTTACAGTAATTATAATAAGTCTATACGGACTTTACAAAAAAGTTCCGGTCTTTACCGTTTTTACATCAGGTGCAAAAAAAGCACTCACCGTGACAGCAGAGCTTCTGCCTATGCTCACTGCCCTTACACTTTCGGTGTCAATGTTCACTTCCTCGGGAGCAGACAAAATTCTTTCGGAGCTTTTGTCACCCCTTTGCAGTCTTACGGGCTTTCCCCCGGAAATTGTCCCCCTGTGTATGATAACACCCTTGTCGGGGAGCGGAAGCATAGTGGTTCTCAGGGATATTCTGAAAAAATTCTCCCCCGATTCAAGGGTGGGGAAAATTGCAAGCGTTATTGCAGGTGCCAGCGAAACCACCTTTTATGCCTCAACGGTTTATTTCGGAAGCGTGGGAATAACACGTACCCGACACACAATTCCCTCGGGGCTTATAGCGGACATAACGGGATTTATTGCGGCATCCCTAATAATCAGGTGACTGCCTTACCCGTATTATTCTCTCTCCAGTTGCCCTTGAAATAGAAAACAATACCTATCACGAAGGGAGTGAAGCCTGCAAGTGCATCACCAAGCCAGAAGCCGTAGTGCTTCATACCGAGAGCCACACCGAAAAGCAGAGAAAGTCCTATTCTCATAATTATGCCGTCAAAGAGTGCTGTGGCAAAATTCACCTTGTAGTTTCCGCTGCCGTTAAGAAGAGCATTCATTATGGCTCTCATGGCACTTGCATAGAAAAGAAGTGCGGCTATGGGGAAGAAATATTCTCCCACGGCTATAACATCAGGGTCCCCGTCGGCAAAAAAGCCGATAATTTCCTTGTCAAAGAAAAAGAAAACAATACTCATAAAGGTGGAAACACTGAGAGTGATAACAGAAAGGGATCTGAGTATTCCCTTAACACGCTCAATCTTTCCCGCAGCTATATTCTGCCCTACCATAGTAGAGCCTGCAGTATTCATAGCGGCAGAAATAAGATTGCTGATGCTTGAAATCTTGTTTACAATTCCCGAGAAAGCGGAAACCTCCACACCGTAGGAATTTATCCAGGAATTCACAAAAAGCTTGGAAAACTGCACAGATGCCATTTTTATTGCCATGGGAATACCAAGCTTCACGAGGTCTGAAAGCATAGACTTATCGGGAACAAGAAAATCCCGTATATCTGCTTTCAGTTCAAACTCCCTTCGTCTTCTGAACAAAAATACCGAGCAGGCAATAAAGCTTACCGCCTGGCTTATCACCGTAGCAAGAGCCGCACCGGGTGCACCCATACCGAGTCCGAGCACAAAAATCAGATCAAGCACAACATTAACACATGCAGCAAGTGTGATAAAAATAAAGGGATGCTTTGAATCGCCCATACCTCTGAGCACCGCACTCACCATATTGTAGCCGTAAATAAAAACAAGACCTATCATACAGATAAAAGAATAACCTGCGGCAGAGTCGTATGCCTCGGAAGGGGTATTCATAAGCTTCAGAAGTCCGTCCTGAAAAATAATGCTCACAACACTTACGGCAACAGAACTCAGAACAAGAAAGTTTGATAAGGTACCCATAAACCTTCCTATTTTTTCCTTCTGCCCCGCACCTATATATTTTGCAACAATAACCTGACCCGCATTGGAAAAGCCTATGGCAATAAATGTGAGAAGATTGCACAGATCTCCGCCTACGCTTACTGCGGAAATGCCGACCTTTCCCAATGCCTTTCCCACAATAAGCATGTCCACCATATTATACACAACCTGCATAAGGTTGGATAAAAACAAAGGGGCGGCAAATATCACAAGCTGCTTTGAAATTTTTCCTTCTGTAAAATCCTTTATATTGCTTTTCATATTAAACTGATACTTTCTTTCCATAAAGTCAAAAATTCGGTGCCGTGAAGCCCCGAATTTTTTTACCGTTTAACCGTAACTTACGGCTGTGGTTGTTTCTTTTGCCACCGAGATATATGTTGTTTCAACCTCTGTGACTGTCTGAACAGTCTGAGAGGCAGTATCGCTGTAAACTGAAGTGATACCGTAATACTCTTCAAGACAAAGACCGCTTTCATAAATCTTTGTTGCAACATCAACACCCACATATCTTATATGCCAGGGCTCATACATATAGCCTGTCTGAGCTTCCTTGCCCTGAGGATATCTGAGGATAAAGCCGTAGCGCCAGCAGTTTTCGGCAACCCATTGGCCCTCTGCGGTGTTTGCAAATGCAGACGTGATATCATTAAGGTCAAGTGCAAGACCTGTCTGATGCTCGGAATGTCCGGGACGAGCGGAATATCTGTCGGCAGCTGCCTTTCCGTCACGGTTTGAATATCTTGTATAAAGATCGTTCTGAAGAGAATATGAACGGAAGCCCGATGCATTGTAGATATTAAGACCCTTTGCCGATGCATCAGCCTGCATTGTGCTGAATGCACTCTGACATTCGGGAAGAAGATCGCCGGGATGATAGCTTGAGGGAAGACCGTAGGTTTTATTTGCAACAAGCACACCGTCAACATATGTAATACCGTTCTGTCTTGTGATGGTGTAGCCCTTTGAGGATGTGCCTATAACACCGTCGCCCTGAGGAGCCTGAGCCTGGGGAGCAGAGGATACCTGAACCTCTGTTTCGGAAACAACAATTGCAGTGGTTTCTTCGGAAGCCTCGCTCTGCGGCTTATTTTCTGCAGTTGCTTCCTCTGATGTGTTGCCTGCAGCCTCCTCAGTGGGAGGAGTAGCAAATACCTGTTCCGTAGTAGTTTCACCTTCTGTAGGAAGAGTTGTTGTAATGTCTTCAAAGGACGGAACCTTCACGCAGGAAGACAATACTGTTATAACGGCAAGTAAAAATGCCGGTAATGCAAAATATATTTTCTTCATTTTCTGCACCTCATTAATATATGCTGAGAAAAAAGAAAACATTCCTTTTTCCGCTTCTAATATTATAATACCGAAAAAATATGATGTCAATTAAATAAATCTGCTTTAAATATACATATTTTTGTGATATTATACAAAGCGAGGTGTTGAAAATGATTGATTTTGCAAATACATTCAATAAGTTATTCTCTGTTCTTTTTGCTGTTCTGATTCTTTTTACAGGCACATTAAACAGTATGTTCACCTGCGGTGCCCTGCCCTTCCGTGAGCAATACACCGTAGTCGGACTTGAGACGCTTACGCGCTCCCAGGATGTCACCACAGACGGTGAATATTTCTATTTCAGCGGCAAGCACGCTCTTGAAAAAACAAATCTCAGCTGTGATGAAATAATTGCCCTCAACCACGAGGCAATTCCCTCAGAGCTTAAAGAAAAATACGGCTCCTCACACATAGGCGGTATAAGCTTTTATAACGGAATTATTTATGCGGCACTTGAAGACAGCAAGGTATGGGCTCACCCCGTCATTGCTCTTTATGATGCCGAAACTCTCCTCTACACGGGAGTGTGCTATGAGCTTCCCACTGATTTACAGACAAGAGGCGTACCCTGGGTTGCCGTTGACGGTGAAAACGGTGTGGCATATACGGGAGATTCCAGAAATTACACCGAAATCTATAAATTCTCTCTTGAGGATTTTTCATACCTTGAAACCGTCACCTTAAGCGAAGATGTGGTAAAAATTCAGGGCGGTGAAATCAGCGGCGGATATTTTTATGCAGGAACAAACGATATGAAGCGTTCCGTATATAAAATCAATCTTGCCACAGGCGAAGCTGAAAAGCTTTTTGAAAGAATCACCTACGAATATAAGCTCATCGACAATTTCGGCGGAGAAGGAGAAGGCCTCACCGTTATAAAAACGGAAAACGGCACCGAGCTTTGTACCCTCCAGCTCGGAGCCACCTTCCTCGATGCAACACTGAGACTTTATAAATTATAATTTTTCGGTTTACTTTTTTCCCTTTTTTTGTATAATGTACTAGTATGATTTATAAAGGGTGAAATTGATTTTGGAAATTTATCTTGATAATTCTGCAACCACCAAGGTTTGTCCCGAGGCGGTACGGGCGGCAACAGAGGCTATGACCGATGTTTACGGCAACCCCTCGGCGGTTCATTCCTCGGGGGTCAGAGCAAAAAATATACTTGAAGGCAGCAGGCACACCATTGCAAAAGCACTGGGTGCGGATGCAGGTGAAATATACTTTGCCCATTCGGGCACGCTTGCCAACAACACTGCCATTTTCGGTGCGGTAAATGCCCGCAGAAAAATGGGAAACACCATTGTTACCACAAGACTTGAGCATCCCTCCGTACTGCGGTGTATGGACGTGCTTGAGGAGCAGGGCTTCAAGGTAATACGCCTGTCCCCCGGCAGAAACGGTGCTTTTTCCGCAGAAGAGCTTCTCAATGCTGTCACAAAAAACACCATTCTTGTTTCCGCACAGCTTGTAAACAACGAAACGGGCAGCATAAATCCCGTTGAGCTTATCTCCCGTGCCGTAAAAAGAGTATCCTCACCGGCGCTCATTCACGTAGATGCAATTCAGGGCTTCGGCAAAATGCCCGTAAAGCCGTCAAAAATGGGAGTTGACCTGCTCACTATAAGCGGTCACAAAATCCACGCCCCAAAGGGAGTGGGAGCGCTGTACATAAGAAAAAATCTCAGCATAAAGCCCTTTGTTTCGGGCGGAGGCCAGGAAAACGGTATGTTTTCGGGCACAGAACCCCTTCCTGCAATTGCCGGCTTCGGGGCGGCGGCTGCTGCCATTCCCTCGTATTCCGCACAGCTTACAAAAACAAAGCAGCTTCGGGACTATACCTTGTCCTTACTCAGGGATATTCCTTCCCTTCACATAAATTCCTCTCCCGACGGACTTCCCTATATATTAAACATATCACTGAGAGGAATCCCCTCACAGGTGCTTATTAATTTCCTGTCGGAAAAAGGAATATATGTATCGGCAGGCTCAGCCTGTAAAAAAGGACACAGAAGTGAAGTGCTGACAGCAATGGGACTGCCTCCCGATATTATTGACTCTGCAATAAGAGTAAGCTTTTCACGGTACACAAGTGCAGACGAAGCGGAGATTTTTGCTTCTGCCGTAAAAGAAGCAGTAAATAATATAAGAACAAAACTTTAAGATTAAGGAACGATAAAATGAAGGAAATTATATTACTCAAAGACGGTGAGCTTGCCCTCAAGGGGCTCAACCGTTCAACATTTGAAGATATGCTTATAAAGAATATAAAGGAAAGAATATCTTCATTAGGCAATTTTTCATACAGAAAAGCACAGTCCACCATCGTTGTCACTCCCGAAAATGAAGACATAGACCTCGATGAGGCTGTTGAAAGAATAGGCAAGGTTTTCGGCACAGTTGGTATTGCCCGCGCAGCCGTGTGCGAAAAGGACATTGATGTTATAAGAAACACCGCATACGAATATCTTAAGGATGAGCTTATGTTTGCTAAGACCTTTAAGGTAACTGCAAAGCGTGCCGATAAAAACTTCCCTCTCAAATCCCCCGAAATCTGTGATGAGGTAGGCGGCTTCCTTCTCTCAAAAATCAGAGGTCTTAAGGTAGACGTTCACAATCCCGAGGTTACCGTGGCAGTTGAGGTAAGAGACAACGGTGTTTACATCCACGGAAGACAGCTCCCCGGCGCAGGCGGTATGCCCACAGGCACCTCAGGCAGAGCCTGTATTCTTATTTCCGGCGGTATCGACTCCCCCGTTGCAGCATATATGATGGCAAAAAGAGGTGTGCGCCTTACTGCGGTTCACTTTGCCTCTCCCCCCTACACATCGGAGCTTGCAGAAATGAAGGTTCATGAGCTTTTAGGTAAGGTTTCTATGTATTCGGGCAGAATAAACCTCTTCACTGTCCCCTTCACAAAGCTGCAGGAGGCGATAAGAGACTATTGCCCCGAAGAGATGTTTACCGTTACCATGAGAAGAATTATGATGAGACTTGCTTCCCGCATTGCCGAATGGCAGGGTGCAGACGCTCTTATCACGGGCGAAAGCCTGGGTCAGGTTGCAAGCCAGACCATCCACGCTCTCAAATGCACCGATGAATGTGCCTCTCTTCCCGTTTTCAGACCCTGTATCGGTATGGATAAAAACGAAATCGTTATAATTTCAAGAAAAATCGACACCTTCGATATTTCCATCCGTCCCTATGAAGACTGCTGCACCGTATTCACCCCCCGCCACCCCAGAACCCGTCCCACACCCGCATATGCAAGAGAGGTGGAAGGCATGATCCCCGAGCTTGAAAAAATGATGGACGAAGCCTTCGACGGAGCAGTTCTTAAAATAATTGAAGAGTATAAATAACCCCGAAAGCCTGTGTAAATCACGGGCTTTTTATTATGTCCGCAAACGAAGATACCAAGGTTATTTGCTTTTTAAATCAGTAAGCAATTCTTTTCACACACAGCTTTTTTCATTGGTGTTCAAAAAATTCTTGATACTTCCGATAATATGCGTTATAATACTTTTTGAACACAGTTAATTTAATTTTTGTTTGAAAAGTTGGTATGGCCGTGGATAAAAAAACAATTGCAAAAAGCGTAATAGCAAACTCAGAAGGCATTGCAAAAACCGCTGAACTTATTCTTGCAGGACTAAGCAAATCAGATATATGTAATCTTTGTAATAACGGATATATTAAGCGTGTACGGCACGGATATTATTCTTTGGCAGATGCTGATGATGCGAGCGAAGAACAGCTAATACAAACCTTTCTTCCTGAAGCTGTTGTATGTGTAGAATCTGCATTGTTTTTTTACGGATACAGCGACTTTACACCTCGCGTATGGACACTTGCCGTCCCCCGCACTATGACAAAAACAAAAATCAATATGGATATAATTTCATACAAGCCTTACTACATTCAAAACAAACTGCACGGTCTCGGAAAAACATTTGCGGAGTTTAACGGTGTAACACTTCCCGTTTATGACAGAGAACGGACAATATGTGATTGTTTCAAATATCGGACAAGGATTGATAATGAAATTTTTAATAAAGCGGTAAATGCTTATGCTGCTGATGATAACAAAAATCTTTCAAACCTTTCTAAATATGCAAAAGAAATGAAAGTGTATAAAAAGGTTATGGATTTGATGGAGGTGCTGCTTAATGGCTGACCAAGCTGCATCTGTGCTTGCACGGCTTAAAAACAAGGCAAAAGCATCAGGCAGAAGCTATCAATTATGCTTGCAGCTCTTTTGTCAGGAAGAATTTTTGCGCCGATTGGAAAAATCCGGGTATGCTGAAAATCTTGTTCTTAAGGGTGGCTTGTTTATTTACTCACTCACCGATTTTGACAGCAGAGTAACTGTTGATGTTGACTTTTTGCTTCGTAAAATCCCAAACACACCTGAACAATTAAAGGTGATTCTTGAAAAAATTATTGAAACAGATACAGGAAATGACTTTGTAACCTTTGAAATCAAAGATATTGCACCTATTGCTGTAACAAAGAAATATGCAGGAATCGGA
Source organism: Acutalibacteraceae bacterium (assembly GCA_045536195.1). Classification (GTDB taxonomy): domain Bacteria; phylum Bacillota; class Clostridia; order Oscillospirales; family Acutalibacteraceae; genus RUG806. The sequence goes on from JAZSNB010000107.1 coordinate 18,520, forward strand.
GTATCAGTAATTGCCCGCATCAAGAACACAAAAACACCTTTCAGTATAGATTTTGGTGTAGGTGATATAATTGTGCCGAAGCAAGTAAAAAGAAAGATACCGACACAGCTTTCGGGTTTTGATGCACCTATAGTGAATACATACTCTATTGAAACAACTGTTGCAGAAAAAATAGATGCGATTCTCAGTTTGATGGAATTTTCAAGCAGAATGAAAGATTATTATGATATTTATTATCTCGCAAATAGATTTGATTTTGACGGCATAACATTAACAGAAGCCCTTAAAAAGACTTTTACAAACAGAAATCATAATTTCAGTACAGAACAATTTGAACAAATGCTTGAATTTGATTCTGACGATGCAATGCAGAAGAAATGGAAAGCCTTTATTAAAAAAATAAATATTAAAACGGAGAATTTTGAAACTGTACTGAAAATGATAAAAATGTTTTTGACCCAACCGTTTTTGGCTGCGACAGAAAACAAAAGCTTTGACAGTAAATGGTCCTCTGCCGAAAGTAAATGGAATTAACAGCAAACCATCGGGAACCGGAAGAAAACTAAAATTACACATTTAATAAGCACAAGGCTGCTATTTTTCGGCAGCCTTGTGCTTGTATTTTTACTTTATAGGAAATTCCTTCCTATAAAGTAAAAAGATTATATGTCCCGCCGAACGGGAAGTAAACTTCCCTCGG
>JAZSNB010000049.1:0-2140 GCA_045536195.1 Acutalibacteraceae bacterium
TTTAATCACAAGAAAACGGCTTCGCCGTACGCCTGCGGCGAAACGCTTTCGTATAGTCCATCGCCGAGGGGAGTTTACTTCCCGTTCGGCTGGACATATAATCTTTTTACTTTATAGGAAGGAATTTCCTATAAAGTAAAAAACCGGAGAAAAACAATATTTGTTTCTCTCCGGTTTCTTATAATCTTACGTAAACCTGCATTTCTCCTTCACCGCGGTTTGCCCATAGGTAATAAGGAATAAACTTTACATTTACACAATCCGAAGGCATATCGTACCATTCGCTGTAAAGCTTATCACTTGCATATTCCCTGTAGCATTCAGCAATTATGCTTCCGTCGGAATAACACAACGGACTGTTTTTATTTAACTTGAGCAATTGAAGGTTTTTACCGTTATCTGCTTCCTCAATGCAATAAACAAAAGGACCTCTCGTAACTGCAACCCTGTCAAGATTTTCTCTTACTAAATTTGAGCATCTGATCAGACGTGGAATAATTTTAAATTCAGCATCAAATTCCCAATCTGATTCAAAATCAAAATAAGCATAACCGTCCACAATACTGAAAGGACGTGTAAAACTGTATTCTTTACACCACTCAGGTATTCTGACTGCTAAAGTAAATTTACGTTTTGTTTCAATTATGAAATGCACTTTTCCTGTATTAAGATAATCGGAATTTATACTGATTTTTCCGTGACGTGAATTGATTTCAGCTCCGATATACTGATGCACATAAACAGTATTGTTATTCTCTGTACACACATATTCTCCCAGAGAAGAAATAAGTCTGGCAAGATTCGGCGGACAGCAAGCACAGCCGAACCATTTTTGTCTTACGGGTTTTATGTGTTTTTTTCTGGAATCTCTATAAGATGCTTCAGGCAGCACCTCCAACGGATTTACATAGAAAAAGCTTTTTCCGTCTTCTGACATTCCGGCAAGAATAGTATTATATAAAGCTCTTTCAATAGTATCGCCACATACAGCATCAGGTCTTATTTCAAGCATGCGCCTCAGGAAAAATACCAGCCCTATAGAAGCGCAGGTTTCGCTATAAGCAAGATCATTAGGAAGATCATAGTCAAAAGAAAAAGCTTCACCGTCAACAGTAGCACCTATACCGCCTGTTATATACATTTTCTTATTGATAATATTGTCACACAGAAGCAGACAGGCATTATATAACTCTTCATCATTACAATGCTTTGAAATATCAGCCATACCGCTGTAAAGATAAACACCTCTTACAGCATGTCCAACGGCTTCAGACTGTTTTTTCGGCTGACAATGAGCCTGATTATAATGATAATTATCATTTACTGTCTCTTTTTTTTCAGCAAGATCATAAAAATACGGTTTTTTACCTCTTTCATCTATGAAAAATCTTGCCGTGTTAAGATATCTTTCATTACCGGTTGTTTCATATAGCTTAACTAATGCCATTTCCGCTATTTCATGCCCCGGATAACCTCTCACCTTATCATAACCGAAGTTATCACAAATAAGATCTGCAAATCTGCAGGAACAATCAAGAAGTTTTCTCTTTCCTGTTGCATTAAAGTACGCAACTCCTGCTTCAGCAAGATGCCCGAAGCAATAAAGCTCGTGCCAATCTTTGAGATTGGTAAATCTTTTACTAAGATCATTAATGATAAACAGGGTGTCAAGATAACCGTCATCAAGCTGAGCAGAACAAACTAAATCAATAATATTGTCAGCCTTTAGCTCAAGCAAAGTATCGGGATGATTGATCAGTGAAAAAGCAACTGCCTCAAGCCACTTATAAACATCACTGTCCTGAAAAACCCAACCGTGAAAAGCATCAGCATGACTGTTTTTGTCATCATAATACCATTTATCGACAGGATAAACAGGTGTGATTACACCGGTTCTGATTTTTTCTGTTGAAAGACCTGCTTTTCTGAAATTTTCTATAGAAAAACTTTTTTCTGCGCCTGAAATTCTGTCATGCAGAGCTTCATATTGATATGGAATAACTTCAGTCCTTACAAGCTCCATTTTTCTCTTCCAGAAGCTGTCTGTAATTCTGACTCGGGATGAATTGATATGTGTTGAAAAATCTGTATTATTCATAGTATTCTCCGATTTATTCTGATAATCAAATTATACTATATT
>JAZSNB010000058.1:0-13962 GCA_045536195.1 Acutalibacteraceae bacterium
AATGCCTTTAATGTGTCGTTACCTGAAGTTATAAATGAATATGAAGCTGATGTGGAAAGAATCATATTCTCTTCATCTGTCCATGCAAGGAATTTACTTCCGGACTTTGCAGCAGCAGTAACAGTAACTTTGCTGCCTGCCGTTCCTGCATTTTCACCTGCACCGCTGACACTGCCGAAGGCAGAGTCATAAATAACATTGACATTAGCTGCACCGGAAACAATAGCCTTTGCAGTTATATTCTCAATATAGAGAGTTGCATCAGCATTCAATGCACCGGAATCAAAAGTAAATGTAATAGATGCACCTGCAGCCAGCACTGCATTATATACTCCGGATGTGCCGGAAATTGCACCGCTTAAAGAAGCCTTACTGCCGGATACAGTATATCTGAAAGTAAGAACAACTGAGGATGATTTTTTATTGGTAATTGTAACAGTACCTTTTGCCTGGTTTAATAAACCGCTGTCTGCAACAACTGTAATTTTTTTGCCGCTGGTAGTACATGAAAAATCACCAAAAGTAGAAGTCTTCTCGGAAGTTACACCAATTGTTGTGTCACTTAAAGCACGGGAAGCTGCATCAGCATCAGCAAAAACAATCTGATCGGCTGATTCGGTAATCAAATCAGATTGAGAAGCTGAATAATCATCGTTGTTTTCTGCAGCAAGAACCTGAACGGGCATTACTGAAAATACCATCATCAGGGTAAGCAGAAAAGCAAGGGTTTTCTTAGAATAGTTAAAAAACATTTTTTCTACCTCCAAAAAAATTTTATATATAAACATTTTTATGAAAACATAAAAACGATTATCTTAAGTGCAATCCCTTGGATATAAACATACACATTAATATTACCACACCTCACAGCAAATGTCTAGACTTAATATTTATTTTCAGGTGTCAGTTTTTGTAAAGTTTATATGGTATAGTTTTCTATAATATTTCTGCAGCTTGATAAAGCCTATTAATAAACGTAAACTCATCCTTACACCCTTAACTAAAAAAATATAGCATTTGTTTATTTTCAATTTTCATTCAGTTTATTATTAATTTATAGTTCTGCACATTAAGTTTTTGCTTATACTTTTATTAAGGTATAATCATTCTTTTTTTTCAAAAAAACAACCATTAATACAAAAAAGTCATTATACTACTTGCAAAACATACAAATTCTGTTATAATTATTATTTGAAGAAAAACTATCCTTTAAGGTTAATTTTATGACAACACAAGATACAATAGAGAGAATACAAAAAACAGAATTCGATATTATGAAAAAAATCGAATTTATCTGTAAAAAGCATAATCTTACATATTTTGCTGTCGGCGGCTCTGTTCTGGGAGCTGTGCGTCATCAGGGCTTTATTCCGTGGGATGATGATATTGACCTTGCAATGCCCCGTAAAGATTATGAAGAGTTTTTACGCTGCGCCGCAGAGGAATTGCCCCGGGGGTATTTTTTACAGACATTTTATACTGAAAAAAATTCTCCGTTCTATTTTACAAAAATAAGAAAAGACAATACAAAATTCGTAGAATATTATCTGAGAGATCTCGACATACATCACGGTTTTTTTGTGGATATTTTTCCCTTTGATAATGTACCTGATAATCCGGTTGTTAAAAAGCTTCATTATCTTCTGTGCAGATTTGCAAACCATCTTTTTCTCAGCAAATGTCTTACAACAGTGCGCAGCTCTGAAACTGAAAACAACAGCAGATATAAAAACCTGATACGTAATATTATGCATTTTATACTGAAGCCGGTACCGAAGGCTCTGCTCTTCCGTTTTCTTGACAGAAGTGTTCAGATGTTTAACAACAGAGAATGCAAGGAGATTTCACATATCGTCAGAAAACGTCTTCGGATAAAGCTTAAGGATCTTTATCCTATCAAAGAGCTTCCCTTCGGCGAAATAAAAATGCCTGTACCGAATAATTATGATGCTTATCTCAGTGCACAGTACGGTGATTATAAAAATCCGCCTGAAAAAGAGCACCAATACGGGCATCTTCCCTACCTTATCGAATTTGAACCACAGGAGGATGAAAAATGACCATCGGATATACTGCCGGTGTTTTCGACTTGTTCCATGTCGGGCATCTTAATCTTCTTCGCAATGCAAAAGGCATGTGTGATAAGCTTATTGTTGGAGTAAGCACTGATGAGCTTGTAAAATATAAAGGAAAAACTCCTGTTATCCCCTTTAATGACCGGATTGAAATTATCCGAAACATCAGATTTGTTGATGCTGTTGTTGCACAGGAAAATATGGATAAGCTTGAAATGTGCAAAAAACTTAAGGCAACAATAATGTTTGTGGGTGATGATTGGTACAAAAGCGAAAAATGGCAGGACTATGAACGCCAGTTTGAAGAAGCAGGAATTAAAATCGTCTATTTCCCGTATACAAAGAACATTTCTTCAACGCAGATTTCAAAGGCTCTCAAGCATCTGAGAAATGAGGAATAATCACAATGCGGACCGATCTTAATTTTTGTATGAATTCATACCTTATGTACCGCACAATCGTTGACCATGGTCTAAGATTTGCTGACAATGCTGATCCTTGGTTTTATAAAAACACCACTCCCAGAAAGCCGATTTGCACCTCAGAAGAATTGGGAGAACATCTTAACAGTGAAATTCAGAATGTATTGCATAAAGGTCCTGCAGCTTTAATGCTCAGCAGCGGAATGGATTCGGCAATTCTCGCCTCGTACCTTCCACAGGGTACGCAGACATATACTCTTTACTGCAGGGCAGATAACAGCATTGATGAAACTGCTGCTGCAAAAAGATATGCAGAGATTAACGGTCTTAAGCATAAGGTTATCGAAATCACCTGGAATGATTATGAAAAATACTCACTCCCCCTTATGAGGCAAAAAGGATGCCCTATACACTCCATTGAGGTGCAGGTATATAAGGCTGCACTTCAGGCAAAGAAAGACGGAATAAAAACTCTGATTTTCGGCGAGACGGCTGATATAATATACGGCGGTCACAGCAAATTGCTTTCAAGAGACTGGAGCCTTAATGAATTCACAGAGCGTTTTTCTTTTGTAGACGTCACAAAGGTAATGAAGCATCCGCAGATTATTCAGTCTCCCATACTTCCCCATCTTAAGCCGGACGGCAATGTGGACGTGTTCGGATTTCTGAATGCCTTTGAATATGATGTGTCACTCGGTTTTTATAACAATGCCTGTAAACTCGGCAATATTGATTTCTTTTCCCCGTATGCTTCATCCGTTCTCGGTGCAGCGTTAGATATGCAGCGCATCAGAAACGGAGAAAGCAAATATATCATCAAAGAATTATTCTGTAAGCTCTATCCCGAGCTTCCCGTTCCTGAAAAAACACCGTTACCGAGACCTATGGCTCAGTGGCTTAAGGATTGGACAGGACCGCTTCATAATGAACTCATTCCGGATTATATTAATGAAATGACCGGGGATCAGAAATGGTACATATACGCTTTGAACCGATTCCTTACTGAAATAGTTGGAGAATAACACTTATGAATTATCTGAAACTGGGACCTGTGCGGATTCCCTATAAAGTCAAGGTTAACGGCGACAAAAAGGAATTTCAGATTATGGGACTTAAAATTCCCTTCGAAACCCTTATCCGGGAAAACCGCAAGTATTACCGTTTTTTCGGACTTACCTTCAGAATACCCTTTCTTGACAAATATCTTGACAAATACTTTGTTAACCAGGCAAAGGTTAATTTTATGCTGAATGATCAGCTTACCGATGAAAAAATCCGTAAGATAGCAATATCCATTTTTGAAGAAAAACTCGGATATGCTCCCGATCTTGACAATCCGAGGACTATGAATGAAAAAATCTTCTGGATAAAGCTTAATTACCGCAATCCCTTAGTTACAACTTGCTGTGATAAATTTGCAGTAAAGGATTACGTAACCGAAAAATTGGGAGAAGGATATGTTGTACCGACCATTGAAAGCTGGGACAATCCCGACGACATTGATTTCGACAAGCTGCCCGATAAATTTGTTATGAAGGTCAACTGGTCAAGCGGCTACAACATAATTGTAAAAGACAAAGCTTCATTAAATAAAAAAGAAACGATTGAAAAAATCCGTTATTGGATGGAGCCTCAGCAGAACAGCTATTATCAGGCTTTCAATTGGGGCTACAAAAATATGAAACCCGTAGTTTATGCGGAAAAATATATGGAACAGCTTGACGGTCAGCTCTATGATTATAAGTTTTACTGCTGTAACGGTGAAGTAAAATTCCTGTTTATTGCAACAGACCGTCAGAAGGACGGAAAGCTTACATACACTTTCTTTGATCCTGATTTTAATCAGCTGCCCTTCACATACGGAGGCAGAAAGAATGCTGAAAATCTTCAGAAACCAAGGTTTTATGATGAAATGATCCGCTGTGCGGAGATACTGTCTCAGCCTTTCCCCTTTGTACGTGTGGATTTTTATGAGACAGACAACAAAATTTACATAGGTGAAATGACATTCTATTCCGGCGGTGGCATACTGCCTTTTGATCCGGAGGAATGGGATTATAAATTAGGTGAATTAATCAAACTACCAGGTATTTAAATACCGGAAATACGGAGAGGAAATATGGCTTCAAATTACAAAGGAACCAGAGATGTAAAAAAAGAACATTATGAATTAGGTGTTCTTTTGACAGAAGAAAAGAAAATTGAAATTCTCAGCGATGCATTCTCAAGACGTGTCGGCTACGAGATGAATCTGGAGGATCCAAAAACCTTCAATGAAAAAATCATGTGGACCAAGCTTTACTATCAGAATCCTCTGATAACGATCTGCAGTGATAAATTTGCAGTGAAGGATTATGTAAAAGAAACAATCGGTGAAGGCTATTATGTCCCAACTATAGCAAGCTGGGACGATCCTGATGATATTGATTTTGATGCACTTCCCGATCGTTTTGTGCTGAAGGTCAACTGGTCAAGCGGCTACAATATCATTGTTAAGGATAAATCAGAGCTGGATATCGACAGAACCCGTGCAACACTCAAAAAATGGATGAAACCCGACAGAAATTCATATTATCAGTTTTTCAACTGGGGTTTCAAGCATGCAAAACCTGTTGTTTATGCAGAAGAATACCTTGAACAGATCGACGGACAGGTATATGATTATAAGTTCTTTACCTTCAACGGTGAGGTTAAGGCATTGTTCATAGCAACCGACAGAAGCTCAAACAGCGTAACCTTTGACTTTTTTGACCGTGACTTCAACTATCTGCCCTTTACATACGGCAACACACGTCACGCTAATCCTCTTCCGCCAAAACCCCGCAATTATGATAAAATGGTGGAACTGGCAGAAAAGCTTGCAAAGCCCTTCCCCTTTGTCCGCGTTGATTTTTACGAAGTCGGCGATAAAATTTATCTAGGCGAAATGACCTTCTATTCAGGCGGCGGACTTCTGCCCTTTGAGCCTGTAGAATGGGACTATAAGTTCGGTGAGTGGTTCGAGCTTCCTGAAAAAATGATTACTGATAAGCCTGTTTCTTTTGAATCATTACGTATTGCATGTGCAAAGGCAAACAGAAAAACCAAAGCTTCTCTCAGAAAGTTCCGACGTAACTTCATTCGTCACGATGAGCTTCAGAAAAAACATTATCTTACGGTGTTTAATCTTATCCGCTTCCCTGTTTATTACCAGAATCATAACGGTTACAGATATGCAGGAATTAACGGAATACAGATCCGCCAGAGAAAGCTTATCAAGACCGGAAAGAAAGCTGCAGCACTCCCCGCTCCTGAATTTGATGTTCTGACTCCCAGAATGGCTTACATGATGGAAGAAAAAATCACCATGGATATGAAAAAGCATTACTGCGAGCAAAAGGGCTACAAGCAATTACATTACTTCCCTAATCTTGATGATCCGCAGAGCTACAACGAGAAGCTCCTGTGGCTTGCTCTTCACTATAAGCATCCTGATCACAAAATAGCTTCGGATAAGGCTCTTGCAAAAGATTGGATAGGTGAACGTGTAGGTTACGAATATGTAGTACCTTTGATCGGTGTTTATGACAATGTCAACGATATTGATTTTAATTCCCTTCCTGAGCGTTTTGTTATAAAAGCAAACGAAGGCTGGGGTGCAAACGAGGTTATCCTTGTAAAGGATAAAAGAGCTATTGATATAGATCAGCTCAAGGCTGTAGTATCAACCTGGCTTTATCCTTGGTCTTCATACTATTACAATAATATGTGCATAACCGATGAAAAGCCTGAAAAGCCTCTTATCGTAATTGAAGAATTCCTTGAGCTTGGTGACTATCAGTATCTGGATGACTACAAATTCTACTGCTGCAACGGTGAAGTCAAATTCTCAATGATTGTTAAGGAGCGCGGTTCCAAAACACAGTCACGTACCTTTGTTGACAGAGACTGGAATGTTCTTCCTGTGCGCCGTGCAGGTAAATTTACTTCAACAGCTCCCGAAAAGCCTGAAAATCTTGAGAAAATGTATGAGATTGCAGAAACTCTTTGCAAGGACTTCCCCTTTGTACGTATAGATTTCTATAATCAGGACGGACAGATTTATGTAGGTGAAATGACATTCACTCCGGGACTGTTCCTCAGATTTGAGCCTAAATACTGGGACTTCAAGCTCGGTGAAATGCTTGATATCTCCTATCTTATGGATCAGGCTGAAAACAACTGAAAATAACAGTTCCGTTATACATAATACAAACAGCACAAAACTACTTTTCACAGTAAGTTTTGTGCTGTTATTTTTTACATGTTATTTATCCTACATATTTTTCATATGCGGACAATACCTCTTTGGTCTCACCGAACTGCATCACTTCACCGTCATTGATCCATAAAAGCTTATCACAAAGATCAAGAAGGGTTTTATTATCATGAGATACAATAACAACAGTTCTGTCATTCTGATTAATAAGCTCTTTCATTTTCGCATAGCTTTTTTTACGAAAACGTGCATCACCGACGCTAAGCACTTCATCAATAAGAATAATATCGGTATCAAGAATAGCCGTAATAGCAAAGGATAATTTTGAATACATTCCGCTTGAATAGGTTCTTACAGGCTTATCAATAAAATCGCCTATCTCGGAAAACTCAATAATCTCGTCAGTACGGCTTCTGATTTCTGCTTCTGAAAAACCGAGCAGCATTCCGGACAGCATAATATTCTCTCTGCCGGAAAGCTCCTTGATGAAGCCTACGCCGATAGCAAGCAGCGAAACAGAATTATTATGCAGATCAATACTTCCTTCATCGGGAGAAAAAATTCCTGCAATAGCTTTAAGAAGTGTGCTTTTACCGCTTCCGTTTTTTCCTACAATTCCGAGGATTTCGCCTTTTTCAAGCTTGAAGCTCACATTTTTCAATGCCATAAACAGCTCATTTTCAGAACGCTTTCTCTTAAGAAAATTCTTCTTGATTGAATAGGACTTAAGCCCTTTATAACAGACACTGAGATTTTCAACCTCAATTGCATATTCACTCATAATTAATTCCTCTTTGCTCATATTGCCTTTACATAACTGTTTTCTTCTTTATAAATCTTTCTGATTCCGAGACATACCAGCATAACACTGACAGCAAACCATATCAGTAATAATTTCCAATCGGGAGTTGATCCGTATATCAGACTCTGACGCATGGATGTAATAAGAAAAGCAACGGGATTTATTTTGTTGAGTAAACCGCCGAATTGAGGAATACGCGTTTCAATGTTATAAAAAATACCGGTTGCATAAAACACAAAGCGCATCACCACATTCAGAACATTGCTAAGATCTTCAACATAAACACCGTAGTGCATCAGAAAACAAGCACAGCCGAAAGTAAATAAAACTAAAACAAGGAGTATGGGAATAAAAAACAAAACATTCCAAGACAGCTGAACCCGAAATATAGCCATCATCAGTATGACAATACAAAAAGATATCATCATCTTAAAGCCGTTTATCCATATTTTTGAAAGTATAAGAATGAATTTCGGGAAATATACTCTTGAAACAATCGCTTTGTTCAATTTTATGGTTTTTACACTGCCCAATAAGGTTTTATTTACAAAATCCCACATGGAAAGACCGATAAAAATAAACACCGGGAAATACTGTTCTTTGGCATTGAAAACAACACCGAAAATAAATGTATATATAAGCATAAAACAAAGAGGATCCAATATCCACCACAGCCAATTGAGATAAGAATTGGCAACTTCCGCTTTAAGCTTTGATTTTGCTGATACCACTGAATATCTGAAGTATTTTTTCAGATCGTGAAAAGCTTTTTTAAGCATCCGAGCAGCTCCTTTTCAGATTTGCACATTATTAATTTATTTTATCATATATAAAAGCACATTGCAACCTTTTTTACAGGCGCTGAAGATATCGCAAAGATATATGATAACAAAGGAGGGCTTTACAAAAAAAACAACAGCACGTTAAACAAACGTATTGTTCTGTTGAAGATTAATAAGCAAAATAAATCACATTGAGAAGCAAATGACCGGCTTCAGTAAGATATAATTCCTGCTGAAGCCGGTTGAGCCTTAAGAGTTATTTTTAATTGACATAAGAAAAACACAGCATCAATATACTGAGAATTCTTTTTAACTCATATGTAAAAATCAGAATCCTTTAACAATAAACGCTACAAGCTCGGTTGCAGATTTGTCCGCACGCTCATCTGTCATAATTGTAAAAATACTGCCGTCAGAAGAAACTGCAGAATCGCAGAACCAGGGATAGCCTGTGCTGAACAGGTCACTATCGGAAATTTCTGCTGCAAATACACCTTCATTATCCCAGACAAGAACATCTCGCATATTGCCGTCAAAGGCGATATACCCGTTTGCGGTCTGAGTAATAAATGTTACGCTTCCGAGTCCCTCCCCTTCAGCATCACAAAGAGTTTTCTGAAGAATACCGTCTTTATTGTAAATAAATACTTTATGTCCGCTTTCGTCTGCCGCATTCGCACAAACATAAATGTTATTTTCATCTACACACAGATGCATTATTGTATCAGCCTCTTTGAAGGTAACAGGAGTTGAAGTGTATGTATCACCGCTGAAGGTAACTATTTCACACTCATTTGATGTAAAATAATTAACACCCCAATTACCTGACGGATGAATTGCCAGCTTATCAATATCTTCATAAGAATTAGCAACACTGCCGTCCTTTATACAAAGAATATCATTCATTGAACCGCTGACCCAGAGAGTGCCGTCTGATGTTGCTTCAACTCTTTCATAATCATCCTCAGGCAGTTCAATCGGATTGATAAATGCCAGTTCTGTGCCGTTGTAGTGACACTCACTGAGCTCACCGTCAACAAGAACATACACTTTGTCACCAATTGCGGCAACGGAGTGTTCAAATACTTCAAAGGTTGTAACCGGAGTTTCAAAGGGAACAAAGGTTGAGCTGATATTCAATGAACCTGCCTGTACACTTGCCGGTTCAGCAAAGAAACGCTCTCCTTCCCACTCCCAAGGACCGTCAACATTTCCGATGTCTTTTATGTTAAATGAAATTCCGTCAATCAAGGCTTCGATGCGTGCATCATTGATGTCGGTTGCATCAAACTTGATATAAACAGATGCATTGGCACCTTCTATACGGTTGAAATAAACAAGGGTTTCTTCACCGTCATCATATCTGAGAAGGTCAACACCGCCTATTTTCACAGTTTCATAAGCCTTTTCTACTTCATATTCGTACTGATTGAAGCCGTAGTAAACAAGATCCTCCCGGAAATCGTACGGTTCGCCGATTTCCACCTTGATTTCTGCCTCAACAAGATAATAATCAGTATCATCAGGGTCAAGCACCTGAAGAACCGCTTTTGCATATTCTTCTTCGTTCGTTAAATCTTCTTCAATGTTTATCCAGCCTTCGCTGAGCTTAACAGAAAATAATGAGGTCACTATATCACCTTCCGCACTGCTCGACGGCAGTGTTGAGTCATCGGTAGGATCGTTATTTTTATCACCGCAGGCTGCAAGCAAAAACACCATTACAATTGCAAAAAATAATGCAAATGCTTTTTTCATATAAATTTCTCCTTTTTACAAATTACTTTATGCCCAGGGGTCTTCTTCAACAGGTACACGGATATCTGCAAGACACTGGATTTCTACAAGAAACCACTGACCTGTTGACGGTTTTTTACGAAGCTTAATCGGTCTGGGATTGTCTGCACCGCCGCTCTGCACATAAAGCGTTGCCCAGTTTTCATTGTCAAAAGAGTAGGGATTTTCAATAACCGTAATTTTGTAGGGAGTATTTGGTTTATAACTGTTCTGAGGTGTTGCCCCTTCAAAATACGAGCGTGCTTTATACCCCTCGGAACCGAGGTGCTCTTTAATAAACTGCTTTTCAAATCCGCTTACTTCACCGGGGCCCTTGAGAAAATTAAGCATTTCAATTGTTGCCTCGGGATTGTGCTCGTAATTGCACAAAGCGGCAAGAGTAAGTGCTGTCGTTTTAAAAGCAGAATCAAGACTTGCTTCGGGCAAAGCCTGAAGCTCGGCAACACATTTGGGAAGTGACACAAAGGTGAATGTTTCGGTATAGTTTTTTCCGTTTCCCGCAGACTGCGCTGCATTATTCACAGCTTTGCTTATTTCCTGAGTAACCTCTCTTTTTAAGGAAGAGGCAGCTTGCCGTCTGATTGAATCAAAAAGTCCCATAATATATCCCTCCTTCAATATTAAGACTTATTTTTATTTTCTGTTTTCGGTTTTTCCTTGCGTTCAACATTTTTATAAAGGAAATTATCTGCTCTGCCTGTGATAATCATACTGCCGGGACGAGTGTAATCATTTGCATCCTTCTGCATATGAACCGACTTGTTTTTTGACGCAATTGAATTGATAATTAAAAAACCGATAACAAGACCGATTCCGAGAGAAACAGGGATACTTAGAAATCCGACTCCGTCCTTTTTATCGGAGTTATCCTCTTGAGGTATATCTGCTTCGGTAATTTCAGATACTGCTCCGCCGTTTCGGAGAATAGCTTCTGCTGTGTTTAAGTAGCCTACAATACCTCCGTAAAAACTTTCATCGGATTCATAAGCGGCTTTCATTGCACTGACTGCATTATCATCAAAAATATCTCCCGTATTGTCTGCTATAAACACAGCATAGGTATTTTCATCGTAATTATGAAGAAGGATAATTCCTTTTTCATTATCGGTGTTATCGGTATATATTTTCCGTGCGTATTCGCTGTCAGACATTCCGTCAGTCTCGGCGGCAATGCAAAACATAACACATATACCGTAAGAGCTTTCAATATTCTCTGCATAAGCATCAAGCTCTTCAATCTCGTCATAAGTAAGCATCCCTGCGGAATCTGCAACGTATTGATATGTATAAGCTGATGCAGAAATTATCAGTGACAGGCTGATTATCACAGATATTAGAATTACAACAAATTTTTTCGTCATATTTCCGAACCTCCTTAAAGCAGCTCTATCAACCACAAAAGGCCGTAGATTAAAGCACCTATACCGGCGCCGAGCAAAAGCGACGCTTTGGTAACAGCCTTTTTATCCGTCGGGATATTGCCTACAAATTTTCCGGTCTGACCGTTCATAGCAAAAGTAAACATCTCACCGTTCCACTTTGTATTCAGAATCCACACCGGATAAAGTGCGTATTTATATAATCCGTTAGCAATATTAATATCCGCACCGTGGTTTTCAACATCATCATAGCCATTTACGGTTTCCTTAAAGGAATCAATGATGCTCTGTCTGATTCTTTCGTTTGCTCTTGGCATACTTTCTTCTGCGGTCACATCGTACTTATCAGCAAGATAGCCTGAAAGGTATGCAGTATTAAAATCAACTGCCTGTGACAAATCAAAGGGTTCGACAGATTCCATAAGGTCATCGGGCATTTTTGTTGAGCCGTCAACGGGAATATTATCAAAACAGATACTGCCGCTTCTGTAAACATCAAAATATGAAGTTTCGGTATAGTCATAATTTTCATCTGACCATCTCTTTATCTTTTTTGCTTTGTAATTCGCATTACCGGTTGCATCACAGGTAAAAAGCCAATGAGGTACGTAAACGCCTTTGACTTCTTCAAGCCGATTGTCGGCAAGGAATGCTTTCGGAACAAATTTCTTTGTTGAAATATGCTTTTTGAGCGCCTGCTTTGCCGCTTTTTTATCAAGCTTAAACGGAATAACAAGATCGGGTCTCAGATCTCCCGAAAATTGTCCCTTCATTACCACGGGATTGTCACAATACGGACATTTTGCTGCGCCTGTTGTTGAATCGGCAACTATTTCTCCGCCGCAGGAATTACAGGCATAGACACAAATACCCTCTGCTTCACCTGCGGTCCACTGTGATCCCTCTGTATTCCAGTTTATCCGTTCAACCTGATTTGCCGTATCCTCAGGCATAGACGAAATATCAAATTCTGTATCACAGAACGGACATTTCAACTTTTGTGCATCTGCATTGAACTCAACCGCACCATCGCAGCACGGACATTTCTGTTTACGAATAGTTGACAAGTTTAATCATCTCCCTGATTGTTTTTGTCTGTTGAGTAATAAATCATACCGTCTTTATCGGGTATGTAAAACTTAGTCTTGCAATACCACACTCCGATTACCGTTGCGGCAACAAAAACCGCAATCAAAACAAGGATGATTACGCTTTTTAATATGCTCATCTCTGACGGGGTGTTCCGCAGAAAGTACAGAATGCACCGCTATCATTTGCTCCATTACAAGCAGGACAAATCCAGGACTGTGAAACAGACTGGTGCGAGTAAGCCGGTTGCTGATTATATTCCTGATTCATAGTCCGGTTATAGCCGTTATTCATCTGCTGGTTATAACTGTTATTCATTGGCTGATTATAACCGTTAGCGGGAGCATATCCGTTATTCATTGACTGATTATAGCCGTTAGCGGGAGCATATCCGTTATTTATTGACTGATTGTAGCCGTTTGCGGGAGCATATCCGTTGTTCATTGGCTGATTATATCCAGTTTGCTGTCCGTAACCCATAGCGGGCTGTCCGTAGCCCATATTCATTCCCATACCGCCGTTCATAGGCATAGTGCCTACACCGAGAGCATTCATTGCCTGCTGTGCAAGCTGCTGATAGCGGTTATATTCGGGAGAACCCATATTCTTTACTCTGAAGTTATTGAGCTTAACATCAAAATCGTCAAACCAGGGAGTATTTACAAGGAATTTAAGAGTGAAATCATATTCATATTCATATCTCGGAGGAACATAGCTCTGATTATTTCCCTGAGCATCCTTATAATAAATCTCGTCTCTGTCTTCCTTGACATCAAGAGTCAATGAAGTTATAGCAGAAATCGGAATAACATCGGGATTTTCATTATCCCAGTTTCCTGGCTTATTGGAGGAAACAACGAAATTTCCCTTAGCTGTGTCAACATAAATATTCTTATAATCACCGTCAATGGTAATCATAGGGCTGAATGCACGGAGAACAGCCTTGTTTTCCTCACGGTACTGAAGCTGAGCCTTTATATCAGCAAGCGTTGAGTTTCTTCTGTCATCACAGAAGGGGGAAAGAAGCTTCGCACAATCCTTACACATATTACCGTCAGAAAGCTTACGGTTGCCGAGCATACCGATTTTTTCACCACAGATGTCGCAGAATTTCTTATCAAAAAGTCCCATTTTTATATTCTCCTTTTATAAATAATTATGATTTGTCTGATTCGTCAAATATGTCGCCGCAGTTCATACAGAACTTGGGGGGATTATGGGGATCTTCGGGCTGCCAGCCGCACTTGTCACACTTATATAAAGGTGCGCCCTCGGGCTTCTTGGCACCGCAGTTCATACAGAACTTGCCCTGATTTACACTGCCGCAGGAGCAGATCCAACCCTGAGCTGCTTCAGGCTTCTTACTGCCGCAATTG
>JAZSNB010000127.1:0-19300 GCA_045536195.1 Acutalibacteraceae bacterium
TTTATTAAGAATAATTTCACATTCGGAGATCGCGTTGCCGTTTTCAGCCATCACGGATTTCTTGAGTATCTGATTCCCACAGCATTAGGCGTAAAGCCCCATGCTTTCAGATTTGCACTTGATAATATTTCAGTTTCTGCCCTTGATTTCTGCCGTGACGGAAATGCGGTGCTTCGCTGTGTTAATAAATAGATACTAAAAAGACGATGTAAAAAATCGTACCCCTGACTTCAACAAAAGTCAGGGGTATTTTATCATTTATCTATGGAGTTTATAATGCTGTCCATTGCTTTGAGAAGTGTGCCGGCAGTTTCCGGACCGACGGAATTGGTTTCCTCATAATGCTTTCTGTCAAAAGAGTCATAGGGAATATTGAAATAGGGGAACCATTCGTGAAGCAGGAAATCGTTTTCGGGAATTATGTAGCCCAGCTCATCATTGCAAAGACCGATAACAAAATTGTGTTCACAGCGTGACATTTCTGAAAGAGCCTTATAGGAAGCATCGGTGCTGTTTGCGGCTGATTCTGCCGTAAGGAAGTTTCCGCTTTCAAGCTCGGGATAAATCTCCCCGGGAATAAGATAAGCACCTATCTGTTTATTACCAAGCTCCATATAAGAAACTTCGGTTATAATTGAAACCTCGCTTCTTCCTTCAATTGATATATCATTGTTGAGTACGCCTATATATCTTGCAAGAAGAAGTGCAGTATTCTCACATAAAACACTTACAGTCTGTGATTTTATATTTATAAGAGGAGAAATCTCTGTTTCGTTATTAATGCCGAGAATAAGAGCTGCCACATCTTTTCCGTATTCTTTTGTGTGCTCAATGCATTCGGAGAGCTCACCCCTGAGAAAACTGTCAATTTCTGAACCGGTAATAAGACCGCCGATTGCACCGTTCAGGAATATAACATTTGCACCGCCTGTTTTCTCATTTATTTCCTTTGACATATAAGCAGGGAAGTCTGCGCTTATGACGTTTGTTTTGCTTCCCAGCATTTCTGCGTGACAGGCATAGTTTACAATATATGTATCTGCACTGTTGTCAGAAGGAGCAAAACGGATACTTGTTATTGTTGAATCAAAATCAACGGGCGTTCTTGTGTCTGTCTGTAAGCCTTCAGCATCGGCAGTTCCGAAATATAATTTTCCGTCTTTTCTCTCTTTATAAGCTTCAATAATAGCCTTAGCTGTCTTTTCTTTAAGAGTATTCATAAACTCATCATTTTTACCGTCGGAGTAAAAAGCAGAACCCCAGAGACCTTGTGTGTCAACGGCTGAGTGAGTATGAGTCGCACAGATGTTTATTGATTTGAGAGACGGTATTTCTCCGCTTTCAATGACCAGTTTTCTGATGTCATTTATATCAGAACGGCTGATTCCCACGCAATCTATTGCGCAGATAACAACTGCGCCTCTTTCTGTATTATCATCAAGATATACTGCCTTTGCCATCATATCGTCAAGCACACCGGTTGCGGGATTATTGGTGTTGTAGCCTGCAATATAGTATGTATCTGCACTTACATCCTCGGGAGTAAGCACAGCGGATGCGAAGCCTAAAGTCCATATTTCACCTGCCGTGTCGGAAAATACGCTGTCTCCCTGAAGCATATACTGTGCTGCAGCTTCTTCAGTTGTGAACATTGAAGAGGGAAGTGCGATTGTTATTAATGTTAAAAGTGCGGAAATAATCTTTCTGACCAGAGCGGGAAGACCCAATAAGCGTAATAATTCCATTGCTTTTACCTCCATTTACCTAAAAGATCAGCGAATGCCCTTGAGAAAGCGGATGCTGTGAATGAACCGGTTGAAACAGTTTCTTCATAGTGACCTTCTTCATTTGATGCGGAATAATCGTTATCGGGCACGATATATCCCACTGCGTCATTGCAAAGTCCGAAAACGAGAATTTCATCCTCTGAACTGAAGAAGGTGTTAAGTGCCGGATATTCGTATTCTGTGCCGTTATATGCTTCCTCGGCAGAAAAGAATCCGCCGTATACAAGCTCGGGCAGAATTTCACCGGGAGCTTCTATTATTTTTATGTTTCTGCCGATTTCAAGATAGCCGATTTCACTTGTAAGATAAACCTTGCCGTCTTCCTTGAAAGCCTTTACATTGCAAAGTCCTGCTCTTTCTGCGAGAAGGAATATAAAGTTATTCACTTCAAAATCAACCTGAGCGTGAGCTATATTGAGAACAGGCTCAACTGCTTCTCCGCTTTGGGCAAGCTCATAAAGAATGTCAGCCGCGATAAGAGAGTATTCCTGCATTTTTTCAAAAGCCGAAAGCTCTTCCGAGATTCCTACACGGGCATCTGTATTTATATAAATTCCGCCGCCTATGGCACCCTGAATAAAAATGAAATCTGCATTCTTTTCAGATGTTACAGCCTGTTCAATATAATAAGGGAAGTCACCTGAAAGCTCAGAATTGCTCCAATCAAGATTTACGGGATGCGCACCGAAGTTTGTGATATAAATTTCTTTTTTCTTAATATCATCAGGCACAAAACGGAAAAGGTGAATTTTTTCATCTATGGAGTAAGGGGCTCTTCCGTCATAGAACATCTCGGGACATGCTTTTGAAGAATAGTAAAGAGTACCCCGGGTTTTATTGTTATATGCCTCTCTTACGGCGTCAGCGGTTTTTTCAACAACGGAATTTATATAGGCTTCGTTTCTTCCGCTTTTCGGAATATTCCCCCAGAGTCCCTGTGTATCAACAGCACTGTGAACATGAGTTGAACCTACATCAATACTTATAAGCATTCCTTTTCCCGTGATATCGCTGAGCTTCTCACGGATTGCTTTGATATCAGCGTTCATAAAGCCGACGGCATCAATCCACGCAAATGCAGCTGCACCTCTTCCCGAATTGTCATCAAGAACAACAGCTCTTACACACAAGTCATCAATAACACCGGTTACTTCCTGTGCCGGGAATTTGAGATATCCGCCGAGAAAATATCTTGTTTCGTCAATGTCAGCAGGAGTAAGACTTCTGCGGGCAAAACCTGCTGACCAGTATTCTGAGACCGCTTCATCAAGAAAAGCTTCGGAGCCTTCAAGAAAACTGCTGCGTATTTCTTCGACAGGACGCTTATCATATCCTGTTTTTGTTGCACTTTGCAAAACTGCAGTGAAAAGTAAGGGAAGCCCCATAAGCACTGCCATTATTGCCGAAAACCATCTTGTTAAAACATCCATAGTAATTCCTCCGTCAGTTAAGTAATTCTTTTAATTCTTCTTTTAAGTTTACATCATTTGAGAGCTTTGCAGGGAAAGAGTTATATTTATCAATAAGAGAAATAAGCTCGGTTTTTATATGCTTCTCTCTTTTTTGAATATAAACGAAAATCTTATCAAAAAGATCGCATGCAACAAAAAATTTTTCAGCCCATTTTGTAAGCTCCTTACAGATAGGTAAATCCTTCATCAGATACGCTTTTGCATCGTGCATTTTTTTAAGAAAACTCTGAGCCAGTGTAAATGCTGTTTCAGTATCGCCTTTCTTGTATGCTGCTTCTATTTTATCAAGTGCTTCATACATACGTCTGGAATTAGAATCCTTAAGACAGGAGGTATAAAGGTGATCTGCAAAAATAATAAAACAATCTGCATTATCTTTTCCGATAACCTGTTTTACAGCATTTTCAAAGGATTCTTCGGAGCAATAGCTTTCGCTGTCCCATAAAAAATCAGAGAATGTAATCAGAGGTATTTTTGAGCATTCTGCATATTCCATGCAGTTTGCTATAATTCCCTCGGAATACTTCCATAAATCCCTATCACGGTTTATTATGGGAGATATGTGCATTTCATTATGCATTGAACAATCATTTACAGGATAATTATCCCAATAAAGGGGCTTGTGGTGAGTTGCGTCAATAAACCTGATTGCATCAAGGCTTGTAAGCTCACGGGAGCATATATCTCTTCCGGTCCAGAAAACCGAGATAAGAGGAGAAATATTCTGTCCGAACTTTGAAATATAGTATTCATTGCCTTTTCCGTGATAAAGAGTGGGGCATACCGTAAGTCTGATTGAATTGTCAATATCCTGAAGTGCTGAATAGAATTTATTTATAATCTCTATATGTGCATTTACGGTTTCTCCGAAAAGTATTTTGTCTTCAGTGAATTCAAGCTCCTCGTCTATATCATCAAGAAGCAGTCCGAAGTGTCTTACACCTATTGAATAAAGCTGCAGCGATTTTTTCATAAGTGCCGAAAAGTCTTTTTCATCGGAATATTTCATAGAAAGCCCGGGGGCAATACACCAGTAAAAATCCATATAATATTTTTTTGAAGTATCAACAAGATTTTTAAGAGTCCAAAGCTCCTTTTCGGGATAAAGCTCACGCCATTTTTCTCTGTGATATAAATCGTCTTTAGGAGCATAATAAACGGTATTCATTCTGTTTTTTGCCATTAATACCATAATGTCTCTGCGTTTATCGTCGCTCCAGGGAGTACCGTAGAATCCTTCAATATATCCCCGTACTTTGAATGACGGACTGCATACATATTTTCCGTTAAGCATTTTTTCTTCGTTTGTTCGCTTCACAATATCGCATATGGCATAAAATGCACTTTTTTCGCCGGAACAATCAATAGTGATATTTTTATCGGAAATATGCAGAATGTATTTTTCGTCAGTTAGCCTTTGTGATTTTTCGCAATATAAGGTGAGCCTTGAATCAACATAGTTTATATTTATATTAAATTCATTGAGCATATCATTAAATAGCTCGGAAACTGCAGGAATATCGTACAATAATTATCACCTCTGTTAAATAATACAATATAAATAACAATAATTCAATAAAAAAACAGATATATATTGACATTTTTGTTTAACCGATGATAGAATTCATTATATGAAAGGGGGGCAGGGAATGAATATAAGACCTTATGAAAAACGTGATAAGGAAGCTGTTCATTTTATTTGCCTTAACAGCGATGGACCTTGCAAAAGCACGGAAAGAGGAAAAAATTTCACTCTTTCTGTTTACTGCGATTACTATATTGAAAAGGAACCTGAAAACTGCTTTGTTGCAGCGGATGAAAATAATAACGCTGTCGGTTATATCATATGTACCGAAAATTTTGATACGTTCAAAAAGTGCTTTGTAAATGAATACTGCACAAGAATAAAAAAATGGGAATTCCGCCGCAGAAAAACTGCTCTCAGATCAATCATTCCCCATGAAAAATATAAAACCGAATATCCAGCTCACCTTCATATTGATATATTGCCCGAATATCAGAGGATGGGACTCGGGCATAAGCTGACAGATGCTCTTCTTTCTCATCTTAAGAGAAAGGATATTAAAGGCATAATGCTTACTACCTGGATAAAAAATAAAAAAGGCAGAGGCTTTTATGATAAATACGGTTTTTCTCTTATAGAAGAAATGAAAAACTGTGCAGTATACGGAATAAAGCTTTGATTTCTTTGTATGCAGAGATAAGTATTAACACAGATGTCTGTATGATTTGTATTGCAGAAATTTATGTAAAATAAAAGCATATTAACGAGCCAAAAAAAATGCACGAGCCGTACTTTTTGTACGGCTCGTCTTTATGGGAATATTTATCAGAATTGTGTTATTGTGCCTGCATTATATGCGAAGGGAACGAAGCCTGCATCCAATGCGGGGCTGTTTTCAGCTATAGTGAAATCTCTGTTTAATGCATCCTTAAAGAGCGGATCTGCAAAAACAGCATTGTTGTAATATCCTCTTGTTGTCATAACGACAAGAGTGTGTCTGTCAATAAGCTTGGTTGAATCTCCGGAAAAGACGTTGCCGCCGTTTTTATAATCCCAATAAAGATTGCTGTCATCAACAAACCAATTTTTCTTTACTGAGTTTTTATACATTACTGTATTTTCACCTACTAAAATGTTATTAGTAAGGGTGAGGGAGTTATGCTCCTCTTGCCTTGTTATGATAAACTGACCTTCACCGCCGAATGCAAAAATATTGTTTCTGATAATATTTTCTTTTCCGTAATGCTGATGGAATGTCTGAGAAGAGCAATCATATACAAGGTTGTTTTCAACGGTCATATAGCTTGAGCCTTCGTCGAGGTAGATACCCCAGCCGCCATAGCCGTATGCACCTTCATCACAGCCGACATTATAAATTATGTTACCTGATATAACAGTATCGGGTTGAATGCCCAGTGTATATATACCGCCCATATCTGAAAGCCAGCCGTTACCGATGTTATAAATAAGATTATTTTTGATCTGAATATTGTTTGTGGGATTATCGGAATAGCCCCAGTTCCAGCCTACTGAAATACCTGTATACCAACCGTCGTGAATTTCATTATTTGAAAGCTCACAATCAATTGCGTGAGTAAGAAGAATTCCTATTGCATTGTTGAAGATTCTTCCGTAATATCCGATGTTGCAGTCTTTTATATTAATGTTTTTTGTAGTCGCGGGAACAATAAAATCACCGTGAATAAAAATTGCATTTGCACCGATTTCATTAAATACACTGCTGAAAATGCTGCAGTTCTGCGCAGCATTTTCAAATTTTACTGCAGTATAAGCAATATTTTCAAAACGGCAATCAGTAAAATTGATACTGTCTGATGAATTTATAAGTATTGCTGCAGGCACTTCATATGCTGCCTGAGGATGGTCTGTTCCGAATTTTATATTTTTATAAAGCGGATGTGTTTCCGGGAAAGGAATACCGGAATGCTTACCGTCTATATGATCCCAGTCTGTATTGATAAAATTTATACCCTGAAATGCAATGTTTTTTGCGTTTGTAAAAGTAATAAGCTGTTCGGTAAGTCCTGCATAAAGAACAGTGTTGTCAACTGTATCTCCCTCTTCGGGAATGTAATAAAGCTTTTCTTCAGTTCTGTCAAGATACCATTCTCCCGGCAGGGAAAGAGCTTCCTTTACGTTTTCCAGAATATAGTTGTCATCAACTCTGACGGTCATTGCAGATGCTTTATTTGTTTCAATCCTTCCGGTATTTTTATCAATGGAATGAACGGGAAGGAGGTCGTTGCACCAGAAATGCATAATTCTGATGTCAATATCTGAAGGATTTGCAAAATCAATCATGTCGGCTGAGTGGGCATTGAATGCCAGAGAATGAGTGAAAAAATTTGCTTCATTTTCCGGAACTATAGCTTCAGCTGTGAGAGGATCGGCAATCTTGAATGTGCCTTCCTTTGGATAGCTTGAACGGGGAAGTCTTTTGTTTTTCTTGTATAACGAACGGAAATAATCCTCGTCACTCTGAACGGACACATCAGCAGAAAAAGCAATCACACCGTTGATAACGGTTACTTTCCAATCTGAAATTTCTTTTGCACCGGAGAAAGAAACGTTTTCATCGGGATATGAACGGTAAATGACATTCTGTCTATCCTCTGCCGTGAAAGCTACTGTTTCTTCGATAAAGTATGTTCCTTCTCTGAACCATACCGTAACGGTTTCTTCTGAGCTTATTGATTTAACAAGTTCCTTTGCTCTTTCAAGCGTAGCAACAGGGGAATCAACCGTTCCTTTATTGCTGTCATTTCCGTAAGGCGCAACTATGATATCATTTTCACCCAAAATAAATTCACCTTCATCAAAAACAGTTTTTTCTGTGGTTTCGGGTTCTGTAAAAATGCCTTCTACCGAAGTTCCCGGACAGAAAATCATCGAAAACCAGGTAAACATTGCTGTAAAGAAAGCCAGAATTTTTGCCATACTTTTTTGCCTCACTTTCTATAATAATTTATTTTATATTTTAACTTATGGAATAAAAAAATGCAAGCGTTATCGCGGGAAATCCTATGCTGATTTGCGAAAAAAACAGATGATAATTCTGTGTTTTTGAGAATTATCATCTGCAGTATTCTTATTCTTTTGCCGTGTTTCAGCGGATTGTCACCAGACGTGGTTCCATAAAAGCTTTTTTATGATCGTATTGAAAATTCCGTGACCGAAGGTCAGATTATAGAAATCAACAAAGGCGCGCATAAACATTGAAAGGTCAAATGTTTTGTAAACATCAGAAGAATATTCTACGCCATCAGCCATAGTAACGAAGGGCTGTGAATAGAGTATACCGCCAGGACCTGTTATCTGGAAGCGCACATAAGAGCCGAGAACATTTTCATATTCATTAAGATCAAGGGATGTAAGCCCTGCACCTTCCGCAATTATTCTGCCGTCGGAAATCCACTGAACATTGTTGAATTCGCTGCCGTCAAAGGAAATTGTGTCTGTTTCGTTGTCAACATAAACTCTTGAAACTGCGGGAGGTAAGTTACCTGTACCGTTGAAATCATCACCGAGGTAGTATGTGTCAACTCTGCCGACAGAGAACCAAGCACCGCTTCTCATGCAGTTTTCAAAAGCCTCTTCGGTAAGCTCAGGCATAAGAATCATTGTGAATGCCCAGTCATTATCTTCTATATCGTGGGAATCGGAGAATGCAATACCGGGAACATTTCTGCCCTGCGGAACAGTTAATTGAAGAATCTGATCCCATATAACAGAATCAAACTTGGTGCTGTTTACATCGAATGCAACGCAGGAATCATAATCAAGAAAGATATTTGCAAATTTATTGGCATAATAGGGTTCATATGCACGCCATTCATCCTCGTCATTTCTTCCTACATATTCACCTGTGTGATCAAGGAAAGAGAATCCGCCTTCCTTGTCACATGCTTTTACTACAGATTCAAAATCACCGTAAACTCCCATTTTTGCCTGCACGCTTGTGCATCCGAAGGTATTGATATGGCAATCGTTTATGGGAGTGGCGCCGTTTGCCTCGCATGAACCTGTGATTTCCAGCATACCGCCAAGCTCATATCCGAGCTGTTTGGCTAATGCATCACGTTCTGCGCTTTCATATGTGCCGTTGATAATTGCCTCACGCTCTTCTGATGTGAGAACAACGGGATCACGCATTCCGGTGCGGCTGAATTTAAAGAAACGGTATATGGGCACTGTCTGGGGAATTTTATCCCAACGTGCACCGAGCACGGCATGGTCTGAAATTGCAAGAATCTGATAACCGAGATCATAATGCTTCTTTACACTGTCGGCAATGCTCTGATCTGCATCGCTTGCATCTGTATGTGAGTGTAATGAAGCCTTGTATTGTTTCCAGCTGTCCCAGTCTACAGTATCATAAGGACTTGTTATGGTAAAATTAAACTGTCCTGTTATATCGTCTGCTGCAAAAGCAATAGAAGTTATGCTGAAAAGCAGTACTGTACACATTGAGACAGCAATAATTTTTTTAAGTGCAGATTTCATAGATTATCTCTCCTTTCTGAAAAAAGCTAAAAAGAAAAGTTCATAAATTATCTTTTTAACCCGGGAAAAAATGCACTGAGCTTTACAATAAAATCATACAGAATAAAATTGATTTTTGCTATAAGGTCTCTCAATATAAGATTTGTGTCTTTTAATTCAATTTCGGGCATAGTAATCACCTTTCAGAATAAATTTATACAGAAGTATAATCTTATGTTAATAAAATAAAAATGTAAAGTCAATAATTTTTAATAAATTTTACCAAAAATTTTCACTTAAATAATAAAATTTTAGTAAAAAGATAAATGCGGGGACTCTGTTTAGATGCATGTTTTGTGCCCGCTTTTTGGTGCAGAATATTTTTTTGAGTTGAAAAATGAAGTGTTGACACTTTCAGTATTAAAAGATATTATTAAATTGTATTACACATAGGAGGAACAATATGAAAAAATATTTGATTAAGGCGTTGAAAATATCCTGTATTACGCTTGGCTCAATTATCTCATTTGTAGTTGTACTTTGTATCATAACGCTGTGCTGGGGCGGTATTCAGATGTCAAGAGGTACTGTGACCGAGGCTTTGCCCGAAGCAGCTGCAGATTTTGTTCCTGAAATCAGACTTATTGTTTTTACCGATACGCATAATGAAAATGAAAATGTTGCCGATGCTATCAACACTTCTTATGCACTTTTTGACAATGATAAGATTTACAAGGGGGTTGACGGCTTTTTCGGTCTTGGTGATTTCTCCAGTATAGGCACAGAACCTGACTATAAAGCTTATGCCGATACTCTTAAAGAAAATGTCAGAGATGATACAGTATGCATAAATGTTTTAGGAAATCACGAATTCAAGGCTGATAATTATAAAGAGCTTTTTGAACAATATTTTGAACACGATATAAATACCGTTACTGAAATCAACGGTTTTACCTGTATTGCATTTTCAGGCGAGCGTTCACTGACAGAATGGACCTTTACTCCCGGAAGTCTTAAGTGGCTGAATGATGAAGTTCATAAAGCAACAGAAACAGCAGGCAACAAGCCGGTATTTGTATTTGAACATCCTCATCCCTTCGGAACCGTATACGGCAGTACCGTATGGTGCACGCCCCAGCTCAATCCTGTTTTTGCAGGACACACCAATATTATTAATTTTTCGGGACATTCGCATTTTCCCTTTAATGACCCAAGAAGCATAAATCAAAGTACGTATACCTCTGTGGGTGTAGGTGCAATGGCAAGATTTGAGCTTGATGAAAACTATATCCCCGGACAGCATCCCGAGGGGTATGAAGATGCTGCTCAGTTTGCGGTAGTTGAGGCGGACAGCACGGGAAGAGTAAGAATCAGAGGCTATGATCTTTTATCAGATACATATTTCTGCGATTATTTTATTGAAAACGTAAATGACCGTGATTCGTTTGCTTATACATACAAGAATCTCAAAGCACATGATAAAGCCCCCGTATTTCCCGTAAATACCGAGGTATGTGTCAATACAACGGAAGACGGAAACTACAGAGTCAGCTTCACAAAAGCTGAAGTTCCCGACGGCTTTATTGTTCATGAATATAAGGTTGCAATCACCGACGAGAATAATAATGAGGTTTATAAAGATAACTTTATAGCAGCCTATTACCTTATTAATAATGAAGATACCCAGGGATTTACGGTATCAAAGGATTTACTTGAAAAAGGAAAATCCTATATACTTACCATTACCGCAGAAAGCGCATATCACAAATATTCAGAAGCAAAGACTGTATCGTTTACTGTTGACTGAGCCCGAATACAATCAGTTTTTGCTTAAGCTGCAATGAATATATCTGTTATACCGCTGCAGAAAACAAAAACTGTCTTGAAAAATAATGTAAAAAAAGCATATAAATGCAAATAAACTGCAAGTCTTCCGGAAAGGACAGGCTTGCAGTTTTTTTCTGTCAGCTGAGATATGTATTACAATATTCTATAAGAAGATCATTTGCAATTTCTTTGTTTGTTTGGTCACTTCCAAGGTCGTGGTCGGAGTTTGGATAAGAATTAAGCACATGTGTTACTCCGCATTCAGTAAGCTTTGCGTCAAGAGCTACAGCGTTAGAGTAGGGAACAATGCTGTCTTTCATACCGTGGTTTATAACCGTAGGCACGGTATTTTCATTTACATAGAAGAGGGGAGAAACCTTTTCAAGTGCTTCCTTTGCATTTGCTCGTTCAGAATATGAGAAGGACTTGCCCGAAGCATATGAAAACAGCCCTGCTACAAATTCCTCATCTCCCATAGCATTATTTATATAGAAGTTTTCATCTGTTAAGTCTGCAGGTCCGCTGTTGCTTACAACAGCTGCAGGAGTGATTGCTGCAGTTTCTGCTCTTGAATAAGCATACAGAAGTGAGAGATGTCCGCCGGCAGAATCGCCTGTAAGAAGTACCTTGTTGATATTTACTCCGTTTTCTTCTCCCTTTTGTTTTATGCACTTAAGTGCAAGGTCAATATCGTCGAGAATATCGTGGATGCTTACAGTTTCGCTGATGTAACGGTAGTTGATTGCCGCACCTGCAAATCCGTAGGTTTCTGCGGCAGCTTTAACTCCGCCTTTATAGCTTTCTTTATCTCCCGCTATCCATGCACCGCCGTGAATAAAAAGAACAAGTCCGATTTCACCGTCGTTTTCCTTTGGAATTTTAAGGTCAAGCACCTGTCTTTCGTGGTTGCCGTAGGATAAGCTTTTGTATTCGTAGCTTTTTTCTTCTGTACCAAAGCCGAAAAGGCTTGCAAAGAAAGCAATGATTGACATGAAAAATGCAACTATTTTTTCCCACATAATATTCATCACCTTTTTGGATAATTTCAGCAGCTATGCTGATATAATTATGGTAGCATAACATTTTTTTTGTGTCAAGAATTCAAAAAAAAGAATCCGGACAGATTTTAGTGTCTGCCCGGATTCTCATTAATGCGATTATATTTTAACCTAAAGCGACCATGCTGAAAACGAGAGCAAAGAGTGCTACGGTTTCGCAAAGACCGACAACAGTAATATACTGAGAGAAGCCTTTGCCTGTTTCTGCGAGTGCATCAGCACCTGCTGCACCGGCTTTTCCCTGAACAAAAGCGGAAACTGCCATTGCAAGACCTGAAGCAATGCCGAGACCGATGAGGAAAGAGGGGTCTGCACCTGATGATTTCATCTGCTGCATTAAAAGGAAGCCGTAAATTGTCTGGGTGAGGGGAGCACCTGCAAAAACTGTAAGAATAAAGGGAGCTGCCTTATTGCTCATATAGCATTTTTTCCAGGCTCCTATTGATGCCTGACCTGCTATGCCGATACCTATTGCAGAGCCTATAGCTGCAATACCCATTGCCAATGATGTGCCTAATAAACCTAAATCCATAATTAGTATTCTCCTTTTTAATTCTGTTCTTCAAATGGTTTGAATTTATGTCCGCTCCAGGACATATCAAGATGCGATGAAAATTCCAGTGTGTTAAGTCTGATTCCGTGTACGATGACAGACAGAACGTTCAGTATCATATTCAGTCCGTGACCGAAAACCAGAAGCACAATTGCAATTATCATAAACATAAAATTGCCGAGTAACGGACTTGCAAGCTCGTTTACGGTTGCTGAAATTGCGGCACCTGCAAGACCTACTGCCCAAAGTCTTATATAAGAAACTATATCCGAGAAAACGTTTACTACGCCCAATAAAACAGAAACTATGTTTTTGAGGCTTTCAACTATCGATTTGACAACGCTTCCTTCGTAGTTTGAAAATACAAAACTCATAATAAAGCCGATAATAACAAGTGTCAGAGCTATTGTTCCTACAGGGATTCCGCTGATAACGAGCCCGAAGGTGAAAACCTGAGGATTTACAACAAAGCTCAATACTACATAATAAATGCCGATAAGCTGAAAGATTGAACCGATATCACCGAGAATTTTTATTGATTTCCTGTTTCGCTTTGCTGCTTTTATGTGTGCAACAATCAACTGAATAAGAGCCAGTGTAAAACAGAATATCTGCAGATTCTGTGCCGTCGTAAGACCTGCCGTACCGTTTGTCCAGAACGGATACCATATTTTATCGGCATAAACGTTGGATATTACGGGAACTGATATTTTCTGAAGAATTGAAGGCAGGCTTTCTGCAGGAAGACCGCCCCAGGTACAGGTAAGTGTTCCCCACAATATTGTAGACAGACCGAAAAGTCCCACGAGAAGAAATGCCGGAGGAATTTCTTTCTTCGATTTTTTTGCTTTCAGTATCAGTGCGGCTGCGGCAGCCGTGATCAGCAGACCGTACACACCGTCACCGAAAATAATGCCGAAAAAGATAAGGATAAAGCCTAAGAACCAACCGGAAATATCATATTCAAAATATCCCGGTACAGTTCCGAGAAAGTCGGTAAGAGGATAAATAAGACTTACAAACTTGTTATTCCTGAGTTTAGTGGGAACATTGTCTTCCTCTGTCGGATCTTCAATAAGAAGTCCCCATGCATTTTCTTTTGCAATCTCTTTAAGCTGCGGCAGATTTTCTTCCTCAACATAGCCTTTGAAATATGCTACCGAAATGCTCTTGTTGTTTCCCGTTGACAGATCTTCATCCGACATACCTGTTGCATAAATCTCAAATTCAATTTCTTTCTTGCAGGAAACAATTGCATTTTTCATGCTGCCGTTATATGCTGCGTATCCGCTTATTCTGTTATCTGCAGCATCAACAGCTTCATTGATTTCATCAAGCTTCTGCTTTATTTCGGTGTTTGAAATTTTCGGCAGCTCAAAGAGATAATTTCTCAGCGCATCTGTTATTTCTTTTTCGCCTTCATTGTTTGTTTTTACCAATGCAAACTTTACTGAGCTCTTGCTTCTTTCCATACATACGGTCTTTACCGTTTCGGGAAGGGCAGCATATTCATTCATCGGCATTTCATAAAATGAAATATCAATGCCTGTTTCTGCCAGCTTGTCAATCTGCAGAGGATCGATTTCTCCCCAGCTTTGTATCCGCTCAAGTTCAGACGTAAGGGTCAACCGTTCATTAAGCAGAGTCTTTTTATTTTCAGTCAGCGAAGAAAGCTCTTTTGCGGTATTAACTGCCTCTTCAAAGGAGATTTCCTGTTGCTCAGTATTCTTATATTTTTTATCGCTCAATGTAAAAACGGCATTCTCAAGCAAGACAATCTGTTCTTTTAATTCATCAATTCTTTTGCCTGAGCCCTCTGAAATTTCTATGTGGAGAATTCCTGCTTTTCGCAGCTTTTTCAGAGTTTCCCGTTTTTTATCTCCCATAACCATAAGGGAGATTTTTTTCATAGGTACTATCAAAGATCAGCCACCTCCGTTCCGGATGTGTTGTCATCGCGGGCAGCGATTTTACGCTTTGAAATTTTTGAACGCACAACAGCGCTGACCTGCTGATCTGCCATATAAATTGATATTTTTTTGATGTTTGCTTCTGTTTCGGGGATCTTAACCTTTTCGAACAGGTTTACTCTCTGAGAAGTGGAAAGAAGTTCTTTTTCTAAAAGCCGTACCTGTTCGTCCAACACCTGAGCTTCCAGATCAAGTGACATTGCTTTTTCCATATGACGTGCGGCAATATCCACCCACAGCGGTGTTTCGTATAAATCGTATTCACCCAAAGAAAAGTCGGCACCCTCATAGACGGGAATTGTAACACCTGCAATATTTCCCGTCCCTTTCCGGATATTGCTCACAGTGATAATTCCGTCGGGAAAAGCGTTTTCTTCACTGAACACGGCAATCCACGACGAAAAACCCTTTTCAAGACTTTCTCTTTCCTGTCTTACCGCTATGGCTTTTGCTTCAATTGTCCGTATTTCTGATTGAAGCTGTTGTTTCTTAAGCGTCAGAGTAGGCAAATATCTCCGGTACATTTTAAGAGCATCCTTCTGTACCTTTAACTCATTTTTAGTTAATTTGATTTTTGCCAAAATTCAGTCCTCCTTATTTAACGGGCCAGAATTCATCTGTAAGGTCTGACTTTATTCCGGTTTCTTCTTTTCTGAAGCAATCTGCAAGTATCTGCCAGCCGAGGTCAAGGGACTGCTCAAGTGTCAGATTAACAGACAGATCCATCAGTTTGTTTTCGAAAAGCTGACCGTATTTCAATAATTTTTCATCCCAGCTGTTCATTGAAAAGCCCATGTTTTTCTTTTCAATTGTTTCTTTGTATGATGAATACAGTCTTATCATTGAGTCCATAAGAATACGGTGATCCTTACGGGTTTTGCTGTTAACATTCTGCTTAAGACGTGAAAGGGAACCGAAGGGCTCAATTCTTCCTCCCTTAAGATAATACTGTCCCTCTGTGATGTAGCCTGTATTATCGGGAACGGGATGTGTTACGTCGTCACCGGGCATTGTGGTAACGGCAAGAACGGTAACAGAGCCTGAATTTGCAAAGTCAACGGCCTTTTCGTAGCGGGAGGCAAGCTGTGAATAAAGATCACCCGGGTAGCCTCTGTTTGAGGGAACCTGCTCCTGAGTGATTGCAATTTCTTTCATTGCATCCGCAAAGTTAGTCATATCGCTGAGAAGCACAAGAACATCCTTATCCTGCAATGCAAACTGCTCAGCTACTGCAAGAGCCATATCGGGAATCATCATACATTCAACCGTCGGGTCTGATGCAGTGTGGATAAACATAACTGTTTTGCTTAAAGCGCCTCCGTTTGAAAGCTCATCCTTGAAATAAAGAAAATCGTCGTATTTAAGTCCCATGCCTCCGAGCACGATTACATCGGCATCTGCCTGTAAGGCAATTCGTGCAAGAAGCTGATTGTAGGGTTCACCTGAAATTGAGAAAATGGGAAGCTTCTGAGAAACAACCAGAGTGTTGAACATATCAATCATGGGAATGTTTGTTCTCATCATTCTGTTTGCAAGAATTCTTTTTGTGGGATTGACCGAGGGGCCGCCGATGGGCTTCATGTTTTCCGTAAGTGCCGGACCTTTGTCTCTGGGCTCGCCCGAGCCGTTAAAAATTCTGCCGAGAAGGTCCTCACTGAACGAAACTCTCATTTCGTGTCCCAGAAAACGTACCTCGTCTCCTGTTGAAATTCCCTGACCGCCGGCGAACACCTGCAGGGAAACAACATCGCCGTCAATTTTATTTACCTGTGCCAGGGATTTGCCGAATCGGGTGTTTATCTGAGCAAGCTCATTATAACGTACATCCGGTGCCTTAACGGTGATAACGTTACCTGTGATTGATTCGATTCTGCTGAATACCTTATTCATTATCACGCACCGCCTTTCAGAAGAAGTTCTGCTTCACGGCTTAAGCTGCCTTTGCCGTCAGCATATATTTCATTGATTTCTGCTTCAGTTTTTCTGAATGCATCACTTTCAAATTCAGTATAATTCCAGTCGATAAATTTCTGCTTCATACGGTTGAAAAAGCTTCGTGCTGTATCCTTATCATCAATCATATAAGAGCTTCCGAGGATAAAAATAAGCTTATCCGTTACATAATTCTGACGCTCCTTTGTGCAGTTTGCGTCTGTGAGGTCAAAAGAATTCTGCTGCAGATAAACCGCATCAAGCATTTCAGCCTTCAGATAAACCATATAATCCTCAATGCTTGTGCCTTCTTCACCGACAACCTTCATCATAGAGCCGATTTCGTCACCGTGGAAAAGAATTTTTTTGCAGAAATCTGATTTTTCGGGAGCAGTAACGGTTTTATATTTTGACCAGGAAATAAGCGGGTCGATTGCAGGATATTTTCTTGCATCGGAGCGCTCACGGGAAAGACCGTGGAAAGCACCTACAACCTTAAGAGTTGCCTGAGTAACAGGCTCTTCAAAGTTACCGCCTGCAGGGGAAACGGTTCCGCCTATGGTAACGGAACCCTTGGTGCCGTCGGGCAGAAGCACATAACCTGCTCTTTCATAGAATGCTGCTATATAAGATTCAAGATAAGCGGGGAATGCTTCTTCTCCGGGGATTTCTTCAAGTCGGCCCGACATTTCTCTTAATGCCTGTGCCCAACGGGATGTGGAGTCCGCAAGAAGAAGAACATTAAGACCCATCTGTCTGTAGTATTCGGCAAGGGTTACCGACGTGTAAACCGAAGCTTCACGGGATGCAACGGGCATAGAAGATGTGTTACAGATGATAATTGTACGCTCCATAAGAGAACGGCCTGTTTTAGGATCGGTAAGCTCGGGGAATTCCGTAAGTGTTTCAACAACCTCACCGGCTCGTTCACCGCAGGCAGCAATTATAACAATATCAACATCAGCATATTTTGAAGTTGTGTGCTGTAACACAGTTTTACCTGCTCCGAAGGGACCGGGGGTACAGTATGTTCCGCCCTTTGCAACAGGGAAGAAGGAGTCTATAAGACGAACCTTTGTTTCCATTGTTTCGACAGGTGCAAGTCTTTCGCTGTAACACTTGATTGCTCGTTTTACAGGCCATCTGAATGCCATTGAAACTGATATTTCTCTGCCTCTGTCATCGGTCAGAACAGCAATTTCTTCATTAACGGTATATTCGCCTTTTTCTTTTATTGCTTTCAGTGTATAAGTGCCGAGAAGGTTAAAGGGAATAAAAATTTTATGTGTAAAAGGGCCTTCGGGAACTGTGCCTATATATTCTCCGGCTCTCAGTACATCGCCGGGCTTTGAAAGGGGAGTAAATTCCCATTTTTTTTCTGCGTTAAGACTGTCTGCATAAATACCTCTTTCAAGAAACCATCCTGCCTGCTCTGCCAATACGGGCAGGGGATTCTGAAGTCCGTCATAAACCTGACCGAGAAGTCCGGGGCCTAATTGTGCAGACAGCATTTCACCCGTGAAGTCAACTTCGTCACCGCACTTTATGCCGCCTGTCATTTCATAAACCTGTATCTGAGCGATGTTTCCTCTGATACGGATAACTTCACTTTTGAGCCTGGTATTGTCAACATTAACATAGCATATTTCGTTCATGGAAACATTATTATCAAACTGAACCGAAACAAGGTTGCCGTTAATGCTTACTACCTTACCTTTATTTTCTGTCATTGCTCACCCTCCGTTTTATCTTTATTCATTATGGAGTCATAAATTTTTCTGTATGCCTTAGTTCCGCTTTGTAAATCAAATTTTCTTATTCGTTCAAGAAGCTTAAGCTTTAGACCGTAATAGAATATATATTCTTCGGAGAAAGAATCCATAGGTCTCAGCGTTTCAAGAAAGGCAAGTCTCATTTTATTGAGAATAATTTCTGCTTCAAGAGGGCTTTCTGCACTGATTGCCGTGCGTGCTGTCTGCAGAATATCTGCAGGGTAGCTTGCATTGTCTGCAATTATGCTCTTTCCCAGTTTTTCTGCACGCAGTGATGCCAGAGCCAGTCTGAGGTTCTTTTCTCCTTCATTCCATCGGCTGACCAGCGAAGAAGCAGATTTTTCATAATTCTTTTCAGGAACAAGAGTTAATCTGTTGAGTTCATTCAGCATTTTTTTGCTTAAGAAACCGCTGCATAATTCAAGAAACTGACTCTCATTTATGGGCAACGGTGTGTTTTCACTTATTCCGTCCAAAGACGGCAATTGAGATATCAGATAATATTCAGCCATATCATTCAGCCTCTTTCAGAAGTGCAGTAACCCTGGGGCTGAGATAGTTTGACAGCATATCTGTAACAGCCTGTGCGGAATAATCATAGTAAGCACTGCCGTTATTTACGGCAATACGGAATCCGCCGTCAAAATTATCGTTTGCTTTAAGAGTCACTCCGCCGAGCGTTTTTGTCTTAAGCTCCGAAAGAATTGCTTCTTCAAGCTTTGCAAGGTCACTGCTGTTCAGAATCACAGATATATCCTCTGCTTCAGGCTTACCTGTCCAGCTTTCAACAGAGCTTACGATAAGCTTAGCTAAAGCATCCGATGAATACACGGCATTGACATTATTGCCTACAATCGCCTTAAGCTCTCTTGCAACGCTTTCTCTGAAAGAGATAAGCAGG
>JAZSNB010000047.1:0-20683 GCA_045536195.1 Acutalibacteraceae bacterium
GAAATACTTTGTAAAGAAAGTGAAAATAAGGTCAATTGTCAGCTGAGTGCAGAAATTTACCGCAACAAGAGTGCCCAGAAGCGTGTAGGAAACCCCGTACATTTCGTGAAAGGTATTGAAAAGCAGGGGCGGCAGGCTGAAAATTGATGCCATTCCAAGATATGAATAATAGCAGGAAAGTTTTGTTCTTTTGTAATTTATCATTTTTTTCTCCGTTAAATTATTTCAAAAGAATTACCGTCTTTTGAAATTTTCATTCTTATTGTTTTTTCTCCGTAGGTGAATTTCATTTCACCCTTATTGCCGATGAAGCCTTTTACACTTCTTCGGGCTTTCTTTTTCAGTATATTGTTTGTTACTATCCATTTTCCTTTACCGTCTTTTATTTCGCAGAAGGAGCCTTTTGTCTGTCTTTTTATATATTCGGGACAGAATTTTTTCGGTGCAACAACAGTAAGACCGTTATATTTTACAAGATCAATTACAGCACCTATGGTTTCATCGCTTATATAGTAGCCGCAAAGGAAGCAAAGCTTCAGAGTTTCAAGCTTTTCTTTAGTAACTCTGTCATCAAAAACCGCAACACCGTTCATACTGCAGAAGGATTTATGAGGACGAAGGGACCATGGTGATATTCTGTCCCACGCAAGTCCGTTTCTGCAGGTTTCTCCGTGAGTTACCACGTGGAAAGCACGGGTGAATTCTCTTGCTGTTTTTGTGACCTTCAGATTTTTGTTTCCGAGAAGAATAGGTCTCCACATAAAGGGGTCGCACTGTCCCCAGTAGCTGTCGTCATACCGGATAATTCCGATTTCGGGCTTGTAGTCCTTTACGGAATAATCTCTGTATTTTCTTCTCTCGTCTGTTGAAAACCTTTTGTATTGCTTTGCATATTCGTTAGGCTTTCCGTCGGTAAAGAACTGACTTGCTCCCTCAACATATACTCTTGAGGTTCCCGCAAGATAAGAGAACCACAGATTATAATACATCTCTTCAGGTGAATGTCCGGGGAATGTGTTATAGCACCATAAATCAACGCAGTTCCAAAGCTCCGTATTATACTGCAAAGCAGCACCTGCCGCATTTACATACTGTAAAACAGAATAGCTTTCCTTCTGTGATTTGAAATTCGGAATTATGCCTGATGCAGCAAAGGTATGGAAAAGCACGGGAAATACGTGTTCGCCGATGAAACGGGGTGCACCGTGCTTTTTATGATAATCAGCAAATTCCTTGCACTGCTGCCTTAAAAGCTCACCTTGAAGAACCACGTCATTTGAAAGTGAAAGAGGAAAAACAGGCAGATGCTTACCTTTTTTGTTTATTGTAAGAGAAAGGTTTCTGTTGATAATGGAATGCTCCATTTCATCATACATAAGTCCGAGGAAGTTTTCGTCCTTAGAAAGAGTGCTGATAAATTCAGGGGTAAGGTTCATTCTGTGACAGCCGTCATCGGTATTGCACCAGTCGTGACCGTCTTCAGTGACCTGATCTTTGTGCCAGTTTGCAAATTCATTGTTTATTACATACTGAAGACCGAATTTTCTGAACTTTTCGGGAAATGACGAAATAAATTCACATTCTCCCTCGCTGCTTCTTTCAGGTGTATAATTACAAACAACGAAATCTGTTTCGCTTTCTTTGTAAAACTCTGCTTTTTCGTTTTCAGCATAAATATCGTCCCAATGTGCATCGTTTCCGACAAAGAAATTCTGTTTCTTATTTTCTGTCATTATCTGTCACCTCGGAAATTTATTAAGTCAATTATAACAGACCGGATAAAAAAGTCAATTGAAAAGAAGGGAAGAATATGAATAAGTTTTGTAAAAACGCAAAACTGATACTCTTATCTGCAAAAACGATTATTGACCGTGTGATTTTCAGGTGCTAAAATTATTCTCAGGTGCATCAACGGGAATCTACGGTCTGATTGCCGTATTTGTTATGCTTGCTGTTAAAAACGGAACGGTTTTCTTTTCGCCCGTACCTGCGATTGCATTGATAATTCTGGCAATTTACACGGTAGGCGGAATGTTTATGGGTAAAGAGACCGCATGGGAGCATATTTCAGGATTTGCAGGCGGTCTGCTGATGGGATTTATTTTTATATAAAAGGATATTTTCTATGAATACAGATTTAATTAAATCGGTTGTTGAAAAGCAAATGAACACAACGGTCAGTAAAATCCGTGCTGTCGGCAAGGGTGCAAGCGGAAGTGTTTATTTTGTAAAAATCACAACCGACCCTTATGAAATTGCCGTAAAAACGAGCAAATACTATGATGCTGTTTGCAAAGAAAAAAATATGCTTGATTTTCTTTCTCCAAAGGTTTCATACAAAGTTCCGAAAACCTATTTTCTCTGCCGTGAAAACGATACTGTTTATCTCGGTATGGACTACATAAAAGGAATGAGCGGAAAGAGTAAATATCTTGTGTTTGTTCCGTCAAGAAAAAAGCTCAGAAACAGCATTGTTGATGCTCTTATGAACGCACAAAGCGTGCATAATGACAAGTTCGGCAAGTACGATAATCCTGTTTACGACACCTGGGCAGAGTATTACAAGGATTATTTCGCAGATATTTATGCTTTTACAAAAGGGAAATTTGAGAAAAACAAAATTGAAGCCGAGATTATGGAAGCGGTTGAGCTTATCAGAGAGAATTTCGATGAAATATTCAGCGTTACAAACAACACCGCCTGCCTTTGCCACGGTGATTTCTGGATGCCGAATCTGATAATTGATTTTTGGAAATCCGAGCTTATAGGTGCTGTTGATCCGTTTGATATGCTGTGGGCAGAACCCGAATATGAGATTTTCTGCCTGACACTCGGCTTCGGTGAAAAACTAAAGCTTTATGATGAATATAAAAAGAGAAATCAGACCTCAGAGTACTGCGATTTAAAGGTTGAACTTTATGCTCTTTGCAACGAGCTGAACTGGTACATTCTCTTGGGCGAAATGGGGCACGATTATCTGATGTTCCGAGCAAAAAGATTGATAAAGATTATGAAAGAAACGGGATTAAGCCAATGATTGAATTCATATCAAAAGAACCCATAAACAAAGGTTGGTCGTGCGACAAGAAATACTGTGTCACAACTACTGACGGAACTAAATATCTTCTGCGTGTTACACCTTTTGAAAAAAGTGCAAATCGTGAGAATATGTACCTTATGCAAAAGCAAGTTGAAAAACTCGGTGTACCTATGTGTAAACCTGTTGACTCCGGCAAGTGTGACGAGGGTGTTTATACATTACAGACTTGGATTGACGGTAAAGATGCAAATGAGATTGCTGCATATCTTGCAGACTCTGAACAGTATGCACTCGGACTTGAAGCAGGCAGAATCCTTAAAAAGATTCATTCAATCCCTGCTCCTGCTGACCAACCCGATTGGGAACCTCGTTTTAATAAGAAGATGGACAGAAAAATACAGATGTATAACGACTGTCCGATAAAGTTTGATGGGGCTGAACATATCATTGAATACATAGAAGCGAACCGACATTTGCTTAAAAACAGACCTCAATCCTATCAGCACGGAGATTATCATATAGGCAATATGATGATTGAAAACGGTAAAATCGTTATTATAGATTTTGACAGATATGATTTCGGTGATCCGTGGGAGGAGTTCAACCGCATTGTATGGTGTGCACAGTCTGCCCCGATTTTTGCATCAGGTATTGTTAACGGATATTTTGATGACAATGTACCTATGGATTTTTGGAAACTCCTTGCACTTTATATCAGCAGCAATATGCTTTCATCTATCCCTTGGGCAATTCCTTTCGGTGACGGTGAAATTCAGACAATGCTGAATCAGGCAAAGGATGTTCTTGAATGGTATGACAATATGCAGAATCCCGTGCCGAGTTGGTATTTCAAAGGTTAATATTTGCAATACATAGATGATCTGCCTTACAAAATGAAAGCACCTTTCGATTTCAGCTTTTTAAGCCTTTACGGAAAGGTGTTCAAAGTATTTGATGACCAAGATTCGGGTATTTTAAATGAATTTGAATATTCTGCAAAGGATAAAGATTAATATGATACATAAAGCTACATCAAACGACACAATGATATTAGCGGAATTGGCAATACAGATGTGGAGCAATCACACGGTATCGGAACTCAATACAGATTTTGCCGAGATTATAAATAGCAATAATGCTGTTTGCTTTATAAAATATGTTGATGATATTCCTGTCGGTTTTGCACAGTGTCAGCTTCGACACGATTATGTTGAGGGCACACATTCATCTCCCGTAGGTTATCTCGAGGGTATATTTGTTGCTTCCGGGTATCGGCATAAAGGATATGCAAAAGAACTGTTGCACGAATGTGAGTTATGGGCTAAGGAAAAAGGCTGCACTGAGTTTGCAAGCGACTGCGAGCTTGATAACACAGACAGCTCAGATTTCCATATTGCAATGGGATTCAAAGAAGCCAACCGTATTATCTGTTTCAGAAAAAATCTATAAATCGGAGTAAATTAAAATGCTTGAAAAAATGAATGAGTTTTTTGATAAAAGACTTGACGGTTATGATGAGCATATGATGACAAATATTGAATATGCCGGGGAATTTTATCCGTATACAGCTGATTTGCTGCCAAAGTTTGCGGATGCAAAAATTCTTGATCTTGGATGCGGTACCGGACTGGAACTGGAAAACTATTTTAAGATTAATCCTACTGCTGCTGTAACAGGTGTTGACTTAACTGAATCAATGCTGAATGCGTTACAAAATAAATTTCCGGAAAAGGATTTAATATTGGTTTGCGGTTCATATTTTGACATTCCTTTTGAGGAAAAAGCTTTTGATGCTGCCGTATCAGTAGAATCATTGCATCATTTCACAAAGGAAGAAAAAATTCCTCTGTATAAAAAGCTTTACAAATCATTAAAAAACAACGGATATTTTATACTTACAGATTATTTTGCCTTGTCTGATGAAGCGGAGCAAGAATTCCGAAGCGAACTGAATCATATAAAAAAAGAACAAGGAATTAAAGATGATGAATTTTATCATTTTGATACTCCGCTGAGTGTTGACCACGAAACCGAAGCTTTGCTTGATGCAGGTTTTTCCAAGGTTGAAATAATGAATAATTGGGGTGAAACATTCACACTGAAAGCGTATAAACAGGAGATATTATGACAAATCAGGAAATATTGAATATTGCCTTGCAGCAATCAGCATATGACTTTGGCTGCAATCCCGAAGATTTTCTTTCAAACGAAAATAAGATTGTTTTGTCAGAGAAGAATGAAAAGGCAAGAGCCTATCTGCCCCTGCCCTTTGAATGCGATATGGTATCATACGGCAACGGAATTGTTGCACAGGTAAGCCTGCGTATGAAGGAAACCGTCAGTCGGTATATAAATAAATATGAAGCTTATCATTGTTTTGAAACTCCCAATGTAACGGCGCTGAATGAAGAGCTTGAGAAATTTGATTATAAGGTCTGCTTTATGGCAGAATACTTTCTTCCCAATGTGAATATTCTCAGAGAGCTTCCTTGTGCTTATGAATTAAAGCTTTTATATCCCGAGGATTTCCGTCAGTATTACACATCCGATTGGGGTAATGCGCTTTGTGAAAAAAGAAAGCAGCTTGATGTTCTTGCAGTGGGTGCTTTTGATGACGGGAAGCTCATAGGTCTTGCAGGCTGTTCTGCCGATTGCGAAACGATGTATCAGATAGGTGTGGATGTATTGCCCGGATACAGAAGACAGGGTATTGCCTCAGCAGTTACAAGTAAGCTTGCCCTTGAAATTCTGAAGCTGGGAAAGGTTCCTTTTTACTGTGCAGCCTGGTCAAATATAAAATCCGTGCGAAACGCAATAAAATGCGGCTTCAGACCTGCCTGGGTTGAGCTTACTGCAAGAAGCCGTGAATTTGTTGATGAAATAAATGAGCTTTCTCCGTCTGCAGACTTTTCGTTCCTTGAAAAAACTGAATTCACCAGTGTGTCTGAAGCTCTGTTCAGTATTCTTGCTGATAATATGGAACGTATCGCTCCCACGGGCAATACAAGAGAAGAGGACTATAAATCCTGGTTTTGCGGTGTTTCAGAGGGACTGAAGCGGGATGAACGGCAGATTGTATTGATAAAGGTTAAAAACGAAATTGTCGGATTTTTTCAGTATTATGTTAATGCTGATACATTTATGATGGAAGAAATTCAGTTTATTCCCCGATATCAGAAAACCTCTCTTTTCAGAAGTCTTTACGCATTTCTTATTGAAAACCTCAGAAATGATATTGTCTTTGTTGAAGCATATGCCAATAAGCTTAATAAAAAATCAATGGGAATACTTGAGCATATGGGGTTAATTTCAGTGGGTGTCAATAAAAGCGGAAGCTGCTGTCATTACAGAGGAAAATACAGCGACCTCATCAAATGGTATAATTCAAAATGACCCTTCGATTTGTGATTGAAAAATAAAATAAAAGGTGATAAAATTACATCCGGTGATAAGATATGGAAATAATTAATCAATACAGCTTTCATTATGACGACCCTCCTAAGAAAACAAGACCTGCCGCAAGAGGAATTGTAATCAGAGACGGAAAAATTCTTCTTACGTATGAAAAACGAAACGACGTATATATGTCTCCCGGCGGAGGACGCGAGGAGGGGGAGAGCTTTCCTGAATGCTGTGCAAGAGAAATAAAAGAAGAATCAGGCTATGATGCTCTGGTGAAAGAGCCCTTTGCAGTAGTGAATGAATATTGCTTCGACACATGCTATGAGGCACATTATTTTCTTTGCGATGTAACGGGAGAGGGCGAGCCTCACCTTACTCCCACTGAAATAGACCACGGCGTTTGCCCCAGGTGGCTTCCCGTTAATGATGCAATTGAGGTTTTTTCTCATTATGATGAAAAAACGGAGGATCACAGAAGCCTTTATCTCAGAGAATACACAATTCTAAATAAATATGTTGAGTATCAGAAAAGAAAAGAGCTGGCAAACAGCTTTCTCGGAAAAACCGTGAGCATCACCGTTGACAGACCCATAGGCTTTCAGAAGAAAACAGGAAACAGCATAATGACCTATCCCGTAAACTACGGCTTTATCCCGGGTGTTTTTTCTGCCGATAAAGAAGAGCTCGATGTGTACCTTCTCGGGGTTGACACTCCCGTAAAGGAATACACGGCAAAAATAATCGGTATCGCCCACAGACGCAATGATAACGAGGATAAGCTTATAGCCGCTCCCGAAGGAATGTCTTTTTCCGGGGAGGAAATTAAAAATCAGATTGATTTTCAGGAACAG
This sequence comes from Acutalibacteraceae bacterium, assembly GCA_045536195.1. GTDB lineage: Bacteria > Bacillota > Clostridia > Oscillospirales > Acutalibacteraceae > RUG806. Next base: position 7,294 of record JAZSNB010000047.1, read on the forward strand.
TATTTTGATACCGTAATTGAGGTTCTCTGATGAGTATGATAGTGCATCCGTTTTCTCCTGTTTACGATAAACATTCTGAAATCCTGATTTTAGGGTCATTTCCCTCAGTGAAATCCCGTGAGGAACAGTTTTTCTACGGACATCCGAAAAACCGTTTCTGGAAGGTTCTTGCCGCAGTTTTTGACTATCCCGTTCCTGAAAGCATTGAGGAAAAAATATCATTTCTTATTAGTAACAGAATTGCCTTATGGGATGTGGTTTTCTCCTGTGAAATCACGGGAAGTGCCGACAGCTCAATAAAAAATGTTATCCCCAATGACATTTATGAAATTCTCGGAAATTCAGATATAAAAAGAATATTTCTGAACGGAAAAACAGCCGAAAAGTATTACAATAAATATATTAAAGAAAAAATCTCCGTTGAATCAATAACCCTTCCCTCAACCTCACCTGCAAATGCAAAATGGACACTTGAAAAGCTGATTTCCCAATGGAGTAAAATTCTTACTGAATAAAATTACCGCTGAGGATATCCCCGGCGGTAATTTTTGATTCTTTGTTATGCGTTTTCGCTTCTTATAACCTTTTCTGTGAAGCTGCCTATATAAACATTGTCCTTTTCCGTGAATGTATCAATATCGGTATTTTCAATTATTATTCCGACATTGGGAGAGTCGTAATCACTTTCAGGGGCAATAAACACATTGTTTTCAACGGAAATTTCAGTTACCTGCGGTCTGAAAATTATATAGCCTCTGCTTTTGCCGTAGTTTCCCGAGGGGCCGTCGAAAATGTTGTTTCTGATAATAATATTATGATGATTGCAGTCTCCGTGGTGTCCGATACCGGGGAAGCCGTCACATTTGAATATGTTATTTTCAATAATAATATTGCTGCAGACGGTATCGTCACAGCGGAAATCAATAAGCTTTCCGTCGCAGTCATAAACGGGACCGTATGAGCCGTCTCTTGATAAATCAAGCTGAACCTGTTCATTAAGCAGTTCGGCAGGCTTGTCAGTATAAGTAGGTCCGTCAAAAATACAGTTTCTGATTGTGGTATTTGATGTGCCGTTGATTTCAATAAAATGCCAACGGGAACAGTGAACAAAACGGCAGTTTTCAATCAGTATATTATTACAGTGAACGGTATTGAGAAGTGTACATTTTTCGTTGAAATTTCCGTTTCCGTCAAAAATACCGCCTGAAATAACCACATCGTGAGTTCCCTCATATCCTGCCCAACCGGGCTCTGAATAAGATGCGAGCAGATACCTTGTGAGCGCATCAGGCTTATCGCTTCTCAGAAGCACTGCCTTATCAGAGAATTTCAGGTGCTGATAAGAGTAAAAAATAAGCGAACCTGAAAGAAGATAAGTTCCGTCGGGAAAATAAACCGTTCCGCCGTCCTTCACCTCATCAATTGCTGCCTGAAGTGCCTTTGTGTCATCGTGGATGCCGTCACCGTAAACATCCTTGTTGTGTTTAACATTGATAAATTTCACTATTTACACCTCCGTAAATATTATATCAACTCTGTACTAAGAATTTTCTTTATTTTCAGAGAATTCAGCGGTATTTCTGTATTATCCGAATGATAATAGGCAATAAGTGCATAATCTCCGCCGTCGAATATTGCAGGATAGCAATACCCGTTTTCGGGATCATCCTCAAGGAAATATATCCTGTCAAAGCTTATGCCGTCATTATCGCTTACTGCACATACGAGGGGAGTTCGTCCCCATGTCTTTTCACCGTCCCGGGTTGTATAATTTGGAATCGGATTAAAAACAGCGAGTGTCATATTGCAGGCTCTTTTCATAAGAAGAGGGGAGTCGGGGGATGAGAAAAACCTGTTGGGCTCAGGAGAAGTCCAGTTTTCACCCAAATCGTCAGAAATGCACTCATACTGAAAAGCCATATCCGTTCTCGATAAAGCACGCAGTCTCCCGCTTTTCGTTTCATAGATGCACGTTTCCTGAAGTCCTGTTTCACTTCTGTGTGAAAACGGAATATCCTGCCTTTCTCCGATTTCTCTCCATGTTTTTCCGTCGTCGTCAGAACAGAAAATAACTTTAAGACCGTGCTCATTATAATCAGGTATTCCGTCATTTTCCTTGGTGTGATAATTTGCAGGTACAAGGATTCGTCCGTTTTTGAGTCTGATCGCATGGTCATTTTCAATTACGTAATAATTATCATAATCCGGTATGCATCTTACAGGTTCTGAAAAGGTTTTCCCCTCATCTGAAGAGCGGGTAAACCACGGCACTGCATTGATTCCTTCCTTCATTTTTTTGAGAAAAACAATACCCATATCACCGTTATTCATCCTGAGAAGAGAAGGACACATAAGATTCCTTGAGGTTTCGTCATGGGAAATAATAATTCCTGTATCCTCCCATGTTTCGCCCTCATCAAAGGATATGAGAGCTGCAATATCTGCAGAAGCATCATCATGCCAATTACTTCCTGAGAACTTTGTGTAAACAAAGAAAACCGCACCGTTTCTGAGCCTCAAAAATGTTCCTTCGCCGTTTCTCGGCGTTTTTTTATCTGTGTGCAAAAACAAAACCTCTCGCCCGATCAACTCGTTCACCGTTTTCTCTCCAATACTGTATTATTTTAACTATGAATTAAGAATTGTTATATTGTTTTACTGAATATAATCATTTAGTGTTCTTTTTTATTCATTATATCTTATAAAATTTAATATGTAAATAAAATTATATTGTCAAAAATATACATTAATTTTACTTTCTTAAAAATATTTAAAAAAAATTCCAAAAAACACTTGCATTTTTCTTTTTCTTGTGATATTATTCTATTTGTTCCAAACAACCGGGTGTGGCGCAGTTGGGAGCGCGCTTGACTGGGGGTCAAGAGGCCGTGAGTTCAAGTCTCGCCACTCGGACCAAAAAAAGCATCGGCTTAGTCGATGCTTTTTTACTTTTTACTTCTTCACTCTTCACTTTTCACTAACCCCCGAATCCTTTATATATCAACACTTTTTACAATATAAAGACACAAAAATCAAGACTCTGAACAAGCCTTCCTTGGCTTTCCAGAGTCTTTTCATTTTTCCCCATTTTTCCACTTTGGTGTTTATTTGGTGTGTATCATAAACACCAAGGGGATAAAACTATTATTTTGTTTATTTATCAAGATTGGCTTGATTAAAATTATCAGATTTTTTATACTTAATATGTAATTGAGTATAGATTGTAGGTGTGATTTTTGAATATAAAAATTGAGACCATATTTGAACGCGATATTGATTTTTTAATAATTGAAGAATTTGTTGCAGATTCTGCTTTCGCAAATATATTTTTAGGGGCAGTAGGGATAAACGGTGATTATACTCTTGAACAGGTTATACATTCAAAAACAGATGCAGAATATGGTGAGTCAGATATTGTGTTTATCTTAAACTTAAACGGAAAGCATTATGCTTTACATGTTGAGGATAAAATAAATGCAAATGCTATGCCGAATCAATATGGTCGTTATTTGGAAAGAATAAGAAAAGATATTGATGCTGGTGAGTATGATGCTGCTTCTGTTTTGCTTGTTGCACCGGAAAAATACCTTAATGTTAATTCAGAAGCGCAAAAATATGATAATAGTGTCTCTTATGAGCAATTGCGAGATTACTTTGTATATAAGAATGATGCAAGAGCAAGATATAAGCTTTCTTTGATTGAAAAAGCTATTTATTTGCAAAAAAATGGTTATCAGTATGAAGCTAATCCAAAAATGGTTGAGTTCTGCAATAAAATGAATGAATATCATAAAAAGAAATATCCGGATTTACCTCTTGGAAGTATTGCTTGGTGGAGATATTATCCGACATATCTCAAGGATGTTATTATTGTTTTTAAGGCAGATAGAGGCTTTTGTGATTTGCAGTTTTCTCATACAACAAAAGAAGAATTGTTACTGAAAGTAAATGAATGCAAGACAAATAGAATGGATATTGTACAAACAGGAAAATCTGCATCAGTTCGTATTACTGTTTCTTCTATTTCTTATGCTGATGTATTTGAAGATAAGATACATGAGGTTGATGAAGCATTAGATGCTATATATGAACTTTTGAGTTTATCTAAAGAATTATCGCTTTTGTAAATGTAATATTAGTATCTTTTTTCCATTCTGAGCCATAAATGAAATATAAAAATTTTAGTTTTTTTGGAGTATACTATGAAACTTAAAGGACTGATATTAATGCTTGCAATAACTCTTACACTTTTCGGTTTTTGTGCCTGTGGGGATAAAAATACCGGAGATGCCACAACGGAAAAATCGGCAGAAAACACAACTGTCGCCATAACCTACGAGCAGATTTCTCAGGATGAAGCAAAGAGGATAATGGACACGGAAGAGGGATTTGTTATCATTGATGCCCGTACCGAGGAAGAGTTCAGCGAGGGGCATATTGAGGGTGCAATTCTCATCCCCGAATATGAAATTACAGAGCGTGCCGAAAAGGAAATCCCCGAAAAAGACACCCTGATTCTCGTCTATTGCCGAAGCGGCAGACGAAGCAAAATCGCATCCGAGGCACTCGTACAGTTGGGCTACACCAATGTCAAGGAATTCGGCGGCATTATCGACTGGCAGTACGAAATCGTAAAATGATGCAAGAAAAATGTTGCGGATTTGTTATTTATTGTTGCAAATTGCGGTTTTTTGTGGTAAAATGAATAACAACGCCACATGCGTTGTGGTGTGGTAAGAAATTAATCGGCTCTGCTGCACGGCAGAGCTTTATTTTTTTTCAGAAGGAGAGTCGTATTTATGGCTGTCAGTTATAAAAAATTATGGAAACTCCTGATAGATAAGGATATGAAGAAAAAGGACCTTTGCGCTTTGTCGGGCATCAGTCCGTCATCCCTTACCAAAATGGGCAAAAACGGTCACGTAACAACCGAAGTTCTCGCCAAAATCTGCAAAGCCCTCGACTGCTCTGTGGAAGATATTATGGAATTTGTTCAGGAAGAGTAAGCGGATATCCTTTTATAAAACTAACTATTTTATGGAGAAATAATTATGATTACAGGTGAACTTAAAAATAAAATCGACAGTCTGTGGGATATTTTTGCAGCAGGCGGTCTTGTTAATCCCCTTGATGTAATTGAGCAGATTACTTATCTTATGTTTATCCGTGACCTTGATGATTCGGATAATCTTCGTGCAAAAGAAAGTGCTATGCTGGGACTTCCTTATAAAAGCATCTTTGCAGGCGAGGTCATTGTAGGTGACCGCAAGATTGACGGCAGTCAGCTCAAATGGTCAGTATTCCGTGATTTCCCTGCAGGAAAAATGTATGCCACTATGCAGGAATGGGTGTTCCCGTTTATTAAAAATCTTGACGGCAAAAAGGATAGTGCATACTCAAAATATATGGATGATGCTATCTTTAAGCTGCCCACCCCTCTGCTTCTTTCCAAGGTTGTTGATGCTCTTGATGAAATCTATGCCCTTATGGCAAAAGAGCAGGACAAGGATGTTCGAGGAGATACATACGAATACCTTCTTAATAAAATTGCACAGTCGGGACTTAACGGTCAGTTCAGAACTCCCCGTCACATTATAAAATTGATGGTTGAGTTGATGAATCCCAAGCCTGATGACGTAATCTGTGACCCTGCCTGCGGTACAAGCGGATTTTTAGTAACTGCAGGAGAATACCTTAAAGAAAACTATAAGGAAGAAATTTTCTTCAACAAGCAGAAAAAGGACCATTACATGAATCATATGTTCTTCGGTTACGATATGGACAGAACTATGCTTCGTATAGGTGCTATGAATATGATGACTCACGGTGTTGAGCATCCCTTTATTGAGTACCGTGACAGCCTTTCCGACCAGAATCCCGATAAGGACAAGTATTCTCTTATTCTTGCAAATCCTCCCTTCAAGGGCAGTCTTGATTATGATACGGTGTCAACGGATTTATTAAAGGTTTGTAAGACAAAGAAAACAGAGCTGCTGTTCCTCGCTCTTTTTCTTCGTATGCTTCGCATCGGCGGTCGCTGTGCCTGTATTGTTCCCGACGGTGTGCTTTTCGGCTCCTCTACTGCACACAAGGCTATTCGCAAGGAGATAATTGAAAATAACCGCCTTGAAGCAGTTATTTCTATGCCCTCGGGTGTGTTCAAACCCTATGCAGGTGTATCAACAGGTATTCTCATCTTTACCAAGACTGGTCACGGCGGAACGGACAATGTATGGTTTTATGATATGACCGCAGACGGCTTCAGTCTTGATGATAAGAGAAGTGAAATAAAGGAAAATGATATTCCCGATATTATCGCCCGTTTTCATAATCTTGAAGCCGAAAAGGAAAGAGAAAGAACAGAAAAATCCTTTTTTGTTCCCAAGGATGAAATCGTTTCAAACGATTATGACCTTTCGATAAATAAGTACAAAAAGACTGAATATGTTCCTGTTGAGTATCCATCAACCGCTGAAATTATGGCAGACCTCAATGAGCTTGAAATGAAAATCACAAAAGGCCTTGCTGAATTGGAGGAATTATTAAAATGAAAAACTACACAAAAAATGAATTAAAAAATGCCGTTTATAAGTACATTGCAGAGCATAATTATGCATCTCTTCACGAGATCTCAAATGCTTTAAAAATTAAGAATGGAAAAGACTTATGGATTGTTTTAGAAGAACTTCGCTCGGAATTATATGTTACATTAAATCCGATTCCGCTGGACGATGAAAATAATAGTAGTTACCGTTTTTCCGTAACAAAAAAAGAATATGCGCCAAAATAATTGATTAACCATAGGAGAAAGTAATGGCTAAAAAGAAAAACAATCAGACAGTTGTTAATAATATTGAATCGATCAATATGGCAATTGACTATGATAAATTAGCAGAGGCAATTGTCAAAGCACAGCAAAAGGCAGAAAAACAAAAACTGCTTCAAGTACAACAAGAAGAAAATGAAGCCAAAAAGCTTTCGGCAAAAGAAACCTTTAAGATGATTAGGGCAATAATAACGAATAAAGCTAAATCAAATGGTACTATGACATCAAGTTTTCTTGGTGGATTAATGTCTCTATTTTTTAATTTCTTGTCATTATGCGGTATTATATTTTTAGTGTTGGATATCGCTGCTCTTATTATAACTGCAAAAGATTTAGTTTTCTCATTTGAAACCTTAGTTAATAATGTTTTTGTAATCTCATTTTTTGTTATAATCGGCGTATTTTTATTGTTTATAGCTTTTATTTTCAGAGCTATTGCAAATGAGATTGAAAAAGAAAATGAGAGAAATTACATTATCGCAGTTTTTTCTGCTGTAGTTGCTTTTGTAGCTTTAGTTGTTTCAATAATGGATGTTATTAAAGGGGTGATATAATGGTAAAATTAAAAGAGTGTGGAGTAATTTTAACTGGAAATACACCAAAAACATCAGAATTAAAAAATTATTGTTCACGCGATATTCCATTTGTAAAACCAAGCGATATTGAAGATAATAATCTTAACTATATTGAATCAGCTGAATTTTATATTTCCGAATTTGCGAGAAGCAATGCAAGAATTATTCCGAAAAATAGCGTATTGGTAACCTGTATCGGCATAATTGGTAAAGTTGCGATTAATAGCATAGAATGTGCATTTAATCAGCAAATAAATGCAATTGTACCTGATGTATCAATTTGTTTAGCAGAGTATATTGCTTATGCTTTGTGTTATAAAAAGAATATATTACAAAGTATTGCAAATGCTCCTGTTGTTCCCATTTTGAACAAAACTCAGTTTTCTGAAATTGAAATAGAATTACCTGCACTTAGTGAGCAAGTGCAGATAGTAAAAAAACTCAGTGCACTTGATATAATTATCAATGAAAGAAAACAGCAACTGCAGAAGCTCGATGAACTCGTCAAATCCCGATTTGTCGAGATGTTTGGAGAAATTGGAAAACAAGTTCTTTTGACAGATTATGTATGGTTTCAAGAGGGTCCTGGGGTTCGTTCTGTTGATTTTACAAGCGAAGGAACGATTCTGTTGACAGGTTCAAACATAAACGATAATAAAATCTCTTTCGGTTATAATAGTGACCGCTATATATCTAATGAACTATCGTCAGGTAAATATGCTCATTTTATGTGTGACAAGGATGATATTTTAGTAGTTTCATCTGCCATTGACCCAGACAAGTTTGATAAAAAGGTTGTTGTGGTTGATGTTGATAAAAAATACTGTTTGAATACTGGTATTATCAGATTCAAACCTAACAAGCAATATTTGACTCTCGGTTATTTTAGAGAGTTCTTAAAGACAGATTATTTTAAGCGTCAAGTAAGTAGTGAAATGCGTGGTATTGCTCAAATGCACTTTGGTCCCTCTCATTTGAAGCAGATGACTATTTTGCTTCCTGACTCCCTTGAACGCCAAATTGAGTTTGAATCTTTCGTTGAACAGACCGACAAATCAAAATTTGCAGTTCAGCAAAGTCTTGACAAACTTGAAATACTAAAAAAATCATTAATGCAGAAATATTTTGGATGAGGTAAAAAAATGAAGAAAAAATATCAAGTGTTTGTTAGCTCTACTTATGAAGATTTAAAAGATGAAAGAGCGGCGGTAATGCAATGTCTTCTTGATAATGATTGTATTCCAGTGGGCATGGAACAATTTCCCGCAAGCGAAATGAGTCAGATGGAGTATATTAAAAAGATGCTTGACGATTGTGATTATTATGTATTAATTTCAGCCGGTAGATATGGTTCTCTTGATACGGATGGAATTGGTTTCACCGAAAAAGAATATGATTATGCAATTTCCAAATCTATACCAGTAATGAGCATATTGCACAGTGACATTGATAACTTGCCAATAAAAAAATGTGAAGCAACTGATGCCGGAAAAGAAAAATTGGTAGCTTTTCGTCAAAAAATTTCAACTGGTAGAATGGTTAAGTTTTACAATGATATTGGTTCATTAAAGTATTGTGTTATAAATGCTATAAACCATTGTATACGACATTATCCGGCTGTAGGTTGGGTGAGAGGAGATTTTATCTCTACAAAAGAATCCAATATTTCTAACGATGAACAACAGGGGCTAAAACTTTTAGCTCAGATGGTTAAAAGAAGACCGGATGGTTCAATAAGTTTTACGTTACCAAAGGAAACTATCAAAGAAGAGGTCAATAAAGTATTAGATGAAAGAACTCTAACCAATGAAGAGATTGAAGAACTTTTGAATAAAGCAATGAATGACGATGAATCTAAATACTCTATTGCCATAAATGAAGATATTGATGAAAGGTTTTCTTCGGATGTTATTACATTAGATGGTGGAACAGCAGAGGGGCATAGTGTTGAAAAAATAGGTAATGCTGTGGTGGCTACAATGAAGAATCTTGCCGGTGGAAATACAGTAATAATTGGTGAAGAAAGTAGTGTCACTGAACAAATTATAAAAGAACATGATAAAGAAATTGAAAAAGCGTTAAGTGAAATATAATTGAAGTACAGACACTCTTTGACAGGAAACAGTTTGAGAGAATTCAAGATTTCTTAATTAAGGTGATATTATGACCAACTTTGATTTTTTGGCAAAGGACAAGCAGTTTGAGAGCTTTGCTTCAGTTGCTATTGCAGCGGAGAAGACCTTACATATTGATTTGTCAACCTGCATCATAAACTGCCGAAGGGCAATGGAAATGGCTGTCAAATGGATGTATTCCGTTGACGGTGCCCTTCAGATGCCTTATGATGACAGGCTCGTCTGCCTTATGAACAATGAGGATTTCAGAGAGATTGTTGGTATTGATATCTGGCGCAGAATGAAGCTTATCAGAGAGCTTGGCAATGAAGCAACCCATACGGGCAAGAAAATCACAAAAGAACAGGCTGAGCTTTGCCTTGAAAATCTCTTTGTTTTTCTTGATTTTGTGGCTTACTGCTATTCTGACAGTTATACAGAAAACAGCTTCAGAAGAGAGCTGCTTGAGCTGACAACAGAAGAGGCTCTTGATTTTGTAACAAATGCGGATGTTAATCTTTCTGAATTAATTGCGGAAAATAAAGCACTCAAGGCAGAGCTTACCGCTCGCCGTGAGGAGCAACAGCAGACCTATGTCCCGAAGCCTCTTGATATTTCGGAATATAAGACACGAAAGATATATATTGATGCAATGCTTTCCGATGCCGGCTGGACTGAAGGTAAGGACTGGATAAATGAGTATGAACTGCCCGGTATGCCTAACAAGTCGGAAGTTGGTTTTGCAGACTACGTCCTTTTCGGTGATGACGGAAAGCCTCTTGCAGTTATTGAAGCAAAACGCACCTGTGTAGATGTGTCAAAGGGCAGACAGCAGGCAAAGCTTTATGCTGACCTTTTAGAAAAAAGGTTCGGCAGGCGTCCCGTTATTTTCCTTACTAACGGCTTTGATACGAGAATTACGGATAATCTCTATCCCGAAAGAAAGGTCGCAACAATTTACTCGAAGCGTGACCTTGAAAAGATGTTCAATCTGCAGACTATGCGCACAAGTCTTAATTTTGTGAATGTGGATAAAAACATTGCAGGAAGATATTATCAGGAAGGTGCAATTAAAGCTGTTTGTGACAGCTTCGGCAAGAAAAACCGCCGAAAGGCTCTGCTTGTTATGGCAACGGGTTCGGGTAAAACAAGAACTGTCATTGCCCTTTGTGATGTGCTTTTGCAGCACGGCTGGGTTAAGAATATTCTTTTTCTTGCAGACAGAACCTCTCTTGTCACACAGGCAAAGAGAAGCTTTGTGAATCTTCTGCCTGATTTGTCGGTTACAAATCTCTGCGAGGATAAGGATAACTACAATGCTCATTGTGTTTTCTCCACATACCAGACGATGATGAACTGCATTGATTCCGTAAAAGATGAAAATGGTAAGCTTTTCACCTGTGGTCACTTTGACCTTGTTATCTGTGACGAAGCTCATCGTTCGATTTACAACAAATACCGTGACATCTTCAACTATTTCGATGCTCCTCTTGTAGGACTTACGGCTACTCCAAAGGATGAAATTGACAAGAATACCTATGAGGTTTTCGAGCTTGAAAACGGTGTACCCACATACGGATATGAGCTCGCCGATGCCGTTAAGGACGGTTATCTTGTAGATTTTATGTCGGTAGAAACAAAGCTCAAATTTATTGAGCAGGGTATTGTTTATGACGACTTATCAGATGAAGATAAAGAGGCGTATGAAGCCACCTTTACTCACGACGGGGAAATGCCTGATAGAATCGGCTCTTCTGCACTGAACGATTGGATTTTTAACGAAGATACCATTAAAGAAGTGCTGAATGTGCTGATGACAAACGGCATTAAAATTGACTACGGACAGAAAATAGGTAAAACAATTATTTTTGCAAAAAACCACCGTCACGCAGAAAAAATATTTAAAATCTTCAATAAGGAATATCCTCATCACAACGGCTTTGCAAAGGTAATTGACAATACCATAAACTATGCACAGAGTGCAATTGATGAATTTTCAGAAGCAAAGAAGCTGCCGCAGATTGCAATTTCCGTTGATATGCTTGATACGGGTATTGACGTACCCGAGGTGCTGAATCTTGTTTTCTTCAAAAAGGTAATGAGCAAGGCAAAGTTCTGGCAGATGATAGGCAGAGGAACCCGTCTTTGTCCGGGCCTTCTTGACGGCGAAGATAAGAAGCTTTTCTATATCTTTGACTTCTGCGGAAATTTTGAATTTTTCCGTATGGGCGGAAAAGGTCAGTCTTCTAATCAGATTGCATTGCAGGGCGCAATTTTTAATCTCAAGGCTCAGATGGCTTTTAAACTGCAGGACCTTGTATATCAGACCGAAGAACTTATTGCTTTTCGCAAGGAATTAGTCGAGGATATGGTAAGAAAGATAAGGGAGCTCAATAAGGAAAATTTTGCAGTCCGTCAGCACCTGAAATTTGTTGAGCTTTATGCAAATGAAGAAAACTATACCCCACTTACATATGCTGATACACTTCTTATGGCAGATGAATTAGCTCCTTTAATCACTCCCGATGAAGACGATCCGAAGGCTGTCCGTTTTGATGCACTTATGTACGGAATTGAGCTTGCGTACCTTGCAGGTAAAAAATACGGCAGAGCGAGAAAAGATTTATACAAAAAAGTATCTGCAGTAGCATCTGTTGCCGCAAATATTCCCGAAATTATGGCGCAATCAGAACTGATTAATAAAATTTTGCACACCGATTATGTTGATACTGCAGGAATAAATGAGTTTGAATTCATTCGTGAGAGCTTAAGAGATCTTATGAAATACATTCCTAAAGGTGGCTTAGAGTATCACACCAACTTTGATGATGAAATTCTTTCAATAGATTGGAATGAATCGGAGCTTGAAAGCGATGATCTTAAGAATTATAAAGCTAAGGCAGAGTTTTATGTCCGTCAGCATCAGGATAATGAGGTAATAGCAAAACTGAAATCAAATATTCCTTTGAGTTTTTCCGATGTAAAGGTGCTTGAGGGTATCTTATGGAATGAGGTTGGCTCAAGGGAAGATTATGAAGCAGAGTTCGGCAAAAAGCCTCTCGGTGAATTTGTCCGTGAAATCACAGGTCTTGATATGAATGCTGCTAAGGCTGCATTTTCAGAGTATCTTGATGATGTCAATCTTGATGCAAGACAGATTTATTTTGTTAATCAGATAGTGGAGTATATAGTGCATAACGGTATTATGAAAGACTTGTCTGTTTTGCAGGAATCTCCGTTTACAGACAAGGGAAGTGTTGTTGAAGTATTTACCGATCTTTCTGTCTGGATGGGTATTCGTAAGACTATTGAACAAATAAATGCCAATGCATTAATAGCATAACTTGGTGATACTTAAATAAATGATATGAAAATAAGTTTTTCTCTGATTTGGAGCTTATTAAAGAAGTAGTTGTCCTCTGGATGACTACTTCTTTTTTTTGGTGTCTTTAGACGTGGAAATAAACCCCCGGTTCTACCGGGGGAAGATAAAATACTTTAGTATATGTATTAAAACCTCCATGATATAATGGGAATGGTTTGACGACCGCATTACCCAAGATAACAGGAGGTTTTAAACAATGATAAAAAAAGTAGAAAAGAATGAAATAAAGAGTTCAGCACATTCAAAGTACAGATGTCAGTATCATATAGTATTTGCACCAAAGTATCGTAGACAGGAGATATATGGACAAATCAAGAAAGATATAGGAGAGATACTTAGAAAATTGTGTGAACAAAAGGGAGTAGAAATAATCGAAGCAGAAGCATGTGTAGATCACATCCACATGCTTGTAAGTATACCGCCACATTTAAGTGTAGCACAATTTATGGGATATCTCAAGGGTAAAAGTTCACTGATGATATTCGACAGA
>JAZSNB010000133.1:0-4276 GCA_045536195.1 Acutalibacteraceae bacterium
AAAGCGGTATACCGTCGGTAACACTTTCCTGGCGAGGTATAAGAGAGGAAGCTTCCTACGGCTCCGACTATGACCTTGCTCCCCCCTCACAAATTCACACTCCCCTTGACACGATAGATAATTTCGATTTTGAAGCCTTCCACAAGACCACAGAGCTTTTCTTAGCATCTCTCGTTCTCGGCTTCACTGCAGAATAAACAGAATCCTCACGGTTCCCTTCCCGGGTTCGTGAGGATTCTTTATGTTTATTTCTTTTTTATGCCTGCCGTTTAACCTCAAAGCCTGCAAAACCGAAAGCGGGGATGTCTGAAAGACTTACCTTGTTTCCCGAGAGTGTACCGCTGCAGTTTATGAATTCTATACTTTCATAGCATTCGTCAAGAGTGATTTCAGGACAAAAGGCTATGTCGGAGAAGAAATTCCACAAGCCTACCGAAAGGCTGTCATCATTCTTTTTGCACTGCATATAAAGGGCAGGATGGCCCGATACGGCAGCAGGAAGAGGCTTACCCGACAGCCACAGGGTATTTTCCGTATACTGACGGTTTCTTTCATAATGCCTTAAAACATTGGGATTGTTTATATCGGGTATTATATTGAGCACAAAAAATCTCTGTCCGTCACTGTTTTCGTATCTGAAGGACATAGGGGTTTTTCTGCCGTCCTTTTCCGTGAAGCTGAGCATTTCAGCACTGCTTTTCAGAGTGATATTCCGTATTGCCGCCTTGTCGGCATTTATGCGGTTTTTGTTATCACAAAATATTTCGAAGCTGTCGCTGACACATTTTTCACCGAAAGAGCTTACGCCTGTGTCAATTCCCTTTTCACTTAGTATCTCTGCTGCCTTTATATCGAGAATAAGTCCGTTTTCAAGGGCATTTGCGGGGAGATGGCGTGCATTTTCTCCGAAGACGGCACCCGTTATTCCCTCTCCCTCATAGACCGTGGGGACTGAATTGTACGAAAGAGTGCGGGCACACAGAGAAAAGAAAAGATAGTCAATATTCTCCTCCTGTGAAAATACGGCATCGCTGAGCTTGGAAGGCGCCTCATACACTCTCACACCCACAGAGGCTTTGTCCGAGAAGTGCTTTTCTATTTTTTTATAAAGCTCACGGTTTTTCATATGATATGTGATATAGCCTGTTTCATAACCCGGGGCAGATATATAATCCATGGCGTATTTGAGTATACCGTCGGTGCAGCCTGCGGCTCTGAGTGCCGTATCAAAGCCCTCAAGATAAGAGGCAGGCACATTGGTACGCGGACGCGGATATACATCGCCCTCGGAAAAAATCTCAATATCCTTGTTCTTTGTCCAGGCACTTTCCATTCTCGAAAGCTCAACTGAATCCTGCAGGGAGCTTCCCCATGCCTTCAGTGCTCCCCAATAGGGCGCACCGATAAGACGGAAAAAGGGCTTTTGCTTTCCTGCAAAAATCATGGAAAGCTCCTCTGCCGTCACTCCGTCTATGTCCCAGGAATTCAGGCAGGCACACGCCCCCATTCTCACACCGGGATTCACGCTGTCGGCAGCCTTTCTCATACGGCGGGCAAAATTTCTGAAGGCATCGCCGTTCACCTTAAGATAAGCATCACGGTATTTATTCTTTGGGCCGAGATACACATTTTCCCTTATCTTCTCTTCGCTTACCTCTTCTCCCAGCAGCTCACCGATTTTTTTAAGATGGTTTTTGCACACACAGGCGGGAGAATCCCCTAAAAAGCCGTAGCGCAGATCATCATCATACATAATAATATCCGCACCGCATTCTGCCATTTTTACGGCATACTCTTCGGCAAAGGAAAGAAAATCCTCATCAAGAGGGCACGTATTTGAAGAATAGCTTTGCCCCTTGAGACCTTTCATACAGGTATATTTTCCGCTTTCATGCATAAACGCCCATATCCACACACCCGTTTCAAGTCCCTTTTTCTTAAAAAAGGCAATATTCTTCCTGAGAGACTCAAAAACCTCCGCCCTCTTCTCTTCATCGGGCTCATAGCAGCCTATGGAAATGAACACTCTGTCGGGATCAAGCTTTTTAAGCTCGGCATAAACATTTTCTATTCCGAAAAGATTGATATTGTCATTTGTGACAGGAACACTTATCTTATACATAAAAATCCCCCTTGCACAGTTTTTTTCATTCTATCATAAATATAGGTCACTTATTATTTCTTCTTATTCACTATAGCTTCAAGGTCAAAAAGCAGAATTCTGCCGTTCTGCCGTGCTTCGTTTATAAGTGCTTCATCAAAGCCGGATTCAGAAAACAAAGCATAATAAAACTCTGCAGTATCCTTAAGGGGAGTAAGCTTTGCTTCAGCATCAAGATAATCGGAATATGAAAAGGGAGTATTTCTGAATTTGCATTCCCCCACCAGAAATTCATTGTTTTTTCCGACAGCCAACAGATCGATTTCTGTTTCTGCAGTTCTGAGACCTGCGGATGAATTCTTATCACGGACGGTAGTTTTTCCTGTCCATCGTCCCATTTTTACATATCTGAACGGGAGACTGTTTTCCTTCTGCAGCTCTTTTATAAATTCTCTGCATACATCCTCAAAGGTAAAAGAAACAAACTCATTGAGTACAGGCTCAATCATATACTTATAAACACCTTCTGGATCACCGTCCTCAAGCTGCGAAAAATTAGAAAATCCGAAGGCATACCAGAACCTGAAAAAATTATCTGCAATACGGTACGTTCCTCTGTTTGTATTTGCTTTTTCCTTTGTTTTTGTGTCAACTGAAAATTCACGCTCAACAATACCCAGCTCAATAAGATTTTTCAGATAAACACT
This sequence comes from Acutalibacteraceae bacterium, assembly GCA_045536195.1. Taxonomy (GTDB): domain Bacteria; phylum Bacillota; class Clostridia; order Oscillospirales; family Acutalibacteraceae; genus RUG806. The sequence continues at coordinate 2,809 of JAZSNB010000133.1, forward strand.
TGTTTTTGAGGTATCCTCCACAAGAGACTTCTGACTTATATCGTTAAGCTTTGTATTTCCCAGAGCTACTGCCTCAATAATCGAATTGTATATCGGTGTTTCCCGAAGCTCCTGATGAAGAAGAAATTCTGTTTCGCTGTAAAGAATACAGCCCTTTGACAGAATATTTTTCTTTATATTATCCTCTATCGGCAAAGACGGGTCAAACTGACACAGATAATGAGGAACACCGCCAAGAAGTGAGTATGCAATAATTTTGTCCCTGTCTGAATATCCGGGGAAAAACTTTGCGGCATCGTAAAATCCCATTTCCTTCATTTTGTATATTCCGGTTGCTCTGCCGTACAGGGGATTTTTTTCGGCAAGCAGCTCTTTTTCTATAAAACTCATTGCACTGCCGCAGAGAATAAGCATAACATTGCTGTCTTTAAGCTTCATATCCCAAAGATTCTGAAGAATTGACGGTATGCTTTTTTCAGCCTTGCACATATAAGGGAATTCATCAATCACCACAAGCTTTTTTTCACTTCCGTAAGGCAATTCGGCAATTGCGCTGAAGGCTGATTCCCAATCAGAAAATTCTGAAACATACTTTTTTGCAGGAATATCCTCTTGCAAAAGTCTGCCTGAAAACTTCTTCAGCTGTATGCTGTCGGTACATTGAGTGCAGGAATAAAAAACATGCTTTTTTTTCTTACAAAACTCCTTAAGAGTTTCCGTTTTACCCACACGGCGTCTGCCGTAAAGCACAACAAGCTGTCCGCCTACTGCAGCAAATCTTTCCTCAAGAAACTGAAGCTCTGCTTCTCTTCCTATAAACATAATTTTTTACTCCTTTATCAAATCGTGATTTAGTAAATCGTGATTTGATATTATTATATCCTGTTTTTTGCAGCAAATCAAGACTTTTTAGGATAAACAGCCTATAATATTTTTCAAAAAAATCTGCCCTTCCCTTTTCGGGGAAAGGCAGAAAATTTTATTTCATCCAGGACTTGGGATTTTCGAGGCCGACTGAGGCGCGAAGGATGAGTCTTGCATCGGCTGCGGAGAGCTTATCCTTGCTTTCTACGTTTGCTGCCTTGTGCTGTGCGGAGCCGTCTTGGTAGCTTTCGAGGCCTACGGATGCACGAAGGGTGAGTCTTGCGTCGGCTGCGGTAACGGTGCCGCTGCCGTCGATATCACCGAAAACAACGATAACATACTTCTTGCCGTCGGCGAGTATAATAGTCATACCCGTGCCGGGAAGCTTATCTGCAGCAAGAATGTTTCCCTCAGTGTCCTTGATAACGGCATTTTTGCCTGCCTGAGAAAGCAGCTCCTTCGAGGAAAGTCCCTGATTTACAAGAACATTATTTCCGTCCTTCTTTGCGTTTTCGGAATCGGTAAATGAAGCGGCTATTTTCGGAATCTCACTGTGTCCCGAAATATACTTTTTACAGTCGTTACAATAAACACCTGCTGTGTA
>JAZSNB010000006.1:0-5127 GCA_045536195.1 Acutalibacteraceae bacterium
TACGATTTATCAACCCCCTACCCCCAATCTTGGGGGCTGTAGGTGTTTCTTGTTCAATAAGCTTGCGTTATTCAATGAGCCTGCAGGCGAATTATAAGCTAAATTGCTCACAACGCGAGCAATTTCCTATATAATAAAAATACATAATTACAACCGGGCACAAAGCTGCTGACGTATAAAAGCAGTTTTGTGTCCGGTTTTTTGTTTTTCAGGGAATGCCGCGGCAAAAACGGATATCATTCCATACCCATACATAATACGGGAGAATGACAAAGTTCCGGAGCTATGAAGCTGTTTATATCAAATCTGTCTCTGTTTTTCATTAACAGCCATCCTTATTTTAATTCCGGCAAGTACGCTTAGCCTCTCCGGATTTATAAAGTTCTCATATGAAGCTTATCATAAACTAAAAGAAATCTCAAGCTTCTCAGTGCCGTAAAGTTCATATGCGCTAACAATTACTTCTTGTTATATTTATATATTCAGACGGGGTCATTTTATAAAATCTTTTGAACACCGTTATAAAATATGCCTGAGAAGAAAAACCTGTTTCAAAGCATATCTCTTTTTCATTAACTCCTCTGAGTAATAAGAGCTTAGCCTTTTCAAGCTTTTGTCTTAAAATATATGTACTCAGTTTTTCACCTATTTCTTTCTTGAATATCTGTGATAAATAATCTGCTGATATTCCGCAATGCTCTGCGGCGTCCGATACACTGATTTTCCGGGATATATTTTCATTTACATATTTTATACAATTTCTTACATGGGGTGAAAACTCAGGCTGTTTTTTGTTTCTTTTTACATCCTCTGTCAACTTAACAATTTCAATCCCCAGACACAAAAAGATTTCATTTTTATCAGTCATTTTATCAATTGCATTAATCACTCTGTCTGAAAATTCATAGGCTTTGGCTTCACCGAGTCCGCCCTGAATGGCATATCGGGTTGCCAGAGTAATGGTACTTACTGCCATATACCTGTATTGCATAAGCTCATCATCAGACATACGTCCCATAACGACAATTGAATCAAGATTTTTAAGCTGCGCTATCAGCGAAACAATGTCACCCTGCTGAACACAGGAAAACAACCGTATTTCAGCACTGTACGGCGTATGCTTTTCATCGAAGGCATTTTTATTCTCAATGGTCTTAACGGTTACAAGCTCACCTATGTTCATCAGATCACATCTTTTCTTTCAGCTTTTTCATCTCTTTTTTAAGTCTTGCATTATTTAAGTCTTCCCACAAGGGCATTATAAGACCGCCTTTAAGTCTCATTGCCGCTTCGTGCATAGAAGCGTAATAGGCAACTCTGAAATCAGTGAATTCCGATGAGCCTGCTCTCCTTTTATATTCTTCATACAGTCCGTAGGCATCGCCCCACATATTGCGAAGCTGGAACAGATCATATTCCCTGTCCGCCCAGATGCTGCCGCAGGGGTCTATAAATGCTGTAAGCTCTGAAGTTTTGGTATCAGCCATTATATTCATTATGTTAAGATCCCCGTGAATAAGCACAGGTGTTCTTTTTTCTTCGGGCAAGCTGTTAAAAAGCCGGGTTGCATCCAGAAGAAGCTGTAATTTTTTCCGGCTGAATTTTCCGTTATCTGACAATTCCTTCAAAGAGGAAAGCCACGGCTCCTGCTTTTCTTTTTTGTAGTATTCGTACCAGCTGTCATAAAGAGGCTCTTTCAAAGATCCGAATTTATCGTTTGTTACACTGTGCCACCCGAGCATTCCTGAAATAACAGCTTGGGCAAATCTCTGTTTCTGCTCTTTATTCTTCAATAAGAATACCGGACTTAATACATTTTGTCCCTCTACAAAGCTCATAGCTAAAACGGCTGTTTTATCATCCTTAAAAGTGAAAAGAACCTCAGGCATATTTACACTTGTGTTCCTTGACAGGATTTCAAGCTGTTGTGCCTCTTCGTATTGTGAACCCTGTACCCGGTAAGCCTTTACCGCAATGACTTTGCCGTCTGAAAGCACAGCCTTATAGACTCTTCCGAAGCTGCCGCCGCCGATAAACTTGATTTTATCGGCATTCTTATTCAGCTTTTTTAAGATAATCTCCGGTAAAACGGGCAATAAATATTTATCGCTGTTATCAAGAATTTTCATTTTGTATCCTCCGATAGCCTCTGTTTTACAAGCTCATAAGCTTTTTTGCTTTCGGGCAGAAAAGAAAACAACTGAAAGCAATGACACATACCCTCGAATTTATAAAGCCGGGCATCAACATCGGCATTTTTCATTTTATCATATACTCTGTCGCTGTCGCTCTCATCAAGCTCTGCCGTCCCGCATATCAATGTTACCTTGGGGAATTTTTCAAAGCTGCCGAACAAGGGTGAAATATAGGGCGAAGTCCTGTCAACATTCAGAACATATTTTGATATTCTTCTTAATAAATGAAGATTATCTTCAATTTTTTTGTGCTTAGCTATTCCGTAAAACGGGTCAGTATATGCATTTGTGATTTTAGAATCTCCGCTTGAGGTTGCGTCCGCCCATAAAGAAAAGCAAACGATGTGTCCGGGTAAGGGATAATTATTATCTCTGAGCCATAAGGAAGATGTCATAGCCAATGTAGCACCTGCACTGTCGCCGATAAAAATAATATCTGAATTGTTTATTCCCTCTTTCAATAAATGCAGATAGATTTTCACGATATCGTACATCTGTGACGGCAGCTGATGCTCGGGGAACCTTCCGTAGTCTGCATTTATTACGGTTGCACCGAAAAACATATTACTGTATTTTTCGGCAAGCCTGCGGTAAAAATCATTCAGCTCCGTCTTAAAACTGCCGCCGTGAATCATCAATATAACTTTTTCTGTATTGCAATTCTTATTAATAATCTTTTCGTATTTAACATCTTCAACAGAATGCTTTGTATATGTAAAGCTCTTTGAGGGTTTATATCCTGACTTTTTGTCTTTTGTCAGCTTTGCCGCATTGTCAGATAGTTTCGAACTGTCAGATAACGGAGAATGAAATATCATACGCAAGGCTGTCATAAGTATTTTTGAGCTCAAAGACTGCATACAATCACCCGGCTTTCTGCTATAAATCTTAACATAAGCTTTTCGGGAATTCAACTATTCCGAATTTTTCATATCTGCAAATCTAAACAATCAAGGAAAAATGAAGAAAACCATCCGAAAAGGATGGTCTTAACATAATCGTGCGAAGCACCGTCTGTACAGCTGTTACAGTTTCATATAGGAATTTACTGCTTTTATACTTTTTGTACCGGAAACGCTTGTTGCATTTCGGGCACTTTAAGTAACGGTCAGTTCCCGTATGCATCGCATTTAATGCTTTAATACAGGCAGACACAATCTTCTGACCGTACTTTGAACCTTACAGGCACCAACGCAGACTTCCGGCTTTAACGCATAAAAGCACTGTATCAAAAACACAACGCAAATTCTTATTTATCAAGAGTTTTAAGAATCTCTCTCAAGTGATCTGCATTGATTTTTTTCTTATTTCCTTTAATTGCAACAGTCATATTTTTTACCTGAAAAATTTCTTTTGCCGCATCAATCACCTGTTCTTTGGTAACTCTGAATCTTCCGTATAACTCATCCGAATAATCAATTGGCTGTGTTTTTAATATATGATTATAATATGCCATACTCCAATTCAGCTCATCCGGTCTGTCAAATTCCGTTTCAGTATAATAAAGTATAGCTTTTAAATTTGCTTCAAAATTAAAATATCCGCTTTTTATATCATTCAACAATTTAATAACAGCAGTTATTGCCTCATCAATTTTATTATTATCAATCTCAAATTTGAAATTAATATTTCCTATATTATTATACTGCTCAAGAGTGCTGTCATAAGAGTATACAAGCGGATTTTCTTCAGATAAATAATTATAAAGCAGAGCTTTTTCACCCTCAAATAATATTGCATAAAGCAAATCTGAAACTGCATTGGAATATTTTGAAACATCTATATCAAATCCGATTTTTACATAATGCCAATAGTCATCTTTAATATATACATCACAGCTTCTGTGAAAAAAGTCACTGTTAACGGTAACGGTATTGCTTCTCACAGATATATTTTTTTTAATATCAACAGTACTGATTTTTTCTTTTAATATACTGATATCTTTTTCATTCACATTTCCGGTAATACAGATCAAACAATTTCCTTCAGAAAAACACTCATTTCTGAATTCATTTAATTTTTTTACAGAAATATTATCTAAAACCTTACAGTAACCCAACACTGTTTTTTCAGCCTCGCTGTCTTTCCAGACAATTCTGTTAAACAAATAGTCTAATGAAGCCCGCTCATCTTTTTCCCGTATCTCTGCTTTGATGCGTCTTTTTTCATTTTCAACTTCAATTCTTGATAAATTTATATAATCAAAAATACCACACAAAATCTCACAAGCAAAATCAAACTCTCTGCACGGACCATTAAGTGTAAAACGAATGAATTCTTTATAAGTTGTTCCGTTAAAATCAATTCCGTGAATAGCAAGAAGCTCGTAAAAATTATCATACTTGCTTTTAAGATTTCTGAAAACAATATGCTCAAATAAGTGACTGATTCCGTTATTTGATGGATTTTCAAACAAGCTTCCGGCTCTGACATATAAAGACAAACAGAAGCTATTCAGATTTTTATTGAGCAGTGAACAAATTTTAACTCCGTTTACCATAGATACCTGCTCTGCCACAGAAAACTCACTCCTTAATAAAAACATCGGTATAATTATATATCAAAGCAGTCAGATTTTCAACTATGTCACAGTCATTGGTCTGAGTCACATATCACTGAAAAAGAGGAGCACAAACCGTAATACAGATTTCAGACAAAAATGGAAACTCTCAATTCTCAAGAGTTTACGGGGATGCTTCGTCCACCCTTACTGTGGGCAGGAAGGACCTGTTCAATTGCTCACAATAAGGGCAATTTCCTATATAATAAAAAAACACAGATACTCCAACGAAGACACTTCGTAAAGAAGTTGTCTCCGTTTTTCAATATAAATAGAAATGACACTTTCCAGAACTGAAAGTGTCATAGTGGGTTACATAATTTGAGAAAGGTAAATACTTGCTGAAAATAATATTTCTTTTTCGGTGCGTAA
>JAZSNB010000054.1:0-11573 GCA_045536195.1 Acutalibacteraceae bacterium
GAAATTGCTCGCGTTGTGAGCAATTTAGCTTATAATTCGCCTGCAGGCTCATTGAATAACGCAAGCTTATTGAACAAGAAACACCTACAGCCCCCAAGATTGGGGGTAGGGGGTTGATAAATCGTAAGATTTTTTCTTATAATGCAGATAACATAATTTAGCGTTCTGATGAAATTGCCCGGGAACCGTAAAATTGACCTCTCTTTGCAGGGGGCAATATTTCCGAGGGCTGTCCTTTGCAAAGAGAAGATTTATTTTATGTGTCTTTCCCTGCAAGCTTATATTGTTAAATATTAATTGTATTTATTTTTATCTTCTGTTATAATTATATTCATATTATAATTCACGGGGTGTGGTTACTGCCGCCTTCGGTTTTATCACAAAAGACAATGTTGCAAATCTTTTCGGTCTGAGCGATGAAGCAAAAATTCTCGGCTGTACTTCCTTATTAAAAAAGGCTTTGACACAAAAGAAGAGAAGGCTGAAGAAATTGAAAGTATTGCCTGAGGTGACAATATGAACAAATGGAATTTTTATACGTCAAAGGAAATAAAGCCCCGGGGCTGGCTTTTGCGTCAGCTTGAAATTCAGGCGGCAGGTCTCAGCGGAAATCTTCATAAGATATGGCCCGATATCCGCGACAGTGCCTGGATAGGCGGAAACAGAGAGGGCTGGGAGAGAGTGCCCTACTGGCTTGACGGATTTATACCTCTTTCTTATCTTCTTGAAGATGAAGAAATGATTTCTGTAGTAAAAAAATATATTGATGCCATTATTTCTTCCCAGGAGGCGGACGGCTGGATATGTCCGTGTCCGAAGGAAAAAAGAGCAAAATATGATACCTGGGCAATTCAGCTGATCGCAAAAACCCTTACTGTGTATTATAACTGCTCGGGAGATGAAAGAATTCCCGATGTTATATATAAGGTTATGAAAAACTATTATGAAATGCTGAAAAGCGGAGAAATAACCTTGTTCAAATGGGGGAAATACAGATGGTTTGAAGCCTTTATTGCTCTTGATTTTCTCTATGAAAAATACTCTGAGGAGTGGATTAAGGAGCTTGCAAAAATTATAAAGGCGCAGGGCTTCAACTATAATACGGCAACCGAAGCATGGAAAAAGCCTTCTCATATGTGGCTGAGAAAAACCCATATAGTGAACATTGCCATGATGCTGAAAAGCGAGGCAGTTTCTTATGAGCTGCTGGGTGAAAAATATACGGACAATGCCGAAAAGCTCAGAGAGATTCTCGATAAATATAACGGTACAGCCTTTGAGGGCTTTACGGGGGATGAGGTGCTTTCGGGACTTGACCCCACAAGAGGCACTGAGCTTTGTGCCGTGGTTGAGCAGATGTATTCCTATGAAGAGCTGTTTGCCCGCACGGGAGACAAAAAGTGGGCAGAGCGTCTTGAAATGCTTGCCTTCAATGCACTTCCCGCCACACTCAGCGAGGATATGTGGACACATCAGTATGTTCAGCAGGTAAATCAGATTGCCTGTGAGAAAACAATGATAATGGCACCCTGGAGCACCAACGGTCCCGAGGCGCACAATTTCGGACTTGAGCCGAATTTCGGCTGCTGTACGGCAAACTTCAGTCAGGGATGGCCGAAATTTGCCCTTTCGGCATTTATGCACAAGGACGGAAAAATTCTCAATTCCGTTATGCTGCCGTCGGTGCTTAAAGCCGAGGGAGTAACAATTGAGCTTACTACAGATTATCCCTTCAACAATAAAATGCACTATTTGGTAGAAGCGGAAAGGGACTTTGATTTTATTATCCGTATTCCCTCTTTTGCAAAGAATCTTAAGGTGAACGGTGAAAATAAAGAGACCGCCGACCTTGAATTCAGAATAGAAAAGGGGAAAACAGAGCTTGAGGTTGAATTTACCGCATCTGCCTGCTTTAAGAAAAGACCCGACGAGCTTTATGTGCTTACTATGGGCTCACTTCTTTTCTGTGTTCCCGTTTCATATAAAAAAGAAATGAGGGAGTATGTGAAAAAGGGTGTTGAAAGAAAATTCCCTTATTGTGACTACCGTTTTATTCCCACATCTCCATGGAACTATGCTTATGCGGATGACAGCTTTGAGACAGAATATCATAAGCCGGGAGACATACCCTTTTCACAGGATAATCCTCCCGTGACAATAAAGGCAAAAATGCAGCCTATAGACTGGGGTCTTAAATTCCCCTATAAGTCAATATGCAGAAAAACACCGAAGTCAAGAAAGCCCTTGTCGGAAGGGGAAATTCTTCAGCTTGTTCCCTACGGCTGTGCAAGGCTCAGAATGACTCAGATGCCGGTGCTCAGTAAAAATCAGGGAAATAAATAAAGCACAGGAGACATTAAAAATGAAATTTGATATTAATAAGCTTGAATGGACGAGACTTCCGGAAAGCTATTCAATTTCCGAAGAAAAAATAGAAATAACAACAAAGCCCCATACGGATTTGTGGCAGAGAACATATTATCATTTCAGAAATGATAACGCTCCCGTGCTGCAGAGCGAAACGGATGAAAAATATTTTTCTTTTACCGTAAAAACAGAATTTATGAGTAAGCACAGATTTGATCAGTGCGGTATTGTTATGTATCTTGACAGTGAAAACTGGCTGAAGGCCTCAGTGGAATATGAAAATGAGGAATTTCAGCATCTGGGAAGCGTTGTTACCAATAACGGATATTCCGATTGGGCAACAACTGCCATACCGGCAGACAGAAAAACCATGTGGTACAGATTCAGCCGCAGAGAGGATGATTATTGTATTGAATGCTCCGAAGACGGGGTATCCTTCAGTCAGATGCGTGTGTGTCATATGTTCGGCGGTGCAGGCAGTATTCGCTTCGGTATTTATGCCTGCAGCCCCGAGGAATCCTCCTTCAGGGCAATTTTTACAGATATGGAAATCAGTGAATGCAAGTGGCTTCCCCACGACGGTCAGAAGCCGGATGAAGAATAAGCTAAATATCAAAGGGACGAATTGCTCAGCCCGGAGAATATTCCTATATAATATAAAACAGACCGCCTGCAAAAAAATGGCGGTCTGTTTTTTATAAGGAAAGTCCTGAAATATCCTTTTTATATATCCGGTTCTATTGTAAGTATCTTCTGAGTGCCGAAATAAACAGCGGTGGGAATAAATATTCCTTTATATACCTTTGCGCTGATAAATGCTTTTTTTTCTTGTGTTTCAGGCTGTATTATCTCTTCAAAGTCGGAATACGCCCATTTGCTGCTGTATTCTGTTTCTATTTCTCTGATTGTGTCAAGTATGGCACTATCGTTTTCAAAGGTGAAGCTGTCTGAGTAGATGTTTTGTTTTTTTATAAAATGTTTATAATTAAACCAGATGTCGGTGCCGGTTGTCTTTTCTTTAAGCACGGCAATGCCGTCGTTTGTTTCCGTGACTGCTATTTTTTTGTTGTAGAAATTGTGTGCCTGATCAATAAAAAACCGAAAGCTTTCACATTCTGTAATTGAGCCTCTGCGGTCCGTAAAAAAAGTAATATCACTCAGGAGAAATAAATATTCCTTTTCGCTTTCAAGTGCTTTTTTTTCACAGGTATAATGATTTATAAGCAGATAAGAGGGAATCAAAAGCTGAAGGATGAGAGTAAATATCAGGCAAAGCTTAATTTTCTTTTTCATCAGAAGACACCTCCGTTTCATTATTTGCCACAGTGATTTTTTGGTTCTGACGGGAGATTCTGAAATTTATTATAAGAAGCAAAGCTCCGAAAATGAGAAGCAGAATACCGTTTCCTATAAGAGACAGCCCTGAGTTGGATACAATAAGAATTGTAAGAGCCGCAACGGATATGAAGCCTGTGTTTATGGGTGCAAGCTTTCTGCTTTTTGCTCCCCAGATCATAAGAATAATGTTTGAAGCGAGAGCAAAAGCTTTTAGTATGCTTATAAAGATGAGCTCAGCGGTATTATGGCTGTTGTCGGGAAAAAGGAATAAACCCAGGGAGAAAACAAAAAGTGACAGACAGCTTACTGCAAGATAAGCTGAGAAGAGCTTGTTTTTCATTTTACTTTTGGTGAAAATAAAAGCGATAAGCACACCTATATACATCAGAGCCGTGAAAACAATATTTTCCGTTTTTATTCTGGTAAAGCCGAAAAAGTCTGCGCCCTGTACAAAAAGCATAATGCTTGTCAGAATAAGACCCGGAATGCGGTAAGGCATTATAAGATCCTCGTCCTTTAATGAAAGCATAAGAAGGATAAGTCCCGAAGCGCCTGTGCCTGTTATCAGTGTTTTTATATCTCCTGAAATATTTCCGCCTACAGAAGCGATGATGGTAAAGCAGGCGATAACACTGAGCCATTGAGCAGCAATGCTTCTGAGACTTTTCTTTTCTGCTTTTACAAGACGGGTTGTGTAGTAAGTGCCCATGGCAAGAAAAGCTGCCGAAAGAAGAACACCTGAAACAGGGTTGCGGTGGCCCTCTTCGAAAAACCAGGTGATAGTGCATCCGTATAATACAGCAACGGGAGACACCGCATTGAGAAGCAGTATGACGGGAAAAATGAGAGCACTCAGTATTATCAGAAGTGTATACCAGTCTATAACAAGATTGAAAATATTATATGCCATTATAAGCGTGGCTGCGATTCCTGCCGTCCAGAGCATTCCCGCACCCTCGCACCAGGGAATATTGTCCTTTTTTCTGAGAAGAACGTATACTCCTGCAGCCTGACCTGCAAGAATAGGGATAAAGGAGAGGATTGCCTTTGAGAATAATGGCAGCTTCTGCCAGAAATGAACGAAAATAAACACAATTCCCGTTCCTGCAAGAAGTGTGCCGAGAATGGAAAACACTATAAGAAGCGTATTATTGTAATTTGTTTTTTCCGTTTCAAGAGCGGTGTTTCTTTTTTTGCCGTATATAAGCTCTTCAATTGAAACATCAAAAACAGCGGTAAGCTTATCGAGCATTTCAATATCCGGCTGGGTTCTGTCGTTTTCCCAGCTTGAAACGGACTGACGGGAAATGAAAAGCATATTTGCAAGCTCTTCCTGAGTGATGCCCTTTTCATTTCTCAGCCGTTTAATGGTTTTTGAAATTTTCACTGTATATCATCCTTTCCGACAAAAGACTTACGGATTTGTCAATTTAATGATAGCATTCCGTATAAAGCTTGTCACGAAAAAAGTATAAAAAACGGCTGCTACATTTTGTTGCACCGTGTTTTTTGTACAAAATCCGTTGTTTTATATAAATAATATAAGCTGTACTTTATAAAGTCTTAGTGATATAATAAAACAAAAAAAGCAGAGGAGGAATATTTTTTTGGCAGAAAGTAAGCTTCTTTTTATAAACGGAAGACCTCAGCTTGATATTGACGGAAAGCTTTATGAGCCCTTTGCATATACAACATATTTTGATGAATGCGGTGAGTGGGAGGACTTTATAAAAGCGGGCTGCAGGATATTTTTTGTAAATGTGTCCTTTTCATCCCTTCCTATAAATAACAGCACCGGCTTTTCTCCCTTTCTTACGGGTGTATTCGATACGGATGAGCCCGGCTATGAGGATTTTGATAAGACGGCAGAAAAAATTATTTCTCTTTGCCCCGATGCCTTTATTTTTCCGAGAATTAATATTGCTATGCCCCGAAAGTGGATAACTGAGCATCCCGATGATACGGTGGATACACCATCGGGAAAAAGAGAATGTTTGTTTTCCGACGCCTTCCGCCGTGAGGGTGCCCGGCTTCTTAAGAAGCTGATTTTACATATACGTTCATCCTCGTATGCCGCCTCTGTGGCAGGCTATCAGCTTTGCGGCGGCACAACACAGGAATGGTTTCCCTTTGACCTTTCAGGCTCATATTCCTTGCAGGGAATAAAAAAATTCGCTCTCTGGGCAGAGAAAAAATACGGAATTCCGGATATCAGAATTCCTTCACCTGAAGAGCTTCGGGAGAGGGATTGTGAGGAAGTAAAAAAATATTATGAATTCTGCAGCGAAATGACAGCAGATACAATAAGCTTTTTTGCAAAAACGCTTAAAGACCTTATTTCAGGTGAGCAGATAGCAGGTGTTTTTTACGGCTACAACGCTTTTGTCAGTGACCCCCTGTGGTGCCATCACGCTTTAAGTAAGCTTATCACTTGCCCCTATATAGATTTCTTTTCCTCGCCCTCGGCATATGACGGCGGAAGAAAAGGGGGAATTGACTGGGGCGATATGCTGCCCGTCGATTCCCTGAGGCTTCATAATAAGCTTTATTTTGTTGAGTGCGATATAAGAACCCATCTTACAAAAAGAATGCAGGACGCGAGACCGGGTGTTTATCCCGACGGTATATATTCTCTTTATGATGATAACGGAAACGAAACCGTGTGGTGCGGTCCCGGAAATCTTCAGCTTTCTTTGTCTTATATAAGAAAAGCCTTTATGCATCAGCTTGTGAAGGCATCAGGCCTATGGTGGTTTGATATGTGGGGCGGATGGTATCACTGTAAAGAAATTATGGCAGAGATTGAAAAAATGCACGGTATTTATGAAGATGCCCTTAACAAAAATACCGAAAATCTTCCTGATGCCGAAACGGTTGTCTTCATTGACGAAAAGGCATACCGCAGCTTAAACAGACTTTCGCCTCTTATTCACGCGGTAAGTAACACAAGGGTTGCTATGGGAAACACGGGAATTCCCTTTCACATATATATGGTTGAGGATGCAGAAAAAATAAGGGGCAGATACCGTGCGGCAGTATTTACCGCTCCCGTGCCCTCAGAAGAAGGAAAGAGGGCTCTTGAAATCTGTCTTGATGACGGTATGCAGGTTTTATGTGCCGGAAAGGAAAAGCCTTGCTTTTCAACGGACGAGCTCAGGCAGTTTCTTATATCCTCCGGGGTTCATTGCTATAATTCAGGCGGCAACGTTATTTATTGTTCGGGCGGGTATCTCGGAATTCATCTAGCCGTTAACAAGGATACAAAAATTCTTCTTCCGGGAAGATACCGTGTAAGGGAGCTTTCGGATAATAATGAAAGCTTTGTTACCGACTGCATTGATATAAAAGGCGAAATGCACGGCACAAGAATGTTTGAACTTTTTGATTGTGAATAAAAAGATGAATAAAATATAGATTCACCGAGTTGTTTTTTGCTACAGCTTACTGTATAATCATTGCCGTGAATAAAAATCTTGAATACGGGAGTTTATCCGGGCAATCCGGAAAGTAAAAGCTTATGAAGTCAGAATTGAAAAATATGGAGCATTCCGGGAAAAACAGTTCTCAGAGGAATGAAAACGGGTTATCCCGCCGTAATTTTTATCTTGCGGCAGGCGTGGCTGTTATGCTTTTTTCAGGTGTGCTTTATGCATGGTCTGTTCTTAAAATTCCTTTTGCAGAAGAATTCAGGTGGGATGCAGGCTTTCTTGCTCTTAATTTTACTCTCACAATGTGCTTTTTCTGTCTCGGAGCTTTTTTCGGAAGCCTTCTCAATAAAAAGACGGGAATAAAAATCACTCTGCTTATTTCGGCAGCTCTTTCGGGACTCGGCTTTGCCCTGACGGGCTTTATAAATCCCGATTTGCCTTTTCTTCTTATTGTTTTTTATGCGGTGATGGCAGGCACGGGCATAGGCATTTCTTATAATGCCGTTGTATCCTCGGTTACCTCCTGGTTTCCCGATAAAAAAGGCTTCAGCTCAGGCTGTCTGATGCTTGGCTTCGGACTCAGTACTCTGATATTGGGAAACGTTATTGACTTTATGTATAAAAGCGAGGCATTCGGGTGGAGAAAAGCATTTGTTATCCTGGGCTGTGTGCTGTTCCTTGTACTTTGCTTCGCCGCCTTTTCTCTTAAAAAGCCGGATGCTCAGACAAAGCTTCCCGCACCTCAGATGAAAAAAGCCGCCTTCAGCGAAAATTTTGAAAGGCGTGACTTTACTACAGGGGAGATGCTGCGGAATTTTACCTTCTGGCGTGCATTTATATGTATGATACTTCTTACGGCAGTGGGAAACTCCGCCATAAGCTTTGCAAGAGACCTTGTATTATCCGTAGATGCAGCCCCCGATACGGCAACCACAATGGTAGGTGTGCTTGCCGTGTGTAACGGCTTCGGCAGAATCCTTACGGGGTGGCTTTTTGATAAAGCGGGAAGAAAGCTTACGATGTATGCTGCCAATATTGTTACTATTGTTGCCGCAGGGGTAACACTTGTGTCAGTATATGCAGGCTCTCTGCCTTTATGTATTGCGGGACTTTGTCTTACGGGAATTTCCTACGGCTCATGCCCGACGGTCACATCAGCTTTCACATCTGCATTTTACGGGCAGAAGCATTTTTCCGTAAACTACAGTATTATAAATTTCAATCTTATTTTTGCTTCGTTTATAGCAGGCTTCAGCAACACTCTTATGATAAATACGGGAAGCTATACCGCATCCTTTATCATGCTTCTTACGATGGCTGTGCTTGCTATGGGACTTAACTTAACAATCAAAAGACCCTGATAAGACATTTTGATATATAAAATAAAACAGGAGAATCAAAAAATGGAAAATAAATTAGTAGTTGCAAACATCGGTATGAAATTCGGTATGTGCCACGTTGAGGGCGCTATGGACTATAAGGCGGAAATTGCCGCCATCTGCGACAGCTCGGAAGAAAATCTTCGTTTTGCGGGAGAAAGATATAATATTCCCGAGGAAAAGCGTTTTACCGATTACCGTGATATAGTGAATAATAAGGATATAAATGTTGTAACGGTGGCAGTGCCCGATCAGATGCATAAGGAGATTTCCTGCGCGATGCTGAAGGCAGGAAAAAATGTTCTCTGCGAAAAGCCTCTTGCTCTTACAAGAGAGGAGCTCAGAGAAATTATCAGGGCAGAGGATGAATCCGAGGGTAAGTTTATGGTAGGGCAGATCTGCCGCTTCACTCCTTCTTTTATTAAGGCAAAGGAAATAATTGAATCGGGAAAAATAGGAGAGATATATTTTATTGAATCCGAATATGCCCACGATTATATGAAGCTCTGCGATACCTGGCGTGCCGATCCTCTTCGCCACGGTGTTATCGGCGGCGGCTGTCACGCGGTTGATCTTATCCGCTGGCTTGCAGGCGACCCCGTTGAGGTATTTGCCTACGGTATGCATAAGCTCCTTCCGCAGGTGTCCTATGACGATGCCACAATTGCCGTTATGAAATTTGATGAAAATACCGCAGGTAAGGTGTTTGTTTCCACAGGCTGTAAGCGTGACTATACAATGCGTACCTGTGTTTACGGCACAAAGGGTACTCTTATATGCGACAATACCTCTCCCGCAATGACACTTTTTACCGTTGACAGCGAGGGAGTTGTTAATGAAAAGCCTGAAATTATTGAGATTGAAGTGAATAATCATAATGCCGCAAAGGAATTTGAGGTTTTTGCCGATGCAATTCTCAATAATAAGCCTGTTATGACAGATGCAAGAGAGGGTGCAAAAACCGTTGAGGTATGCTTATCCATTGTGGAATCTGCAAAAACAGGTAAGCCTGTTTGTCCTGACTATAATTTCTGATAAGAGGGTGAAAATATGAAGGGCTCCGAAAAGAAGCTGCACAGAACTAAGGCTTTTGAAGAAAGACAGCTGAATTCACTTAAGAAGAAAGCACTGAAGCCTCAGGGGAGTATGTATTTTTTAATACTCCTTCTGATAATTGCATTCGTTAATATAATTGATGAGGTTACAAGCAATCTGTCCGTTTCGGTACAGTCATCTTTTGTTACGGAGTTTTTTGTCAATAATCCCTTCCTCGGGAAATATTATACATTTGAAGAGGGCTTGTCTCTTCACACCTCTGTCAGCGTGATAAGCTATGTGCTGGGTGCGATCACTCCCTTTTATAAGGCACTTGCCGATAAGTGGGGAAGAAAACCTCTTTTTGCACTGTCCACTCTCGGTATGGGTGTGGGACTTCTCATTATTTATTTTTCTCCCAACTACCTTGTTTTTCTTCTCGGATATGCGGTAATCGGATTTTTCTTCGGACACGATATTCAGATTATATATATCCTTGAAGAAGCTCCCGATAAATACAGAGCTGCTGTATACAGTGTGCTGAAGGCACTGGGTATTTTCGGAGTTGTGTGTATTCCCTTGCTCAGAGACTCGCTTATGGGAAACGATGCAACGCTCTGGAGAAGAATTTTCCTTGTGCCTGCCGTAATGGGTGTGGCAGCATCGCTTCTTGTAGTTTTGTTCACAAGAGATACCAAGGTATTCATCCGTGAAAGAACCGCTTATCTCAGTATTCCCTTTGAAGAAAGACAGGCAAAAAAGCTGAGAGAAAAGGAAGAAAAGAAGGCACAGCGCAATAAAGCGGGTGTTTTCAATGCGGTAAAATATATATTCTCAAATAAGGATACAAAGAGTCTTATCATTTCCCATATCATTTTTGATGCGGGAATGCCGGCTATTGCTCTTTATTATGAATCCTCAATGCATATTGCGGGAATGAGCACGGAGGAAATCACAAAATCCATGTTTGTACTTCCCATTGTGTATGCCGCACTTACCCTGTTTTCCGGCTTTATTGCAGATACCGCGGGCAGAAAAAGGCTTATTGTAGGTGCAAGTATACTGTCGGTAACGGGATTCATTCTTTTTGCTATAGGTATAAATAATTTATGGAACCCCTATCTTATAGGCGGTTTCTGCGGACTTTATCAGGGTTGCTACTGGATAGGCAGAGACTATATGAATATTATGATGACAGAAAAGGTTCCCACCGATATCAGAGCCTCCGTTGTGGGTGCAGAGGGCCTTCTGGTAATAATCGGTCTTGCCGCGGGCTATATCCTTGCCGTTGCGGGAATGCTTGTGCTCCCCGTATGGCTTACCTGCCTTCTTATTGCCTGCCCCTGTGTCGGCACGGCAGCCGTTATTTTTGCTCTGAAGGTAAAGGAAACCAAGGGTGCGGACCTTGATGCCATAAGCTGAGAGGTGAAGACTGTGAACAAAAGACGCTTTCTTGTTCCTGTGCTGATAATATGTATGCTTTTTGGTGCGGTGTCCTTAGCTTCGGAAATTGAATACAGCCTGAAGATGAACAATGTGCGTAAGGAGTATATTCCCGCTGAGGGACATTTTTCTTCCGTAGAATATAACGGAACATCAAGAGTTACAAAATACTCAAAAGAAACAAGCTACTTTCTTATTTATGAATTCACGGCAGGCGGTGTGACATATACCGCAAAAACAGATTATGCCACAACCGATATTCCCGGTGAGTGGGATGTAAGAACTGTCTGGTATAATCCTGCAGACCCGTCAGAAGCCGTGGTGGAAAAAAAGACTTCAGTTTCTTCGGGAATATGGTATTCTGCTTTGTTTATTTTGATTCCCGGAGGTATTCTTTCGGGAATTGCCTTCAGGCGCAGAAATGCCGGAAGGACCCGTACATAAATCTGCATTATATGAGGATGAGAATATGAAAAAGCTTTTTGAAAAATATGAGACCCTGTTCACGGTTCTTCTCATTGTTTTATATATTGCCGTAAATTCTCTTTGCCGGAGTGCTTTTTCGGAATTTCATCCCATGAGT
>JAZSNB010000081.1:0-36273 GCA_045536195.1 Acutalibacteraceae bacterium
TTTGAATTTCAAAACACCGAATGAAAAATACAAAGAGTTTCTTGCACAACAAGCCGCCAACCTTGACAGCTTGGTCAACTGATGACGAAAAAGAAATGTCGACGGTGAAGGAAACGGTGAACAAAACTCACAATCGACATCAAAAATTGTATCATCATTTGACCAATCAATCAAGGTCAAGCCACCTTTGGTGGTGGCTACCTTGAACAAAAAATCGGCAGTTTTTTATCTCAGGCTCAGGAAACAATTTTGAACATCATATTTTTTTTGAGAAAAGTGTCACCTATCATTGACGACTCTACAAAAATTTTATAACCGAGTATTTCGTTTTACTTTACTTTGAAAATAACTTGTGTTAAAATATTTTTTTAAGAGGTGAATTAACATAGAATTCTACGAAAACACCGTAACTGCAGAAAAAGTACTTCTGTTATCCGTGGATACGGGAGAATTTGATGCAGAAATGTCAATAAATGAGCTGTCAGAGCTGGTTAAAACAGCGGGCGGTATCACCGAGGCAGTAATTATTCAGAAACGGCCTTCCCCCGACAGTGTGTCCTATATAGGCACGGGAAAGCTTATAGAAGCAAAAGAAATCTGCGAAAACATGGAAATCGATGTCGTTATCTGTGACGGCGAGCTCTCCCCCACACAGGGGCGGGTGCTTGAAAAGGCACTCGGCACAAGAGTGATCGACAGAACCGTGCTTATACTTGACATATTTGCAAAGAATGCCCGAAGCGGTGAAGGTAAGCTGCAGGTTGAATTAGCACAGCTGAAGTATTCACTCCCCCGCCTTCAGGGGCAGGGAACGGCACTTTCAAGGCTTGGCGGCGGTATCGGAACAAGAGGTCCCGGTGAAACCAAGCTTGAAAGCGATAAACGTCATATAAGAAGGCGGATTCACACTCTTGAGGAGCAGCTTGCTGAGCTTTCAAAAAGACGTGAACGCTACCGCAGCAGAAGAAAAAAAGACGGTATTGTCACAGCGGCAATTGTAGGCTATACAAATGCCGGAAAATCCACACTTCTCAACACCCTCACGGATGCTGATGTACTGGCGGAAAACAAGCTTTTTGCAACTCTTGATCCCACCTCACGAGGAATTAAGCTTCCCGACGGAAGCGAAGTAATGCTTATTGATACAGTAGGCTTTATTTCACGGCTCCCCCATTTTCTCGTTGAGGCATTCAAGTCCACACTTGAAGAGGCAACAAATGCCGACATACTCATTATTCTCTCAGATGCCTCCGACAGTGCCTGTGAAGAACAGCTTGAAGTAACAAAAGAAATTCTGAAGGAGCTTGGCGGTGAGGATAAGCCGATGATAACGGTTTATAACAAGTGCGATATAGCGGATTCCTATCTTCTGCCTGTTACTAAAAACACGGTAAAGATTTCTGCGCTTAAGGGAATCGGAATAGAAAACCTGTTGGAATGCATTGCAGAAAATATGCCGAAAACAAAGAAACGGCTGCTGCTTCTCATTCCCTTCTCCGAAGGTGCACTTGCAAACACCGTAAGACTAAATTCAAGAATATTAAAAGAAGAATATAAGGCAGAGGGACTTTTTCTTGATGCAATAGTTGATACAGCAATAATGTATAAATTATTAGATTATATAGTAAAGGAAGATGAAATATGTCAAGATACCTGATTATCAATGCTGACGATTTCGGAATGTGCCGCAGTGCAAATCTTGCGGTGTATGACCTTTTTGAAAAAGGCGGAATCACCTCAGCAACAATTATGGCACCCTGCCCCTGGGCAAAGGAAGCCGCAATCTGGGCAAAAAACCATCCTGAATATGCAGTAGGTCTTCATCTTACAACAACAGCCGAATGGGGCAACTACCGTTGGACTCCCGTTGCGGAAAATGTTCCCTCGCTCAAGGATGAAGAGGGATTTATGTGGCACGAATCCGATCAGTTTGAACAGCACGCAGACCTTGAAGAAGTAAGAAAAGAAATCTGCGCACAGTATGACAGACTGGCACAGTTCGGCTTCACTCCTTCTCATTTCGACAATCATATGGGCTCTCTCTACGGTGTGGCAACAGGCAGATTTGAGCTTCTCAGCCTCACAATAGAAGAGTGTGCAAAGCACGGCGGTATGCCCTTCCGTTTCCCATCCAAATTTACAGATGAGCAGTTCGGAAATGAAATGCTTGATATAAATGTGCCCAAGGATGTGGTTATGAGTCTCCTTGAACCTATGATAAAGGGTGCAAATGACGCAGGTGTTGCAATTCTTGATTATCTTATGCCCGGCGACTGGAACGGTCCTCAGAGCGAAAGCTATGAGAATTTCAGAGAATATATCTTTGAAAAATACCGTGCGTTCCCCGACGGAATCATCGAAACCTACATTCATCCCGTTATCGAAACAGATGAAATCAAGGGAATATGCGGCTCCTGGCAGAGAAGGAACTGGGAATACAAGCTCTTCTCTGATCCGAAAACTCTTGAATTCATAAAGTCACAGGGCATTGAGCTTATCAACTACCGTGATCTTAAGAAAATGAGATTCGGTTAATATGCAGATGCTTATGAGCCGTATGAGAGCGGCTATGGAAAAATATAATATGGTAGATGACGGCGAT
The DNA here is from genome assembly GCA_045536195.1 of Acutalibacteraceae bacterium. Lineage (GTDB taxonomy): Bacteria > Bacillota > Clostridia > Oscillospirales > Acutalibacteraceae > RUG806. The sequence continues at coordinate 2,603 of JAZSNB010000081.1, forward strand.
GTGATTGCCGTCGGTGTTTCGGGCGGTAAGGATTCACTCGCTCTTATGTATGCACTTTCTGAAATGAGAAGATTCTATCCGAAAAAATATGAGGTAAAGGCAATTACCGCAGATATGTGCTTTTTCGGAGAAAAAACCGATTTTTCGGAAATAACCGCCCTCTGCGGCAAGCTTGGAATTGAACATATCATAAGAGAAACCGAGCTTTATCATATCATTTTTGAAACAAGAAAAGAAAAAAATCCCTGTTCCCTTTGTGCCAGAATGAGAAGAGGCATTCTTCACGATATGACAAAGGAAGCAGGCTGCAACAAGCTTGCGTTGGGGCATCATATGGACGATGCAGCAGAAACATTTATGATGAATCTGTTGTCGGGCGGAAGAATAGAGAGCTTCCGTCCTGTTACATATCTGTCGAGAAAGGATCTTACCATGATAAGACCGATGATATTTGCGGCAGAAAAGGAAGTGGAAAAGGCAGCCAACAAAACGGCACTTCCCACGGTAGCAAGTCCGTGTCCCATGGATAAAACAAGCAACCGCAACGAAATGAAAGAGCTTCTTAAAGAGCTCAACTATAAATATCCCGCTGTGAAAGAAAAAATCATAGGCGGACTGCAAAATGCAGAGTTAAACGGATGGTAAGTTATAGTTTAGCGATGTGTGAAGCACGAGCATAATCCTCACAGGATTCAATGAATATCAAAAAAACCACTGGTAGCAAGAAGACAAAAATTGCCATAGTTGTTGTTTTCGCCGCTGTGAAGCCGTATAATGGTACTGCGAAGCGGCAAAAACAAAGCGCTTTCCCCACTTTATATGAGGCACAAAATCAAAAATCACAACACACTTACACAGCACCACGCTTTTATATATTATTTGCGCGGCAAATATGGTGATTTTTGCGCCCCTTGCGACAATAAGAAAGGATATATTATGAAATATTGTGTAGTACTTTATGACGGGATGGCAGATTATCCCGTTGATGCCTTAGGCGGAAAAACACCTATGGAGGTGGCAAACAAGCCTTTATTTGACAAAATGGGAGCAAAGGGTGAGGTCGGTCTTGTAAAAACCGTTGACGATTCTCTCAAGCCCGGCTCAGACGTTGCAAATCTCAGCGTTCTCGGCTACGATCCTACAAAAAGCTATACCGGAAGAAGCCCTCTTGAGGCTGTGAGCATCGGAGTAAAGCTTCTTGATACAGATGTAACACTCAGATGCAATCTCGTTACTCTTTCCGATGAAGAAAACTATGAAGATAAAACAATGGTAGACTATTCTGCAGGTGATATTTCCACAGCCGATGCAGCTGTTCTCATGAAGGCTGTTGAAGAGCACTTCGGAAATGATATTTTCACCTTCTATGCAGGTGTTGCTTACCGTCATTGTCTTACATGGCACGGCGGCACAACCGAGCTCGGCAATATGACTCCTCCCCACGACATTTCCGGTAAGGTTATAGGCAGCTATCTTTCCGACCATAAAAATGCAGAAGCACTTATAGCCATGATGAAGGAAAGCTATGATGTTCTTTCCGCGCATCCCCTTAATAAAGAAAGAACAGAAAAAGGACTTCGCCCCGCAAACTCAATCTGGCTCTGGGGTGAGGGCACAAAGCCTCAGCTTGATAACTTCTATGAAAAATTCGGTCTCAAGGGCTCAATAATCTCCGCGGTTGACCTTCTCAAAGGTATCGGCATCTGTGCCGGAATGAACACTCCCGAGGTTGAAGGTGCAACAGGATATATTGACACAAACTTCAAGGGCAAGGCTCAGTGCGCTGTAAAGGAATGGGAAAACGGAGCTGATTTCGTTTATCTGCATTTTGAAGCACCCGATGAATGCGGACACAGAAACGAACCCGAAAACAAGGTCCGTTCAATAGAAATAATTGATGAACAGGTTCTCCCCGTGCTTATTGATGCACTTGAAAAATATGATGATTACAAAGTAATGATTCTCCCCGATCATCCCACACCCATTAAAACAAACACCCATGCAAGAGATCCCGTTCCTTATATGATTTATCATAAGAAAAAGGAAATTGACGGTGTTGACAATGTAAATGAAAACACTGCAAAAGCCACAGGCACCTTCTTTGCAAGCGGTACTCTGCTTATGGATCACTTTATAAAAGACTGAAAATCATTTGATTTTTTCTTACAGGCATAAAAGCTTAGGTTTTTATGCCTGTTTTTTTATACATATCAATATTCATCAACTCATACGATTCTTTTTCGTGAAATTAAATATTTTTTTTATTGATTATGATATTTTTCTGTTGACATTGTTCAAAAACTAATGATATCATAATTATGACTCACTCAATCTGAAAAACAACACACAAAAGAGCAAGCATTATCAAGCTGTTGAAAGAAAGCTTAATAATGAATATGCCGGTTAGCTCACGCAAATAAGCAATTTAAAGGAGGGAATTGATATGAAAAAGACATTTTTCTTATTTCTGACATTGTTATTAATTCTGACAATGAGCGGTTTTTATTCGTCAGTTTATGCTTCAGATGAATCAGACTACGACCCGTCATGTGTGTTGGTCACGATAAAAAAAGAATACTCTGCACAGGGCAGAACATATTATCCCGAGGAATTTTCAAAAGAACTTGTCGAATCAATAAAACCATTAATGTATATTACCGATGAGATGTTAGCAAACGGTCATTCATTCAATCTTGAAAATTTCAAAGATATAATTCAATTAAATCTGAAGGAACCGTCTCCCGAAAATGTAGATAAGCTCATAAAAGAGCTTGAGGGCAATCCCCTTGTTGACAGTGCAGATAAAAATTATATATTATACACGGAAGTATATTACATTGCAGGCGATACAGACTTAAACGGTAAACTTACCGCGTCAGACGCAAGAACCATACTGAGAATAAGTGTAGAGCTGGAAAACAATACAGCACAGCAGGATTTTCAGTTTGATGCGGATGCCGACGGAAAAATCACAGCTTCAGATGCAAGATACGTGCTTCGTGCAAGTGTATTGCTTGAACCGTTACACCAATACGTATTACAGCAAGCTTCAAGCACATAAATATTGATAAGCTAATCAGACTGAATAACTAAAACTACAGGCAGAAGACTGCAAATAAGTCTTCTGCCTGATTTTCTTTGTATTGTAATTTCTTTATCAGCCGACATTAACAGACTCTGTTGTTTCCGGAGCTGCTGTCTGCGTTGCGGTCTGTGCTGATGTGCTTTCGTCAGAATTGTTCTCTGTATTTTCTTCCGATGCATTGTCATCATTACCGACGCTGAGTCCGTCCGCAATATTACAAACAAGCTGATAATATGTCTCTGCACTCTCGCCTGCTGCAAGGCTTACTGCAATTGTGCCGTCGTTGAGAGCCTGAAGAGATGCAACATAGCCGAAGCTGTTATCAGTATAGGTATAGTGTTCATCTGTTTCAAGATTAAGAAGTCCCAACGAGGGCTTGTCAAGATTATTTCTTCCTCTGACGATACAGTATTTTCCGTTTTCACTTACCTTGAATAAATCCGGCATAAAGCTTGTATCAAAGGTTTCATAATCGAAAACATATTCATTGCCCGTAAGAATATCGGTTATTGTGCCTGTATTCTTATTGAGGATAAAGCTGCCTGAACGCAGATAATTTTCGCTTAAAGCACCGTCAAAGGAACGGATTTCAGAGCTTTCCTTACCGTCATAGAACATAAGAGCGAAGCCTGTGGGCAAACCGGTTTGGGCATCCTCCTCTTTATTAACAAGATAGTATACTCCGTTATCCTGACGCCAGAAATCCGTAACAGCTACATCGGTGATACACCTGTTATTATCCACATTTTCACCCGAGCCGCCCGTAGCAAAAATATCCAACTTATCGGAATAATCATAATCGTTATAAAAACGGGAGGAGAAGAAAAGAACTGTTTTTTCATCCTGATGCAGAATATTATCAACAAACATCTTATAGTCAGTTCTCAGTCTTGCATTGAGGTCAACTATACGCTGATCTTCATTGAGGAAGTTTGCTGTCTTATTGTTATCATAAAGGTAGAAGCTTTCGCTGTAAACCTTTTCATCACTGTAAAAACGTGTTTTGTCAACATCTATCAGAAGAAGACGGTTGCTCTTCGACTTATATGCACCGAACTGATCGGTCACCTTGAAGAATGCATAGTCATAAAGGAACACCTCGGGATGCTCGGCATTTGTGAAAAGTCCGTAGCCTAAGGTTTTTCCGTCCTTTTCAAGATAGTGAATGGTTGCAGGCAGAGTCTGTCCGCTGCAGGAAACACTCACATCAAAGTTGCCTGTATTATCAAGCTTTTCAACGGAATTGTTCTTCACCTCATAAAAACCGACATTGCCCTTTGTATCCATAGTGTAGAAAACATTTTCAATATCAGTCTTCATAAGAGGAAGACCTGCTGATGTGTAGGTATCAAAAACCTCTTCTATATCAGCGGAAAAAATAGGTTTATCATTTCCCAAAGCACCGTCAATAAGCTTATTGATATCAAGCACTCCCGTTACCGTCACAACGGCAAAGCCAAGAAGCACAACGAGAAGCAAAGACAATATTGCTTTATATCTTTTTATCATATATGTTCTCTCCTTTTACAGCATATAATCAGTGGTTTCAATAATTTCATTATCGCGTATATAAACTCTGGGCACTCTGCGGCTGAGTCCGCAAAGCACTTCATAATTGATAAGTCCTGCACTCTTTGCTATTTCTTCAACTCCGAGATAGCTTCCGTGATCGGAGCCGAATACGGTAATCTGCTTTCCTTCTCCTACATTTTCAATATCCGTAACATCAATTACGGTCTGATCCATACACACATTTCCGATAACAGGGGCTTTTTTACCGTTTACAAGCATATACATTTTGTTTGATGCCCGTCTGGGATAACCGTCAGCGTAGCCTATGGGCACTGTTGCAATAATTCTTTCGGAATTACTCACAAAGGTGCCGCCGTAGCTTACAGGTGTTCCGGCAGGCACTTTTTTTATCATTGAAATTACAGTTTTAAGCTCCATAACAGGCACAAGCCTTATTCTACTGCGAACAAAATCAGAAGGATAATGTCCGTAAAGAATAAGTCCGGCTCTCACCATATCGAAATTCATTTCGGGGAAATTCAGTATTGCCGCAGAATTACTGCAATGCCTGATTGTAAAATCTATTCCCAACTGATGAAGACAGTCTGTTGCCGTGCAGAAAAGCTCATACTGCAGCCTTGTAAAAAGCTCTCCGTTTTCGTTATCTGCACAGGCGAAATGAGTAAATACTCCTTCGGGATAAATACCCGGCAGTGAGCAGACTTCTGCAATTTCATCTATCACATCGGCATCTTCAACGCTGTCGTGATACAAAAAGCCGATACGGGACATTCCCGTGTCAATTTTTATATGTGCATTAACAGTAACACCCGATGCCTTTGCATACTGTGACAGGCTCTTTGCATATTCAAGAGAATAAACAGCCTGAGAAATATCGTTATAAACAAGCTCTTTTGCCTTATCGGGAGGAGTATAGCCTAAAATCAGCACAGGCTTCTGAATTCCTATCCTGCGAAGTTGAAGTGCCTCGGCAAGATTTGATACGGCAAACCACTGAGCTCCCGCTTCGCTCATTGCGGCAGCGGTGAACGCATAGCCGTGGCCGTAGCAATCGGCTTTTACCGTAGCACAAAGAAGCGTCCCCGGGGAAAGAAGACTTTTTATCTGAACTATGTTGTTTTCTATTGCGTCGAGATTAATCTGCGCCCAGGTTCTTCTGAAAAATTCCTGCATCAGGCACCTCAAGATAATTTAACCATTATTATTCTTTATAATACTATATTTTGCTCAATAAGTCAAACGTAATATGTAAAATAAATGATGACTTTTAATTTTATATCAATAAGAATATAAAAACTTTTATAACGGGCATAATATATAGGCTTATAACGAATATTTCATCAATTAAAAATATAAAAATTAACAATAGATATATTTTATTCTATTACCTATTGAAATAATATCAAAAATAGTGTAAAATAACCAAAAGACTTTAAAAAATCCCTCTTTTTGGATTTATTTTTGGAGGTTTTGTATGAAAAACATACTTTCTGAAGCACAAGCAAAGACATTGCTTGAAAATAAGCTGCTTCACTTTTTCGGTGTATCCGCAAAGGATGCAACATACGAACAGTTTTACAGAGCTGTTGCTCTTATTCTGGTTGATATAATGGCAAAGCAACGTGCAGATTTCAATGAAAGAGCGGACAAAGCAGGAGCAAAAAGAGTTTATTATCTCTCAATGGAATTCCTTATGGGAAGATCCCTCAAAAATAACCTTTACAACCTTAATCTTACAGGTGTTTTTGAAAAAGTCCTTAAAGGCTATGATATAAAGCTTGAAAAGCTCTATGACCAGGAACCCGATGCCGGTCTCGGAAACGGCGGTCTCGGAAGACTTGCAGCCTGCTATCTTGACGGGCTTGCAACCTCCGGATATCCTGCAAGAGGCTATTCCCTTCTGTATGAATTCGGTATTTTCAAGCAGAAGCTCATCGACGGCTGGCAGACAGAGCTTCCCGACGAATGGCTTCCCGGCGGTGACGCATGGCTTGTAAAAAGAGAAGAAAGCGCAGTATATGTAAACTTCGAAGGCAAAATTAATGATTTCTGGGACAACGGTCACCATCAGGTTGAAATAACAGATGCCGACACGGTAAAGGCTGTTCCCTACGATATGTTTGTTGCAGGAAAAGACGGCAGAGGTGTAAGCGTTCTCAGACTCTGGTCCAGCGAAGGCACGGGCATTGATATGTCTCTTTTCAACGAGGGTAAGCACCTTAAGGCAATTGAAAGAGATGCTATGGCTCAGACCATATGTAAAATCCTTTATCCTGCCGATAATCATCCTGAAGGCAAAAGCCTCAGATTAAGACAGCAGTATTTCCTTGTTTCTGCATCTGTTCAGGATATGGTGCGCCGTCATCTCAGAGAGCACGGCACAATGGAAAATATTCCCGAAAAAATGGCTGTTCATATAAACGACACTCATCCTACCCTTGTTATACCCGAGCTTATGCGTATTCTTCTTGATGAATGCGGCTACGGTTGGGACGATGCGTGGAGAATCGTAACCTCAACCTGCGCATACACAAACCACACTGTTATGGCTGAAGCTCTTGAGTGCTGGGGCGAGGATCTTGTGCGCCGTCTTCTTCCCAGAATATATCAGATCATAAAGGAGATCGACAACCGCTTCAGAGCATATGTATGGAACTGCACCCACAATGCTGATTACGTGGAAAGAACTGCAGTTATTGCCGGCGGTGCAGTCAAAATGGCAAACCTCTGTGTAGCAGCCTGCCACAGTGTAAACGGTGTTTCTGCTCTCCATTCTCAGATTCTCAAAGATACCGTATTCAACGATTATTACAGACTCACCCCCGAAAAATTCACAAATGTTACAAACGGTATTGCTCACAGACGCTGGCTTTGCCAGGCAAACCCCGAGCTTACAAAGCTTCTTTCAAAGAATATCGGAAACGGCTTCATAATCAACGGCGAAGAGCTCACTAAATTCAGAGCTTTCGAAAATGACAGCAGCGTGCTTGAGGCTCTCGGCAAAATCAAGGCGGATAACAAAAAAAGATTTGCAGACTATATCTATAAGACCACCGGTGTAAAGCTTGATACCGCATCACTCTTTGACGTTCAGGTAAAGCGTCTTCACGAGTATAAGAGACAGGAAATGAATGCCCTTCATATACTCAGCAAATACATTGAAATCAAAGAAAATCCCAACGGAAACTATGTTCCGCACACTTATATTTTCGGAGCAAAGGCAGCCCCCGGCTACTTTATGGCAAAGAAAATAATCAGCTTTATCATTGCTCTTTCCAATATGATAAATTCTGACCCCGATGTAAACAAATACCTCAAGGTGATTTATGTTGAGGATTACAATGTTACAAAAGCAGAGCTTCTTATGCCCGCTGCAGATATAAGCGAGCAGATTTCTCTTGCAGGAACTGAAGCATCCGGCACAGGCAATATGAAGCTTATGATCAACGGTGCTGTCACACTCGGAACCATGGACGGCGCAAATGTTGAAATATACGATGCTGTGGGCGATGATAATATTATCATCTTCGGTATGAAGACAAACGAAGTGGATGAGCTGAAGAAAAACGGATATAATCCCATAAATTACTATCAGAACAATCCCCGTCTTCGTAAAACCATCGACTATATCAATTCACATCTCATTGACGGAAAATCCTTCCCCGAAATCGGAGAAACAATCAAGAATCACGATCCTTATATGGTTCTTGCTGATTTTGCCGATTATACCCTTGCACAGAAAAAAGCGGAAGAATTATTCCTCAACAAGGAAAAGCTTAACCGTATGTCACTCCACAATATTGCCGGTGCGGGCATATTTGCTGCTGACCGTTCAATCAACGATTATGCAAGAGACATCTGGCATACAGTCAACGCTGAAATAAAGAAATAAATCCATAAAGTGCAATACGGTTTTGCCGTATTGCATTTTGGTTATTTTTGGATTATTATTTACTTATACTACTTTTTTCGGAGGTTTACCGTGAAAACACCTTTCGACCCGTCAAAATCATGGCATAAATCAATAAAAGGTGCAGTTGCTGCAGGAAACAGCCTGTGGCTCAGGGTTGTTCTGCCCCGTGACTTCGGTGTTACCGCCTGCAATCTCATCCTATCCGAAGACGGTAAAAAAGACAAGGTTATTCCTATGACCTGGGATAATACCGACGGCACAGAGGAATGGTGGCAGACCGAGATTTTTCTTGATTCCCCGAAGCTTCTGTTTTATCTTTTTTCCTACGAAAATTCCTGGGGAAAGACCACTATAGGCAGAGGCAAAGAGTCACATCTCGCAGAGCTTTGCAGCAAAGAAAAATGGCAGCTTACCGTATATTCCCCCGATTTCAGTACTCCCGACTGGATAAAGGGAGGAATTATTTATCAGATATTTCCCGACAGATTCTATAATTCCGGCATACCAAAGAAAAATGTTCCTGACGACAGAATCCTGAGAAGTGACATCTATGAAAACCCCGTTTATCTTCCCGACAGCGAAGGGATAATCAGAAATAACGATTATTTCTGCGGTGATTTCAGAGGAATTGAAGAAAAGCTTCCCTACATCTCTTCTCTCGGAGTAAACTGCATATATCTCAATCCCATCTGCGAGGCACATTCAAACCACCGCTATGACACTGCCGACTATATGAAAGCAGACCCGCTTTTGGGCAGCAATGAGGATTTTTCTTCCCTCTGCAAAAAAGCATCTGAATACGGCATTAAAATTATCATAGACGGTGTTTTCAGCCACACGGGGGCTGACAGTATTTATTTCAATAAATTCAACCGTTATGACACAAACGGTGCATATAATTCCCTTTTATCTCCTTACAGACAGTGGTATAAATTCAAAGAGAATTCAGATAAGTATTACAGCTGGTGGGGTATTGACACTCTTCCCGAAACCGATGAGGAAAACGAAAGCTACGCTCAGTTCATAACAGGAGAAAAAGGAGTAATTGACTTCTGGCTGAAGCTCGGAGCATCAGGCGTACGACTCGATGTTGCCGATGAGCTTCCCGACAGCTTTCTTGATAAAATCAGAACTGCGGTAAAAAGAAACGGTGAAGATAAATACCTTCTGGGTGAGGTCTGGGAGGATGCAACAAACAAAATAAGCCACGGCGGAAGACGAAGATTTCTGTTAGGCAGACAGCTTGACTCAGTAATGAACTATCCCTTCAGAAAGGCTATAATTGATTTTCTGCTTACTTCAAATGCAGAAAGATTTATGTATAATGTCTCTGAAATAACGGAAAACTATCCTCAACAGGCACTTGATTGTGCAATGAATCTTCTCGGAACCCACGACACGATGCGCATCCTTTCTGTTTTATCGGGAATTTCCTGCGAAGGAAAAAGCCGTGAAATGCAGGCAGCCGTAACAATCAGTGACGAATCACTGAAAAAAGGAGTAAACCTTCTTAAATCCGCTATGGTAATGAACTTTACGCTCCCCGGTGTGCCGGGCATTTACTACGGTGACGAAGCAGGACTTACGGGATGCAAGGACCCCTTCAACAGAAAATTCTATCCCTGGGGCAGAGAAAACAGTGAAATTCTGGATTTCACAAAAGAGCTCGGAAAATTACGCAGAGAGTATGATGTGCTTAAAGACGGAGGATTTTACCCCATTTCCGCCACCCTCGGCTGTGTAGCTTATCTTAGATATAAGGAAGGCACAAAGAGAATCTTTGTTGTTATAAACAAGAACCCGCAGCACATAACATATTATCTCAATCCTGATATGACAGATATGATATGCATTTCAGGCGGTGCGCGCTTCGGCGGCTCGGTCATAGTCCCTGCAGAAGGCTATGCTATACTTGCCGATCAATAACTGAAATCTGAATAAAAATATGAAAGAAGGTCAAGAATAATGTTGACCTTCTTTATTTATATTTAAACAGGAAAAAGGAGCTAAGTCCGTGAGGACCTAACTCCTATAAACCCTAATTAAAACTGCAAATAATGCTTTAATTATTCTGAGAAATTATTTTCTCTTCTTGGAAACTACGAATGCTGCGCCTGCAAGAGCAACTACGCCTGCTGCGATAGCAAGAACGCCTGTGTCGCCTGCTTCAGGACCTACAACCTTATTTGTTGTGGATTCTGCGGGCGTGCACTGTGTTGTAGGTTCAACCTTAGCTGTTGTTTCTTCAACCTTAGCTGTTGTTTCTTCTTCCTTGAGAACTACTTCAGCTGTGTCTGCTGCTTTTTCATCAGCTTCAAGAGTGATTGTTACCTTTGTAGCTGCTGCATCTTCAACTTCGAAGTCCATGTAGTAAAGAACAACTTCGCCTTCAACACCGGCATCCTGGCCAAGAGTGTTTGTGAAAGCTAAACCGATCTGAACTTCGCCATCAACGTTGTTGTTGCTGGACTGAATGAGGTTACCGTCAAGGATAGCTGTGGTTAAGCCAGTACCGATCTTAGCTGCTGCACACTTAAGAGCAGCTGCATCGTACTTAACAACAAAGTTAGCAGACTGTAAGTCAGCATCGCTTGTTACGATTTCAACCTTGAACTTACCATCTTCAACTGCGCCAACCTTAAGGGATACGGAACTTTCAGTTGCGAAAGCCATAGCTGAGAGACAAGCTACCATAGCAACAGCCATTACAACTGCAAGCACTTTTTTTGCAATTTTCATTTTTAAGGACCTTCCTTTTCAATAATTTTATATTATGAGCATTGCGACTCAAAATATACATAGTTCACCCTTCAAAAAAGGTACACGGGTATTATACTACAGACAACTTTCCATGTCAATAGAAAACGAAAAATTTAAATTAAGATTTTCGCATTTATTGACAGAAAACAGATATCTGTGTATAATTATCAGCAAAAGCACTGTTGCTTTTGTTTGCTCCATTTTACTATATAATGTGTTTAAAGTCAACTGTAAATATTACAAAAACGAAACTTAATTTGACGATTTTATTACAAATTCAACACAAAACTTATGCAAATTGCACAACTTTCCCCTTAATATCCAAAAAATACACAGGAGGTGTCTGTAATGTTCGAAACATTAAGCGAATTAAAAAATGCATGTCTTGAATGCAGAAAATGCGGACTGTGCGAAACAAGAAACAATGTGGTTTTCGGAGTCGGCAACGAAAACGCCGAAATCCTTTTTGTAGGCGAAGCACCCGGTGAAAACGAGGACCTTCAGGGTGAGCCCTTTGTAGGCAGAGGCGGAAAGCTTCTGGATCTTTATCTTGGCGGAATAGGTCTTGACAGAAAAGAAAACATCTACATAGCCAATATGCTGAAATGCAGACCTCCTCAGAACCGCGATCCGAAGCCTGAGGAAATGGATGTGTGCATAGATTGGCTCAGAAATCTTGTTTATATCATGAGACCTAAAATTATTGTCTGCGTAGGCAGAATCTCCGCACAGCGTCTTATTTCCCCCGACTTCAGAGTTACCAAAGAGCACGGTATTTTCTATAACAAAAACGGTGTGCTTATGATGGGAACATTTCACCCTGCCGCACTGCTCAGAGATCCCCGGAAAAAAGGTGACTGTCTTGAGGATTTTATGAAGCTTCAGGATAAAATTAAAGAGCTCGGCATAAAAATATAACAGTCGTTATATTATATGCTTAAACAAAACGGTTTTCGCTGTAAATCAGCGGAAACCGTTATTTTCATTAATTAAAATTATTTAACAATATAAAACACTTGTCTGAATTGTTTTAAAAGACACACGGGCAGGCATTTTTGCCTGCCCGTAAGTAACATCAAAATTAAAGAATGTCACCTGTGTTTACGTTGGGAACAACCGGCTTGCAAGTTGTTGTTTCTGTATTGCATGTACAATTGTCACCGCATGTGCAATTTGTGCCGCACTTACAGTTGGGACCACACTTGCAGGGTTCCTTTGTAGGAGCTGCAGTTGTTGTTTCTTCCGGAGCTGTTGTTTCTTCTTCACCGCTACCGAGAGAATCACCAAGTGAATCACCTGAATCGCCGAGAGAATCGCCAAGTCCGCCGAGGGAATCGCCGATACCGCCGAGATCAAGGCTGCCGCCGAGTGAATCCATCATACCGCCGAGATCAATATCTCCGAGCATTGCACCGATGTCGAGATCGCCAAGCATTGAACCGATATCGGAAAGCTGCATAGCGTCATCAGCAACAGTTGCAGAAACGGTAAGTGTTACGGATAAAGCAAGGATAAGAGCTACGGAAATTGCAATGATCTTTTTCATAGAAAAAACCACCCTTTCCTTTAGTAAGCATATAGATTTTCTATACGTTATAACTATACTACAAACTGAACGCAGTTGTCAATAACATTTTTAAATTATAAGCATATTTTTTATTTTTCAACCAATATTAATAACAACAGCATATTAAGGAGAGAAAAAAATGGGAAATACTGACAATAAAAAAAGAAAACAGGGCAAAATTACCAGATTTACGGCTCCGGAGGCAGTAAAGCATTTTGCTCCGGGAAGAAAAATTCCGTCTGATGTACTGGGAAGCTATACCGGCACTCCCCTTGACACAAACGGAATTACCGACAATCCCGACTATTTTCCGGTGCAGGATGCAGATGACCTCTGAGAGGCCGGCTACTGCAAATATTATGCAGCAGCCGGCAAATGGCTGCTGCATATTTTTATCAGTCAGCGGTCAATTCGTAGTTTCCGCCCATAAATACATCCTCAAGAGTCTTTGTACCTTCAAGGATAGCCTTTGTGTCTGCATAGGATTCAGCAGAATAATAAGTATAAGTCTGATTTACTTCAGCAACAAGCTTTTCAAGCTCAGCCTTGATTGTTTCATCCTCACCGTCATAAAGGTGGTTGAACACAAGAATAAGATCGCAGGAATCAACAGACATACTGTTCTGATACATGGATAATACATAACCGTATGCGCTCTCAAAATCACCCTTGAGCATATATGCAACAGCAAGCTGCTTTGCACAGTTTGAAGATGAGCCTGAAAGCTCAATACCCTTGAGTGCTGCTTCAATTGAAGCGTCAAGATCGCCGTCGATTCTGTTGCAGAGTGCAATAACGCTGTTTGCAAATTCATCGGCAATATTTACACCGAGAAGCTTTTCGGCATAGCTTCTTGCAGAAGCATAATCACCGTTTCTTGTATATTCATCAAGATAGAAGTAGCCGTAAAGGAACTGAAGATCGGGAATATAGCTTTCCATAGCGGAAATAAGTGACATTGTGTCAACATCTTCTGTTTCTGTTGCAGCAATATAAAGAACGTAGTTCATAAAGCCCTTTTCATAGCTTGTGGCATCAGCACCGAATTTTTCGTCAAGCTCTGCCTTAAGAGCTTCATAATCAATGGGAGTACCGCTCTGATAATAAGAAGAATAATAGGGGGTGAATACTTCATTTACTGCTGTGAGAGCATCAAATACTTCGTTAAGATTATCAACAACAGCCTTTTCTTCTTCATCAGCGTCTGCGAGAGCCTCCTCAGTAAGATAAGACTGAACAAGAGACTGCACTTCTGTAAGATTACCTGCAGCAAACATTATTTCAGCTGTTTTAACGGTTACGGAAATATCGCTCATTCCGAGTGCATCAAGCACAGAAGTAAGAGTTGCATATTTAGAAACTGCGTCTGTAAGATTATTATTATCTTCGGCAGTAAATGCTTCAAGAGCAAATGCTACAAGATCAGTAATAAGCTTAGCATCGCCTGCAGGCATTTTTGCAGCTTCATTCACAAGTGCCGTAAGCTCTGCCTTATCGGAGATACCTTCTTCTTTTGCCTGAAGTGCAATATCATATACGGAAATATCATAAGAGGAATAAACATCAAGTGCTGTTTTAACAGCTGTAAACTCCTCTGAAACATCCTCTGATTCAGGATTGAGAGCAACGGCAATAAGAGTTGCAGCCTCAATAACAAAGCCGTAATCATAAAGAGTAACAGCAATGCTTTCTGCAAGAGCACGGGAATCAACACCGAGAGAGACAAGTCCGGAATATGCTTCACCGTAATAATTTACCGCTGTAATCGAATCGGTAAGGTTTGTTGCTGCCTTATTGAAAATATAGCCGGAAGAAACAGATGCAAGAATTGCACCTATATCGTCTTCAAGCTCTGCGGGAAATTCAAGTCCCTTGCTGAGAACACTGTATTCGGGAACCTCTTTAAGATCGCCCGTATTTTCAAACACCTTGGAAAACACCTGTGTACCGGCTTCGCTTACCTTTGCTACAGCTTCGGCGAACTTTTTGAATGCGGGAGTTTTGGGAGCGGCAATTTCCTCTTCGCTCATATTGGATTTCATATAAGAATATGCAGCCGCAAAGCCCTGCTCATCATAAGTTACGACAACAGCCTCCTCGCGGATAGCAAGGCTGTCGGCAAAGAAAGAAATAACTGTATTCTCTTCTTTTGCAAGAGAAAGTGCGCTTTCATAATATGAAATTTTATCCTCGTATGATTCGGCAGCAGATGCATTTGAGTATGCATTCAGAAACTCTGCGAAATCAGGTTCTTTTACGGTAATTACAGTATAAGCAAGCAAAGTACCCACAAAAAATACAGCAAAAAGGGAGACAAGAGCAATAATTGCAGTCTTTACAGGCTTTTTCTTCTTTTTCTTTGAAGACTTTTCTGCTGTTTCTGAAGAATCTTCCTTTTCTTCTTCCTCTTCTTCCTTCTCTTCGCCTTCTTCAAGCTCCTGAATTACAGGCTGTGCATTTGCTTCTTCAACAGTTTCATCATATTTTTCCTGGAAGGTTTCTCTTAATGCTTCAAGCTCGTCATTGAGAGCATCAGCTTCTGCCGGCTCATCCTGTGCATTTTCCGTTGCCGCTTTTTCTTCTGCGGCATCCTGCACGGAATCCTCAGCTTCATTTTCCCCGGGGAGATTCTGCTTTAAAAGATCATCGTTCATTTCAAGTCCTCCGAAATTGAATTTCAATAAAGTTTAGCACTTTAAGTCAAATATTTCAATAGTTTTTTATCTTATCAAGAATAAATCATCAACCTTAATAAAAACTTAATTCTCGGTCATTACAATAAGTATGCCCTTCTCAACGGATATGCGTGCTTTATTTTCAATAAAGCTGTTGCTGACTCCCAATGCATATGTATTGGTGAGTTCTGCTTTTTCCAGAGGATATTTAAGCCCCTCCAATGTTACACCCTCGCATTTTTCAGTCCAGGAAAAAACAGATACGGTTTTTCCCGTTTTTCCTTCAAGCTCGAGTGCACCGTCCATTACAGCAGAAACAGTATAACCTTCACCCACACAGGATGCCCTTACACCCTTTACTGCAAGAAAGGCAACAAGAGTGATATTTGCAAAGGTGTGATCGGGTCTGCCTCCCATACCGCCGTATATCACGATTTCATCAAAACCCTTCTGAAGAGCAATATTGACTGCGGCGTGAGTATCCGTAACATCCTTTTCAACGGGAAGTATAACAGCATTTTCCTCGGGAATTTTTTCAGAGGAATCAAAGTCCCCTACCGTAATATCGGGCACAATTCCTTTTTCTTCAAGTATTTCATAGCCTGCATCGGCAGCTATTATATAATCATCTGATACAACACACGGAAACTCACTGCCGTAACAGCCGCCTCCGAAAATTACAGCTCTTGCCATCAGTCATCACCTGCAATAACGGGATAAATATCGCCCACGTTCTTTACAACATAACGGGCATTATCCATTTCGCCATCTTCCGAAAAACCGTACAGCACACCTATACAGTCAATTCCCGCACCGTCTGCCGCCTCCACATCAAAGCGTGTGTCACCGATAAGCAGCGTTTCTTCCTTTTTTACACCGAAATATGCAACCGCTTCAAGAGCAAGTCCTGATTTATCCGAAACGTGGGAAGAAAAGCCGGGACAGAAAAAACCGTCAAACAAATCATATAAATTCTGCTCTTTTGCTATTTTAGTCACAAAATTATAAGGCTTGCTTGAGCATACAGCGGTTTTGCAGCCTTCTTCACGAAGCTTTTCCAGCAGCTGCCTTATACCGTCAAACACAATAAGCTCCGTAGAGCCTACGGGAGCATATCTTTCACGGTACAACGCCACAAGCTCATCCGCAACAGCCTTGTCATCCGTACAATGCCACATAAAGCTGTCAAAAAGAGACGGACCTATGAACTTTCTCAGCGTTTCCTCCCTGAGAGGGGGCAATCCTTTTTTGTCAAGTGCATATCTTATACAATTATATATGCCCTCGCTGTTATCCACAACAGTACCGTCAAAATCAAAAAGTATCAGTTTTCTTTTCATTTTTTATTCTCCAAGGTATTTATCATAAGCTTCAAAAAGCCTTGCCGAAACCTCTTCAACCGTTCCCGAAGCATCAACATAAACTATATTTTCACGGTCCTTCAGTTTTTCAAAAACAGTATCAAACTGTCGGCTGATTTTTGTAAGACTTTCAGTATTCTCATAAATTTCTATTGCTTCATCAGGTCTGTTTGCTCTTATTCTTTCAACACATTTTTCAGGTGCCATTGTAAGAAAAAGCACAAGGTCGGGTTTTCTGATTTCAGGGCAGGAAAAATGCATATCCATAGTCCATAGGAGATCGGTTTCGTGTCCCTGATAAGCAAAAGTAGAATAATAATACCGGTCGGAAATAACTGTTTTTCCGTCACTGAGCATCTTTTCAATACCGTCAGAGGCTGTATTGTGAATTATTCTGTCTGAAAGAAAAAGTGCGGCAAGAGACCAGGGATCAGAATGTACATCACCCGACAGCACTCTTCTTATAAGCTTCCCTGTAGGATGGGCTGTGGGTTCTGCGGTAATTTCAACATCTTTGCCTTTTGATTTAATATAATCTGCAAGTATTTTTATCTGGGTGGTCTTTCCCGTTCCGTCAAGCCCCTCCACAACAATAAACTTACTCATTTTATTACCTTACCTTCAATAAATTATCGGAAAGCAGCGCAAGCTCCTCCATAGTGAGTGCTTCTGCTCTTACCGTGGGAGAAAGTCCTGATAAAGCGAGCGCCTCACTCACCTTATCCTTTGCAATTCCCAAGCCTGAAGAAATACCGTTTGATGCGGTTTTTCTTCTCTGGGAAAATGCCGCTTTTACCATCTTAAAGAAAAATTCCTCATTCTCTACCTTCACGGGAGGCTCTTTTCTTACCTTAAGCCTTATCACACAGGAATCAACATTGGGAGACGGTGTGAAGCAGCTTCTGTCCACTCCGAAAAGCACCTGAGATTCGGCATAATAATTTACGGCAACGGTGATAGCACCCGAATCACGGGACCCTACCTTTGCACAAAGTCGGTCTGCGGCTTCTTTCTGCACCATAACCGTTATATTTTCAACAGGAAGCCTGCTTTCGAGCAGGTACATAAGAATGGGAGAGGTTATATAATACGGCAGATTTGCACAGACATTAACAGGCTTACCGTCAAAATTCTCATCAATAAGCTTATGCAGGTCTGTTTTCAGTACGTCTGCATTTATAACCTGAACATTTCTGTGGTCGGAAAGGGTTTCGGCGAGCACGGGGATAAGGCGGGTATCAAGCTCAACCGTTATCACCTTGTCAGCTCTTTTTGCCAGCTCTACGGTAAGAACTCCCAGCCCGGGACCGATTTCTATTGCACAGGTCCCCTCCTTTGCGCCTCCCTCTTCCGCCATTCTCGGACACACGGTTTCATCAATAAGAAAGTTCTGTCCTAATGACTTTGAAAAGGAAAAGCCGTGTCTTCCGAGTATTCTTTTTATTACATTTATATCCGTAAGTTTCATATCAGCTCACTATATACTTTTCATATTCCGATGAAGCCTCTGCCCATAAGTCTGTGTTTTCGGGCATATACTTCTTAAGATTTTCACCCTCGGCAATTATTCTTCTTGCTTCGGTAATATTTTCAATTTCGCCTGTAGACATAAGCTGAATTGCGATATTACCGAAAACAGTAGCCTCAATAGGACCGCCGTAAACAGGAATGCCGCAGGATGAAGCGGTCATCTGAAGAAGAAGACCGTCCTTTGTTCCGCCGCCCACAACATTTATATGAGGATACTTTTTGCCTGTACATTTTTCGATTCCGCCTAATACATATCTGTACTTAAGAGCAAGACTTTCATAAATGCATCTTACAACCTCGCCTACCGTTTCGGGCACATACTGACCTGTTCTTCTGCAGAAATCCTTAATTCTTGAAGGAAGATCGCCCATTGCAACAAAATCGGGAGCATCAGGATCAATAAAGCATCTGAAGGGCTCGCTTTCAAGTGCCATTTTCTCAAGCTCGGCATAGGAATATTCCTTACCCTCTCTTATCCACTGACGGCGGCTTTCCTGAATAAGCCAGAGTCCGCAGATATTCTTAAGAAATGCGGTGGTGTAATCATATCCGCCCTCATTTGTAATATTGAAGGCGAGAGATTCTTCATTTACGATGGGTGTGTCTGTTTCCGTGCCGAAAAGCGACCATGTGCCGCAGCTGATAAATGCAAAATCCTTTTCAAGGCTGGGCACTGCAGTAACGGCAGACTGAGTGTCGTGTCCTGCAACCGATATTACGGGCACGGCAGGTACGCCGAGCTCTTCACAGATTTCATCGCTGAGATTTCCGAGCACCGTTCCTGTTTTTACAATTTCAGGAAGAATTCCTTCGGGAATACCCAGAGCCTTGCAGATTTCTTCACTCCACTCTCTTTTGTTAATATCAACTATCTGTGAGGTGGTGGCAATTGAATATTCGGCGCACATTTTTCCCGTAAGGAAGTATGACAGCAGATCGGGCATAAACAAAAGCTTATCAGCTCTTTCTAAAAGCTCGGGACGGTTGAGTCTGAGGCTGAGCAGCTGAAAGCAGGTATTGAAATCCATAAACTGAATACCGGTGAGCTCATAAAGACGCTTTTTATCTATAAATTCTCCCGATTTTTCAATCATTCCCGTATTTCTTTCATCACGGTAATGAACGGGATTTTCAAGCAGTTTTCCGTCCTTGTCAATAAGACCGAAATCAACGCCCCATGTATCAATACCGACGGAGTCAAATCCGCCCTCAGCCTTGGCTTTGAGAATTCCCTGCTTTATTTCGTGGAGAAGACGAAGCACATCCCAATAAAATGTACCGCCCACCTTTACCGGGTCATTGGAAAAACGGTGAATCTCCTTAAGGTCTATTTTCTTACCGTCAAAGGTACCGAGAATGGCTCTGCCGGAAGAAGCACCGAAGTCAAATGCTAAAACTCTTTTCATATAAAAACACCCTTTCAAGACATAATTCAGCAGACTTGCGAAGCTGCTGAATTATAAGTCAGATAAGAACACCTGCGGCAATAAGCATCTGTCCGCCGCAGTAATTAAAAATATTTATAGGATCAAGCCGGAAGGTTTTTCCGGCAAGCTTTATTTCAGTTCTGCCGTCAAACATCATAAGACAGACCCCTGCATCAGAAACAATAAACAGAATCACGCCTGCAATAAGAATCACAGAACGAAGCACCGACATACCGCCCTCCGCTGTAAGAACGGCAGCTCTGATTCCGAGCACCACCATTGCATCAATTATCATCGCATAAATAAGCACTGCCGGTGCCGTGGCACCGAGGTCAATTTTAAGCTTATTTTTTGCCAGTATTTCAAGAACAACCATAACTGCCCAGGGAACAATGAGCCATAAATCCTTCAATGTAAGAGGAACTCTTACCGCAAATGCGCTGATATAAAGGATGTGTGCAAGGGCAAATGAAGCGATACCGGGCAGTCCCTTCATGCCGAAAAGGTCATATTTCAGAACCCAGTCACCGATGAAGGATGCAGCAAGCCCTCCCACAATAAGAAGAGCGAATGCATTACCGAATCTGTCTGATACAGCGGTGAGATAAATTCCTGCCGCTAAAAAAGGCACGGATGCAGCCATTTTATACCTGAGCACTCCGGGATTTTTTATATAAAAATATCCGAGAATCAGCTCAGCGGCAAAAAAAAGAAAATATCCGTATTCCATTATATAACACCTTTTTTGAGTATTATATTTGCATATAAAGCCTTTTCACTTGTTGCAATAACTGCATAAGCCTTCTTTGTTCTGTCGTAAAAATCAAATCTTTCAACCTCTTGGAAGGCAGTTTCGCCGTTGTGTTTATCTACGATCTCATGATATGTTGCCCATATTTCGGGAGTAGGGTCACCCTTTGTGGTGGCCATCAGCCCTACGGGAGCATCGACATATGTGTCGAGCGGAAAAAGCTGAAGAACGGCATCGAGAATTTCGGGAACGTTATGTCCGTCCATTCTTATAAGTCTCTGTGCGCAGGAAGCTGCGGGAAAATTACCGTCACCTATAACAATTTCATCGCCGTGACCCATTTCACATAAAATTTTAAGAAGTTCAGGGGAAATAATAGCGGGAATACCTTTAAGCATAAAAAAACCTCCGATAATTTATCAATCTTCAGGCGGAATACCGTCTGTATACTGTGAGTTATACAAAAGTGCATAGAAGCCGTCAGCCTTAAGCAGCTCATCATGAGTGCCCTGTTCTACGATTGCACCCTTTTTCATAACCAGAATATTGTCTGCATTTTTTATTGTTGAAAGGCGGTGTGCGATAACAAAGCTTGTTCTGCCCTTCATAAGATCATTCATAGCCTGCTGTATCTTCTGCTCGGTTTTTGTATCAACGGAAGAAGTGGCTTCGTCAAGAATAAGAACCTTCGGGTCAACAAGAATTGCACGGGCTATGGTAAGAAGCTGACGCTGGCCCTGAGAAATATTTGAAGCATCCTCGGTGAGAAGAGTGTCGAAGCCGTCGGGCAGACTCATGATATAATCATAAATCTGAGCCGCCTTTGCCGCCTCAAAAACCTCCTCATCCGTTGCATCATCTCTGCCGTATTTTATATTTTCCTTCACGGTGCCTTTGAAAAGCCATGTATCCTGAAGCACCATTCCGAAATTGCTTCTGAGGGCATCTCTTGTCATTGTATAAATATCTGTACCGTCAAGTAATATCTTACCGCCGTTTATGTCATAAAAACGCATAAGAAGATTTACTATAGTGGTTTTACCTGCCCCGGTAGGACCGACAATAGCTGTAATACTGCCGGGTTTTGCAGTAAGAGACAGTCCGTCAATAAGAGGAATATCCTCAACATATCTGAAGGACACATCCCTGAATTCAACAAGTCCTCTGATTTCTTCCGTAGGATTGTTTTCTGCATTGTCGGGTGCTTCGTCGATTTCATCAAGCACTGCGAAAACTCTTTCCGCAGATGCAAGTGACGACTGAATACTGTTGAGAATTTTTGAAACATTTATTATGGGAGAAGAGAAAGAGGAGGAATAAGAAAGGAATTTCTGAATATCGCCTATACCTCCGAATGCACCTGCAGAGATTTTTCCCATATAGAAAAGTCCGCCGAGAAGGCAAAGAGAAACATAATTTATATTCTTGATAAGTGTAAGCACGGGGTTGAGGATACCTGAAATCATATTTGCCATAAATGAATTCTTTCCCAGTCTTTCGGTAATGGAACGGAATTCCTTTACGGATTCATCCTCGTGACCGAACATTCTGACAATTGTGTGTCCTGCATACATTTCTTCAATGTGACCGTTCAGGTCTCCCATTGTATCCCAATAGCGTCTGAACCACACCTTTGACACCTTTGAAACCTTATAGGAAACAAAAGCAGAAACGGGAACAAGACAGACTGCTGCAACCGTCATGGGAAGATTACCCGTAAGAATCATCATTACAAATGATCCGACAACCTGTATAAGACTTGTCATAACAGTAAGAATACTGCTCTTAAGGCTTGCACTGACATTTTCAATATCATTTATTATCTTTGAAATAACCTGACCCTTTGTCTGGGTATCAAAATAACTGAGAGGCAGTCTTGAAAGCTTGCCGTTAAGCTCGCTTCTGAGTCCGCAGACAAGCTTCTGAGAAACGCCTGCAGAAACAAATTCCTGAATAAAGGTAAACAGACTTGCGAGTATATAAAGTCCCGCAAGAACAAAAAGCTGGTCAAAGGTAGCAGTAAAATCAATGCTGCCGCCGGTAAGTCTTCCTTCAATCTGCTTCTGAAGGATGTTTATTACGTTACCCATATACTCAGGTGCCACAACATTACACAGAGTGCTGAGCATTGCACTAGAGACAACCACGAACATTGAAAAAGCATAGGGCTTTATAAGCGACAGGAAACGAAGGAATGTTCCTTTTGCATTTTCGGGTTTCTGCTCGTTCTTCCTGTCTCCCCTGTAATCGGCATAGCGGCTTTTGTATTCTTCTTCGGGGACAAAAATGCTTTTCTTTTTACTCATCTTCATCCACCTCCCTGAGAGCTTCTTCCGAAAGCTGTGTGAGAACAATTTCACGGTAGGTTTCACAGGACTTAATAAGCTCCTTATGAGTTCCGATGCCTACGACCTCACCGTTATCAAGCACAATTATGCGGTCTGCATTTATAACCGTGCCCACTCTTTGTGCAACGATTATGATATTTGCATCTGTAAGATTTTCTCTGAGCGAAGATCTCAGTCTTGCATCCGTTGCAAGGTCAAGTGCAGAGAAGGAATCGTCAAAAACAATTATCTCGGCACCCTTCACTATTGCTCTTGCAATAGCAAGACGCTGCTTCTGACCGCCTGAGTAGTTTTTACCTGCCTGTGAAACAAAGCTTTCTATGCCGTCGGGCATAGCGGCTACAAAGGATTTTGCCTGTGCTATTTCAAGAGCGCGCCATATCTCATTATCGGTAGCGTCCTTTTTACCGTATCTTATATTATCTGCGATAGTTCCGCTGAAAAGGAATGCCTGCTGAGGAATAAAGGCAATTCTGTCACCTATTTCGTGAGGCTCAAGGTCCTTCACATTCACTCCCGCAAGCCTTACCTCACCGGAATTCACATCGTAAAGCCGGGGAATAAGATTACAGAGAGTTGTTTTTCCGCTTCCCGTAACACCTAATATGGCAGTGGTTTCACCGGGACGGGATTCGAAGCTTACATTTTTAAGCTCGAAGGGAATCTGAGGCTTGGCAGGCGCTTTTTTCTTGCTTTTCGGAACAAAGCGCTTCTTTTTCTGCTCCTTCACCACAGGCTTGTACTTAAAAGAAACGTCAACAAACTCTAATCTGCCTGCATCCTCTTTTTTCGGGGTAACAGGATTTTCAGGAGGCTGAATTTCGGAAACAGCATCCATAATAACCTTGATTCGTTTGTCCGAAATAGAAGCTCTGGGTATAGCAACAATAATAGAGACCACGGAGGTGAGAGCTCCGATTATCATTGTAAAATATGAAATAAAGGCATACATATTGGGAATCGTGCTGAGGATTTCTTCCTTCTGTGTTACTATATCAAGATTTTCCGATGCCATAACGCACATATAGATAATCACACAAATAAGCGAATACATAAGCATGGTAAGAATGGGAAGGAAGCCTGCCATTATACGGCTTGCCTTAAGAGACATTCCGGTAAGCTCAAGATTTGTATCCAAAAAACGCTTGTCTTCATACTGAGTTTTATTAAAGGCTCTTATAACTCTTATGCCGCTGATTTTTTCGCGCATTACCTGATTCATCTTATCAACAAGCTTCTGAATCTTTGAATACATCGGCATTATAATGGCAATAAGCACTATTGCAAGCACCGCAAGCACGGGTACAGACCAAAGAGAAAGCCTTGCCAGTTCAGCATTGAGAGAAAAAGCCATAACGAGTCCGCCCACAAGCATAATGGGAATAGGAACAAGCGATTTAAGTGTGGAAAGAACAATATCATGTACCTGACGCACATCATTTGTTGTTCTTGTTACAAGAGAAGCAACACCTATTTTGTCAATATCACTGTGGGAAAGACGGGAAACCTTGTCAAAAATATAATTTCTGAGAGTGATAGCATATCCGACAGAGGTTTTTGTTGAAAAATAAGTATTGAGCACGGATGTAAAAACGCCGAGAAGAGTAAAGCCGAGCATTATAAAGCAAAGCTCAACCAATCTGTCCATATTCTTTACGAGAATTCCTTCTGACAGGATATTTTTTGTATACAGCGGAATAAGAAGCTGCATTACCGTATTTACCGTGGCAAATATAATTGACATAATAAGCGGCACGAGATGCGGCTTCAGCATCGACAGCACCTTTTTCATTACTTTTCCTCCCCGGGAAGATTTTATTAAAATTAATACTATAATAGCACAAAGCCAAAAAAAAAACAATATAATCCTGCAAACTTTAATACAAAAGCAAATCAATGGCAAATTACAGAAATTTATGTCTAATTTGTTCCTTTATTTTTGTCAAAAATTACAGTTTTTATGAATATAAAAATTTATTCTTGTTTTTCGCGTTCAAATAGATGATAATATTAATCAATACCGCATTATGCGGAAAATTCAACACAAAAAAAGGATAAAAAAATGGTTTTTTCAAGCTTACTTTTCTGCTTTGCCTTTCTTCCGGCGAATCTGATCTGTTACTATATGTGCAGAACAATAAAAACAAAAAATATTGTTCTTCTTATGTTTTCCCTCGTGTTTTATGCCTGGGGTGAACCTGTTTACATACTTCTGCTTCTTCTGATGGCTTTCTTCTGCTGGCTGTTTTCAATGCTGATTCAGGCAGCAAAAAATAAAAATGAGCAGAAGCTGTGGCTTGCGGCAGCGGTTGCCGTATGCATAGGGCTTATAGGATATTTCAAGTATATAGGCTTTGCCGTGGATACCTTCAATTCGATTATAGGAACTGAGCTTGTCCCCGTACCTGAGGTGCAGTTGCCTATCGGTATTTCATTTTACACATTCCAGCTGCTTACTTATGTTATTGACGTATACCGCAAGGATGTGCCGGCACAGAAAAGCTTCCGGAAGGTTCTTTTATATGCAAGCCTGTTTCATCAATGTATTGCCGGACCTATTGTACGGTACGGTGATGTGGAAAATGAACTGACAAACAGACAGGAAAATCTTGCCGACATTTCAAGAGGACTTACAAGATTTGCCTGCGGACTTGCAAAAAAATCCCTGCTTGCAAACAACTGCGGTGCTGTTGCCGACACTCTTCTTCTTTCTGATGCGGCAATCGGCTCAGCCTCCCTTCTTACGGAAAATCTTGCAACAATTGAAGGCAGAAGCGCCCTTGCACTCTGGGTAGGTATGGCTTTTTATATGCTTCAAATATATCTTGATTTCTCCGCATATTCAGATATGGCAATCGGCATGGGACTTATGTGCGGCTTCCACTACAAGGAAAACTTCGACTACCCCTATATTTCCGCCTCCGTAACGGAATTCTGGAGAAGATGGCATATGTCGCTTGGCACCTTCTTCAGAGACTATGTTTATATACCGCTGGGCGGCAACAGAAAGGGAAAAATAAGACAGATATTCAATCTCTTTGCAGTATGGGCCCTTACAGGTCTGTGGCACGGTGCGGCATGGAACTTTGTTTTATGGGGACTTTATTTCTTCGTGCTTCTTATAATAGAAAAGTTTTTCCTTCTGGAGCAGCTTGAAAAGCATAAGATAATAGGAAGAATTTATCTTCTTACTACAGTATTCTTCGGCTGGGTATTCTTCAAGTTTACCGATTTCTCAATCCTTTCCGCCGTACTCAAAGGTATGTTCGGACTTAACGGAAACAGACTTTTCACCTATGAGGCTTTCTCGTTCTCTGCAGGATATATTTTATTCTTCTTTATCTGCGTGCTGGCTTCAACTCCGGTAGTAAAGGTTGCAAAGAGAATACTTATGAGGCTTGCCAAAACAAATCTTCCCGCAAACTATATATACAGAATTACAGATATTGCTTTCCCGCCGCTTCTTATCCTTCTCTCCTCAATCTCACTTGTAGGCGATTCTTATAATCCCTTCCTTTATTTCCAGTTTTAACCAGGAGAAACAGACTAATGAAAAAGATGCCATCATCATTAAAACACAGAATATTAAAAATAGCAGTAAGCTTTTTTATGACGGTAATTATAAGCACGATATGTCTTATAATGCCTCTGAGACCCACGGTTTCGGAAACCGAAAAGCGCGAGCTGGCAAAATTCCCCGAATTTTCCTTTTCCGCATTTTTCAGCGGTGATTATTTTTCCGATATATCTCTGTGGTTTTCAGATACGGTTCCTTTCAGAGATTCACTTATGGATATGAATTCAGCGCTGCGCCGTCTTATGGGCACATCCGGTTCGCTCCGAGGCTTCAATGAAGGTTCTGCCGGCGATGAAATTCCCGTAGCCCCCGAGGATTCTCTTTCTGAGGGCGAAACCCTTGAGGAGGCCGAGCCTGAAACCCTTCCCGAAAACGTTACATACCCTCCCGACAAGGAGGATGTCAAGAATGTTGAAAAGCTGGGCAGCATAGTTGTGTGCGATAACGCAGGCTTCGAGTATTATAATTTCAGCAAGGAAACTGCAGACAATTACGCAAAAACTCTCAACACTGCCGCAGCACGCTACGGTGAAGGACGGAACATATTTGCTTCAATTGCTCCCACAAGCGCTGATATCACAATGAATGAAAAAGAAAGAGCAAAGCTCAGTGTTTCAGATCAGAAGGAAGCAATCAATTATATTTTCTCTGCAACATCTTCAGACGTCAGGGCGTTCAATTGCTTCGAAAACATAAAGCAGCACCGTGATGAATATGTTTATTTCAGAACCGACCATCATTGGACAGCCCTTGCAGCATATTATGCTTATGAGGTTTTCTGTCAGGAAAAGGGGATCACTCCCCTCGCCTTATCCGACTATGAGATATGGAGCTTTGAGGGATTCCTCGGAACCTTCTATGCCGATTCGGGAAGCTCCGATATGAAGGCAACGCCTGACAGAGTTGATGCATATAAGCCTCCGTGCAATCACAAAATGACAGTTACCGACAAATCGGGAAGCACATATGAAATGCCTCTTCTTTATGATGAAACAGATGCATCGGCATCCAATAAATACAGCACCTTCATAAGCGGTGACAATCCCTTCTCGGAAATAACAAACACCGACAAAACCGAAGGCGAAAGCTGTGTGGTTATAAAAGAAAGCTTCGGCAATGCCTTTGTTCCCTTCCTTGTATACCACTATAAAACTGTTTATGTTATTGACTACAGATACTACCGCGGAAGTCTCGGAAGCTTCCTGGAGCAATATGATGTAAACGATATTATTTTCCTCAACAATGTTTCTATGACAAGAACCGATTCTCTTGTAAACAGCCTGAGTGCTTTTGTTGCAGGATAAAAAACACAAGGTGCAAGCTCACATTCAACAGCTTGCACCTTGTTATTTTATTTATGAAAATGCCGGCATATCGTTTTTTGTATCAATATACTTACTGATAAACTCATCAGCATACACCATTTCAATAAATGCATCATGGTCTCTCTGGATTCTTCCGCCTGAGAAGATTCCGTAGGTATAAATACCGCCGTCTTTATAGTAATCGGCTCCGAGATAAAGAGTATTTATGGTTCTGTTGAAGAATATTCTCGCTCTTTCATCATCGATTTCTTCGATGAAATAAATACCGAGGGAAGGAATTCCGCTGTTTTCAAAATCAACAGCTTCAAAAACAGCTTTTGCTCCTTTTATCATATTTTCCGGCAGTTTTTCGTCGGCAGGCATATTGAAGAAAACTCTGAGTTCTCTGCCGGATATTTCGAGTTCACATTCCTCATCCGTTGCTTTCAGCTTATTCTCCAATTCCTCAAGCCCGATACTGAAGCCGAAATCACTTTCCTTTGCGTTTTCATATTCAAACGTATAGCCGTCTGTTACAATATCTGCGGGAAGTGATGTAGAGTATACTTTTTCAATAAGCTTTGCAATCCACATATTATCCTTTGTAAGAGGGGCATTACCGGCAAAGGCAAGCTTATCAAAAACAAGTGTTTTTCCGTCACCGCCACTCACGGCATCTGCACATAATACGGGAATATGATATCCTGTAGCGGTAAGATAAACTGTTTTACTCTCTGTTTCCGATGCAAGGCGGTTGATTTCGGCATAATCCTTTTCTTTGTCTTCAGAAGCTGCAGAAACCTCAACAGCACATCCGTCATCCGTTTCTGTCAGCCTCAGCTCCGGCGAAGAAACAGAATACGGAATCATCGTACTTGTAAAGCTGCCCACTGCATAAAGCTTTTCAGCCGTAAGCAGCTCAAAAATATACATTCCTGCTTTTTCAGTACTCATACGGACGGCAATTGACCGCTCATCAGTTTCATAATGACCGAAGGCATATGGCTCGTCCATTACATCAAGCCGTTCCTTTATTACCTTTACCGTATCTGACCATTCACCGTCGGAATCATCCTTATATAACGGCAGGAAAGCAAAGGTAACCGTATTTTCGCTAAGCTCATCCTTGTCACATTGATTTTTGCCCGCAGCGGCGTTATCACGGACACTTTCCCACTTAACTGCCATATCAACCGAAATAAGAAGAGAAACTGCAAGAGGTTCGGTTGTAAGGTTATGAACAAGCACATCATTTACGTTTATCAGCTTATCATCATTCACAATACAGAAAACATTCTCTTTTTCAGTAGGATAAGTATAATGATAGAAATAATTTGTTCCCATTTCAGCCTTATCCTGGGCAAAAACAAGCTCTTCACCGTATTTCCTGAACGTATCGGAATTCTTCTTCACAAAGCTTTCATCCAGTGTGATTTCAACATAATCATAGGTTTCTGTTTCTATACCGAGAGCCTTTGCATCACAGCCATCAACAGTACCGTGCTTTATTTCAGCACCAATGATATCATTTCTTGACACTTCAACCATATCGGGATAAGAATCATCTGTTTCGCTTTTTAATGTATTTGTTGTAATCGAAAGATTCATTGCTCTTGAAATATAGCATTTCAGCATTTCAGCAGGATCCTCGCCTGCAAAAGCACTTCTGGGCAAAATTACTTCAACCGAATCTCCCGAATGCTCAAAGGAATACCTTTCCCCCTTCATAAGCACTCTGAAGCGTTCCTCCACAGACACAACAGCATCGGAGAAATCCGAAGCAGTCATATTTGACGGAGCTGATATAGTTATACGGTATTTTGTATCCATATCCTCATACCACAAATGCATATCAAGGAAATATCCGCCTGTAACAATACCTGCCGCCAATAAAACAGCTGAAACAAAAAGAGCATTTACGCCTGCCTTTTTCACATTGTATGACTTCATCGCCTTTCTTCGGCAAAGAACAATAGGAAGAAAAGCAATAACGGCACCCGCTGCAGCAACAATGATTTTTACAGCATCCCCCATTGAAGAGAAGAAGAAAAGATATGTAACACCAAGAGCAACAGCCACGGCAAAAAGCACACAAAGAAGCATTCTCAGAATGTGATTTACACTCTTTGCTTTGGCAGACTTCTTATTTTCTTTTTTATTTTCAGTATCTCCCGGCAATGCAGCCATAATATCCGACACAAGCTTGTGGGTTTTGGCGGCATCGTATTCTATCATGCAGTGAATTGTTGCAAGATAGTATTTATTAGCGTCGCTGTACTGAGCATCATCAAGCCTTATGGGAATTATGGGAATAGTATTTTCTATCGCCAGCTGAATTTCACGGCTTACCTGCTCGGAGGCATTTGAGTTTCCGCTTGACAAAAACAAAAATGCAGAAGAAGCTTCAATTGCTTTTGAAATTTCACCTGCCCACTGCGTACCGTAGGGAATGTCTCTCGGAGCAATCCAGCACCTGAGACCGTTTTCCTCAAGAGCATCGCATATGCCCTTTGCAACCTCGTGATCTTTACTTGAGTGGCTTATAAAAATTCTTTTTTCCATTGTATACACCTTAAAAACATAATCAAAGAAATATTAGCACAAATCATTATTTTTGTAAACAATAAAAGCCGCAATCCCTACCGGAATTACGGCTTTTATATTATTTTTTGTTTTTCTTTTTATTCATAAAGAAAATTCCGATAAACATTATAGCTGCAAAAATTATAAGATAGAATATTACGGGACAGCTGAATTCTCCCTTTTCTGCTGCCTGCATATAGGGCTTTATTCCGTGGGCATAAACAGCAGCAAACACCATAAAGCAGGAGCCTACAATTGCAAGTGCCGGCAGAAGGAATCTCTTTACGGGATGAAGCTTTTTCTCCTTTATCATAAAGGCAATAAAAATGGGGATATAAATTGCATAAGTGGTAACAATAGGAAGCTCAGAAGAGTCAAAGGTCATAATTCCGAACCAGCTTTTCGGAGCAAGCTGTGAACAGTAGAAATAGAACAGCCAGCCTGCGGAAAGAAGAGCCGCAACAACACAGGAATTAACGGGCATATTGGTTCCCTTATCAACCTGATTAAAAATATGAGGATTGGGCCCGTAGCCGCGCACTGCAATAGAATAAAGACCTCTTGAGCATCCGAGCATCAGTCCGTTCAAGGTGCCCATACAGGATATTGCAACAAACAGATTAAGGATATTGCCGAACACGGGACCGAAGACATTTGTAAATGCAACGGTTGCACCGTCTTTCATAAGAGTATCGGTTGAAGCACCGCCTGCAACACCCACAAAATAGAAAATATAAACCGCAATTATTATAAGTGCACCTACAATAAGCGCAATGGGAAGATTCCTCTTTGCATTTTTAAGCTCTGCGTTTATTGAGGTAGCAACTATCCAGCCTTCATAAGCAAATGCTGTTGCCACAACTGCCGGGAAGAGAAGATCCCAGGATTCAACATTGTGAGAAAAGTTATCCGCAAGAATGCTTATATCCGTATTTACTACAGGATGCGTGATACCGTATATAGTTCCGATAACAGCCATAAGAAGAAGAGGGATAAGCTTTATAACTGTTGTTGATACCTGGATTTTACCTGCAAGCTTGGGAGAAAGTGCATTTATGGCAAAGCTGAGAACAAGGAAAAGACAGGCAAGTGTCATACACTCGGGACCGAAAACAGCTCCGCCCTCAGATGCAGCAATATGAAGCATAAAATCAGGATTTGCCGAACAGATAAATGTGAGAGTATATCTCGCACAAAGCCAGGA
Source organism: Acutalibacteraceae bacterium (assembly GCA_045536195.1). Classification (GTDB taxonomy): domain Bacteria; phylum Bacillota; class Clostridia; order Oscillospirales; family Acutalibacteraceae; genus RUG806. Next base: position 34,221 of record JAZSNB010000081.1, read on the forward strand.
AAGAACGGATGTCATTGTAGGATAGTATAAAAATGTAAGAAACCAGCCTACGAAATATGCATATTTTCCGCCCATTGTAACCTCGGCATAGTCAACAACACCGTTGACCTTTTCGTACTTCTGTGCCATTACAGAAAATGCAAGCACGCAGAAAAGCATAACAATTCCGCCCACAGCCCAGGCTATAATCCCCTGAAGCATATTGCCGCCCGTTACAACAAGAATATCCTGTGCTTTAAAAAACACACCTGAACCGATAACGATACCGACAACCATACAAATAGCGGTAAACAGTCCGTATCGCTTTTTTAATTCACTCATATCTCCACCTCCGGACTCAAGTGTAATCAGTCTTTCTTTATAAGATGATCTCTGATTTCAAGAAGGACGGAAAGCTCGGTTTCTTTTTCTTCCTCTTCTTCCTTCTTTTCTTCTTCCTCTTTCTTTCTGAGAGATTCAATCTTCTTGTGAGTGTTCATAGCAATACGAAGCACAACAAAAATTGAAAGAGCAATTATAAGAAAATCAATAATTGTCTGAAGGAAAACACCGTATGTAAGCACAAGCTCGGGAGTTACAACCTCGCCTGCCTCATTAAGAACAGCCTCGGCAAGCACTATCTTAAGATCAGCAAGTGAAATATTGCCTGTAAGAAGACCGATGAGAGGGGTGATGATATCTGCAACAAGAGAGCTTACGATTTTGCCGAATGCACCGCCGACAACAACGCCGACTGCCATATCAACAATATTTCCTTTAAGTGCAAAAGCCTTGAAATCGCTGAAGAACTTTTTCATAATACTTCTCCTTTTCATTTAAGAAAAATTTAACAAAAACCAGTATAACATAAAAATATCGGGAACTCAACTGTTTTTTATCCGTTTTACCTTGCTAAAACGACAAAAAAATGCTAACATTATGTTAAACAAATATACAGGTGATAATTTATGATAACACGATACATATGTCTGCTTCTGGTTTCTGCTCTTATCTTTTGTTTCTCCTCCTGTGTCATAAATGAGGAGGAAACCACAACAGAAGAAAGCACAACCGAAGAAGTAACAACCGAAGAAGCAACCACCGAAGTGGAAACCACCGAAGAAATCAAAGAAACCGTAAATATAGAGTTTTCCGAAAAACGGGCAAAAGAGATTTATTCCTTCAATTCGGAAATATACGGCACTCTTAAAATTTTCCTTCAGGACGGTTATTTTCTTATTTTCGATGAATTCGGCACTAAACGCTTCACTGTTTTTGCAGAAAACTATTCTGAAGAAAAAACTGACGGAACACCCATAGGAATAAATGCCGATATGAACTTTGACGGCTACACGGACTTCGGACTCTGCTATTACAAGGATACGCTCAACTCTTACTATTTCTGCTTCTTATGGGACAATGAAGCTCGCACGTTCAGATATTTCCTTCCCCTTTCAAATCTTGCCAATCCGGAATTTGAGCCTCTGGCAGAAATTGTAATTTCAAAGAACAGACAGACCTTTGAAAAAGCTATAAAAGAAAAGTATTATTTTCTTTCGGATGAGCTGAGGCTTCTTTCCTCTGAAAACATAACAGAGGAAACCACCGAAAACACCGTTATCGGAGCTGAAAGCATTGATGCAAATTTAAGCGTTCTTGAAAACGGCAACTCTGCATATATTACTCTTGACGCAAATCCCTATTCATTAAGCCAATGGAAATGCACCGTCGATAAAGAGGGTATTGTGGAATTAAGCTCTGAAAATTATAACGAAACCGACAACAAATATGAATTTCTTCTTTCTGCCGTATCAGAGGGTGATTGCACGGTAACCTTCCGGTATGTATCCCCGGAAACAGATACCTATGCTGAAGAAATCAACATAAATGTTTTTGTTGACGAAAACTCTGTTGTTTCGGTTGTTGTACCGGGATAAAAAATTGTCTTCGACAAATCATCACCCCCTGCCCCCTCAATCACGAGGGGGTTTTGCTTTGGGGATATTTGTTGTATAATATTCACATGAATATATTACAACAAATTTTCAAAGAACATTATGAAGAACTTATCTAT
>JAZSNB010000162.1:0-5506 GCA_045536195.1 Acutalibacteraceae bacterium
AATAATCCTGAATATATTTTGAGGCACAAGAAAGCGGCTTCGCCGTACGCCTGCGGCGAAACGCTTTCGTATAGTCCATCGCCGAGGGAAGTTTACTTCCCGTTCGGCGGGACATATAATCTTTTTACTTTATAGGAAGGAATTTCCTATAAAGTAAAAATATCGGGGGGAACCTTGTGTTCCTCCCGATAATCTTTACTTTATCTTATTTGAGAGCAGCCTTAGCCTGTTCTGTGAGAGCTGTGAATGCTGCGGGGTCTGCAATTGCGATTTCGGAAAGCATCTTTCTGTTGAGAGTGATGCCTGCCTTCTTGAGACCGTTCATAAATGTTGAGTAGTTCATGCCGTTAGCCTTGCAGCCTGCAGAAATTCTTGCGATCCAGAGTCTTCTGAAATCTCTCTTCTTCTGCTTTCTGCCGATGTAAGCATAGTTGCCGCTCTTCATAACAGCCTGCTTAGCTGTCTTGAAAAGCTTGCTCTTGGATCCGTAGTAGCCCTTAGCGAGCTTAAGAACCTTATTTCTTCTCTTACGAGTCATTAATGCGCCTTTAATACGTGCCATTCTTAGTTACCTCCGTTAAATCTTCTTCTTATTTGTAAGGAATAAGACGCTTGATCTGCTTAACATTGGTCTTGTCAGCAACAGCAGTCTTACGAAGATTTCTCTTTCTCTTCGTTGATTTCTTGTTAAGGATGTGGGACTTGTAGGCATGAGCACGGATGGGCTTGCCGTTCTTTGAAAGCTTAAAACGCTTCTTTGCGCCGGAGTTTGTTTTAATTTTAGGCATTGTTTTTTCCTCCTGAATAATTTTTTTGCGGGATGCCTTTTATTTAGCTGACTTTGCAGCAAGGAACATAAGCATTGTACGATTCTCTAACTTTGCGGCTTTTTCCACGTTGCCGTATTCGGAACAAGCATCTGCGAAGGACTGCATAATCTCAAGTCCTCTTTCGGGATGAACCATTTCTCTGCCCCTGAAACGAATGGATACCTTGACTTTATTTCCTGCCTTAAGGAAACGAATTGCATGGTTTACCTTAGTTTCGATATCGTGTGTGTCAATGTTGAGAGTAAGCTGAATTTCCTTGATTTCAATAACCTTCTGATTCTTCTTAGCCTCTTTTTCACGTTTCTGCTGATCGAATCTGTACTTTCCGTAGTCCATAATCTTACATACGGGGGGCACAGCCTGAGGAGCGATTTTTACAAGGTCGAGGCTTCTGTAGGCTGCTGCCTTGAGAGCATCCTGTGCACTCATAATGCCGAGCTGTTCACCGTCGTCAGTGATAACTCTGACCTCTTTGTCTCTTATTTCCTCATTGATCTGAAGTTCCTTAGTAGCTATAAATAAGCACCTCCAAAATAAAATAGAAAAAATAAATGCGGACGACCGATTCGCCCGCACATAACTACAGAATAAGAGCCTGAGCTCCGAAAATTCTTAAGTATTTACCCTGAAAAACGGAATTCGCAGGGTGAGAACGGGATACGGTCTGCTTTATTTACCCGTGTATTATAACAGACGGAATTGCGTTTGTCAATAGTTTTTTAAATTTGTTTTTTCTGACAAAAAAACTGCATTTTCTTTGTTGAAAACTTACTAAAATCCGAATTTAAAATCCTAGTCCTTGAAATAAGCTTTTTTATATGTTATTATATCTTGAACAATAATTCCTTAGGAGGGACAGCGGTGGCAGATGAGAAAAATACTGTGCAGCAGTATACCGATGAACAGCTCGGCTATGTTTACGAAAACAGACGTTATGTAGGCACAAAAGAAACCGTAGGCTTTGTTCTCTGGGATGCGGCGCAGAGCCTTAATATCAACACCTATACAACCCGATTTATAACAAATATCGTTAAAATCGACCTTGGTTATCAGACAATTCAGAAAAGTATCAACAGCGTATGGGATATCGTAAACGATATCTTTATGGCAGCAATAGTTGAAAAAACAAGAACACGTTGGGGTAAATTCAGACCTTATCTTTTAGGTCTTGCGATTCCCGGCTGTATCGCAACTCTCTGCTATTGGTTTATGCCCATTCTTTTCTCAGGAACAACTTCAATGTCTGTTCCCAAATTTATTTTCTATGTTCTCCTTGAAATTCTCCGTGAAGGTGTAGGAACCTTCCAGGGCATTGCAAGAACCGGTATGCTGGCGACCATAACGCCGCATCCCGTAGACCGAACGAGGCTTATAACCATCGCAAACTTTGCTTCGGGTACCTTCGGCGAAAAGCTTCCCGAGCAGATAATGACGGTTGTGCTCGACCTTATTGACAACAATGTGTTCAAGCCCGGAAAAGGCGGCAGAGAAGCACAGTATCTTATGGCTTTCGTAGGTATGGGTGCATTCACCACTCTTGTTTCCTCGGGTATGTCCTTCTGGTTCTTTATGAATTCAAAGGAAAGAATCATGCAGTCTGTCCAGACTCCCAGCGTTATAGATTCTGTTAAGTCTATTGCAAACAATAAGCCTGTTCTTCTTATGACCCTTGCCGATTTCCTTGCCGGCTTCGGTATTTCGGGCAGTAAGTCAGACTATTACATAGACGTTCTTCACTTTGCATCAATGACAATGGTTGCAGGTATTCCCGCAGCTCCCCTTTCACCCATTTCATTCTCATTCGTTCCCTGGTTCAGAAGACGTTTCTCTTCTCGTTTCCTTTATATTATAAGTAATGAAATAGGCAGTATTCTCTACGTATTCGTATTCCTGTTCGGATGTATCGGCTTCAATCCCAAGACATTCAAGGGCGGTCTCTACAGAAACAAGTGGGCTATGCTCGTTGCTATGGCAACATGGGAAGTTATCTGGACACTCTTCTACGGTCTTAAGTCCGTTATCGGTACAGAGCTTTACAATGAATCCATGGACTACTGCGAATGGAAAAACGGCTACAGAACAGAGGCTATGACCTCAGTTGCAAAGGGTCTTGCCGCAAAGGTTTCACAGGCTGTAAGCAGTGTTGTTACCACAGCACTCAAGAAGTTTGTAGGCTATGATCAGAACGCTTATACTTCAGGTAAAGAACAGCCCGACTATGTTAAGTTCTATCTCTTTGCAATGTTCACAATCATTCCCGTTATCACAGGCTCCTTCGGTGTTATTCCCATGCTCTTCTACGACCTTAACGGTAAGAAGAAGGAAAGAATGTATGCCGAGCTTCTTCAGAGAAGAAAAGAGGCTTCTCTTGCCGCTTCTGAGGAAGATGCAGAAGCAATCAGAGAGCTTGAAGAAAGACTCAAGGCAAGCAAGCACTCAAAGTAAAATAACGGATTTATTCCTCAAATAATTAAAAATACAGGTGTTTTTGATGTTCAGATCAAAAACGCCTGTTGTTTTTTGTGGATTTACACGAAGATATAAATGCCGTATTTAGTTGCAGAGATGAGTCTTTTTGTGTTAAAATAATAATAATCTGAATAAGGGAGGTTATTTTGTGGCTGATGTGAAAAATGCTGCTGAGAATTATACAGATGAGCAGACCGGTTATGTTTACGAAAACCGGAGATACGTAGGCTCAAAGGAAACTATGGGCTTTGTTCTGTGGGATGCCGCTCAGAGCCTTAATATCAATACATACAGTACAAGATTTATTACCAATATTGTAAAGATAGATCTCAGCTATCAGACTATTGTCAAATCCGTAAACAGCGTCTGGGATATTATAAACGATGTTTTTACCGCTGCAATAGTTGAAAAAACAAGAACCCGTTGGGGTAAGTTCAGACCTTATCTTCTTGCACTTGCCGTGCCGGGCTGTATTATGACATTGCTTTATTGGTTTATGCCCATTCTTTTTGCAGGTCAGCCTGCCATGTCTGTAAGCAAATTCATTTTCTATATGGCTCTTGAAATTCTGCGCGAGGGTGTGGGCACCTTCCAGGCAATTGCCAGAACCGGTATGCTTGCCACAATAACACCGCATCCTGTTGACAGAACGAGGCTTATAACCATAGCTAACTTTGCATCGGGATTTTTCGGTGAGAAGCTGCCCGAGCACGCTATGACCATACTTCTCGACCTTATCGACAACAAGGTATTTAAAAACGGAATGTCCCACGAAAATCAGCTTATGGGAGCTTTCGTCGGTATGGGTGCCGCCACAACAATTATTTCCTCGGGTATGTCCTTCTGGTTCTTTATGAACTCAAAGGAAAGAATTATGCAGTCGGTCAAAACTCCCGGCATAAAGGACTCTCTCAGGTCAATTGCAAATAACAAGCCGATGCTTCTTATCACTCTTTCGGATTTCCTTGCAAACTTCGGTATCTCGGGAAGCAAGCAGGACTATTATATAGACGTGCTTCACTTCGCATCAATGACCCTTGTTGCAGGTCTTCCCGCAGCTCCCCTTTCTCCCATATCCTACTCCTTTGTTCCCTGGTTCAGAAGACGCTTTTCTTCACGTCTTCTTTATATCGTAAGCCGGAATATAAGCCATTTCCTTCATATTTTCGTATTCCTGTTCGGCTGCATCGGCTTCAATCCCAAAACCTTCAAGGGCGGTCTTTACAGAAAGAAGCTTCCCATGTTCTTTGCTATGGCTTTGTGGGAGCTTATCTGGACAATATTCTACGGACTTATGTCTGTTATCGGTACAGAGCTTTACAACGAATCCATGGACTACTGCGAATGGAAAAACGGCTACAGAACAGAGGCTATGACATCAGTAGCAAAGGGTCTTGCCGCAAAGGTTTCAGGCTCTGTCAGCGGTGTTGTCACCACTGCCCTCAAAAAGATGGTAGGCTACGACCAGAATGCCTATACAAAGGGCGAAGAGCAGCCTGACTATGTTAAGTTCTATCTTTTCGCTATGTTCACAATTGTTCCCGCCGTAACCGGCACACTGGGTATCATTCCCATGCTTTTCTATGACCTTCACGGCAAGAAGAGAGAAACAATGTATGCAGAGCTTCTTCAGAGAAGAAAAGAAGCCTCTCTCTCCGCCTCCGAGGGTGACCTTGAAGCGGTAATGGCAATGGAAGAAAAGCTCAAGGCTATAAGAGACGGCAAGCACCGATAAGCACATATAATTAAATAAATTAGCATAAAAACAGAAAACCCGTAAAAAAGCGGGTTTTCTGTTTTTTTCCTGAAAAGCATATAAAAAATTATTATTTATCAATGTAAGGGGTACACAAAAATCAGCACATCTGATATTTGTTACCTCTTTATCCTGTAGGGGACGACGTCCTGTCAAGGGGGATTGCCCCCTGCAAAGAAGAGGTTTCTTTTGCGGTGTTTGGGTAATTTTATCAAAGAATTGCAGAAGAGAGTGGTACAGACATATTTACGCTTTTTTGCATTGAAGAAAAGCAAAAGATGTACAATGTTTACGGTTTGTTCAAAAACATCCTGTCTGCTTTTGTTGATAATATATCATCGTTGTGATAAAATTATATACAATATCAGAAGATACTTTGCAAGGAGGTATATTATGGCAACCTGGAAAAAAGCTGTTTTCGTTGTTGTTCTCACAGTGTTTATAGGACTTT
>JAZSNB010000065.1:0-26398 GCA_045536195.1 Acutalibacteraceae bacterium
GATACTTCCCTGTCACCATGTACGAACAAGGTATTCCGATTGGTATCGCATACATGCTCTAAAAGAAGTCTTGCATCCAGTTCAGCCTCCGAAATCTCCGCTTCCCTGAGTATCCGCTTTCCGTATTCATACAAATCACGATAGTTCATCCGGCTCATACCCAAAGTTTTCCTTTAAAAATGTTCTTGGCGAATTCAAGGACCATTGGAACATTCCCGCAGAGGGCAAATATGTTCCCTATAAAGAATATATTTCAATTTTCCTTGCCGTAGGCGGAAACTATTCGGCTCAGCACCTTTTAGGCTTCCTTTCCTTCGGTACAGGCTGTTATCTTGTAGCATATTATTATGAAATCCCCATGCTCACCTTCTCAGCTATCAATGCATTTTTCCTTGTTTCGGGTTATCTGTGGAGTATGCTCAATATGGGTATTGATGCAAATCTGGGAATTCTGCCGAAAAAGACGGAAAATAAATATTTTGCTGTTTATCTATCCGTTGCCGCACTGGGACTTATTCTTCTGATTTTCGATATGTCCCGCATTATCCCCTTCCCCGATGCCTTCAGGGATTATATGAATACAAAGTGGCAGGGACTTAATTTATACAGTATACTTAAAATATTCGGTATACATATGTTTGTATCCGGCTGGGGCGGCTTCAGATGTATCATCATCAAGAAAAAGCTTATTCCTAAGCTTGGAAGATACAAGGTTTTCGCTTATGCAAACATCGTGCAGTGCCTTATAATGGTTATACTCATCTGTGAGCTGCCCTTATATGAGCTGCCTCTTATCGACAGAGTATGGAAGCTTTATGTGCTTTTCCAGCTTTTCGGAATGTTCGGCTTTACGGGTGCTCCTCAGCAGATTGCCGACAATATCAGTCCCAACGGACACGAAAGAATGCTTATCCGCTGCTGGCCTGTTAAGCTCAGCCATATTCTCCGTTCAATTATGACTATGATCATCCCCACTGTTTCGGGTATGTTCTTCGTAAACGGTATCAGAGACCGCGGCACCTTCCAGTATATTATCCCCATCGCACTGGGCCTTAGCATCGTTATGATGTATGCGGGACTTGGTAAAATTCAGGAAAGAATTCCCGCACCTCCCCTTGATAAAAAGAAATACTATTCCTTCTGGGACTGCATCGACGGTATTATGAAAAATAAATACCTGTGGATAAAGCAGGCATCCGCACTTCTTGATTCTCTCGGAAACGGTATGATAGGAATAGGACAGATAATGCTTATTTACACCTGGAGAGAAACGGGCTTCTTCTTTGCTCTTGCGGAAAATGCAATTGCCTTTGTAGGAAATCCCGGTGCCTTCCTTGCTCCCTGGATAAGAAAACGATTCCAGTTCAAAACACTTTTCGTTTTCAAGCAGCTTATAATGTTCCTTTCCAGCGGCGTTTTCATTCTTGCTTTCCTCTTCTTAGGCGATTCTCCCATGCTTTGCGGAATTGTTCTTTTCATAGGCATCTGTCTTCGCGATGCTCTCAAATCCGCCATTGAGCTTGCCTCTCAGGATATGGACATCAGAATCAGCGACTATCAGATGTATATTTCAGGCGAACGCTTTGAAGCATATCAGGGTGTGGTCGGCTGGTTCACTGCCCCCATTTCCGCGCTCATAAGCCTTATTATCCCTCTTATGTTCTACCGTGTAGGCTTCACCTCCGACTGGGATGTTCTGTTTATTGCAGACGTAAGAGTAAAATGTATGATCATCGGTCTTGCATTCGATATGGCAGGCTATCTTCTTATGAGTCTTCCCTATATTTTCTTCTGGGATTACACTGATGAAAAGCACGCATTTATTATGGAAGAGCTGAAAAAGAGAGCTGATGCGGCTGCGGAAGATAATCCCGTGTCAGCATCCGAAGAGACAGAAAGCGTGGCTTCATCTGCAAATTAATTTCTACGGCAAGGTTTTATCAGTATGGCAATTCTTCTTATTGTAATTTATATTGTTTTTGTGTCCCTCGGGCTTCCCGACTCTCTTTTCGGAGTTGCCTGGCCCGTGGTACACACCGATTTCGGTATTCCCGAAAACTTCGCATCCTTCTACAGCATTATAACAGGCATATGCACAGGCGGTGTCAGCTTCGTTGCAGGAAAGCTGTTAAGGAGATTCGGCACGGCAAAGGTAACCATGTTTTCCACACTTACCACAGCTGTTGCCCTTCTCGGAATAAGCATATCTCCCAATATTGCGGTTATGATGTTTTTTTCCGTACTTCTCGGCTACGGTGCAGGTGCAATAGACACGGGGCTCAATAACTTTGTTTCTCTTCACTATGAAGCCCGTCATATGAACTGGCTGCATTGCTGCTGGGGACTGGGAGTTACCATAAGCCCCCTTATAATGTCAGGCTTTTTATCTGATGACACCTCCTCCTGGAGGGGCGGCTACAGAATAGTGGCACTTCTGCAGCTTGCCATCACGGTGATTATTCTCCTGTCGCTTAAAAAATGGGAAAAAACAGAAAAATCCGCCGATACAGATGCAGAAGAATCCGAGAGCGGCAGTGCAAGGCTTTTTGATCTTCTGAGAATAAAAGGTGTCATTCCGAGTATTCTCTCTATGGGACTTTACTGCGGAATGGAATTTACTCTCGGCACCTGGGGTGCCACCTATGCCGTAAATTCTTTTCTTATTGCACCCGATGAAGCGGCAAAATGGGTTTCGCTTTATTACGGCGGAATAATGCTTGGAAGAATTGTGTCCGGCTTTGCATCAATAAAGCTTCAGGACAAAAACCTTATTCAGGCGGGAATAGCAGTATCCTTTGCGGGAATCCTTATTTTCGCACTTCCCTTAGGAAAATATTCCCTTGCAGGCTTTCTGCTGATAGGTGCGGGCTTCGGTCCCATATTCCCCACAATACTGCACTCTGTTCCCCGCAGATTCGGTAAAAAATATTCGGCGGACCTTACGGGCTATCATATGGGCGGTGCTTATGCGGCAGGCTTTTTTATACAGCTTGTATACGGCTTCACAGCCACAGCCACCACCTTCGCAATAACCCCCTTCCTTCTCGCCGCCTTATGCATCGGCGTATTTATCTGCAATTTTATTACGGAAAGAAAAGTGAGCTTATAAGCCGTAAAATATAATATCCCCGCAGAATCCGGTTTTGTTAAGGATTCTGCGGGGATTTTTCAGTTTAATCAATATGAAACCTGAAAGCTGAAGGTTTCTGTATTTATTCTTATTTCGCAGCCGTCAAATAACATTTCGGGAGCATCGGAGGAAACAGCTTTTTCATTGAGATATGTTCCGTTTACCGAACCGCAGTCACATACATAATAACGCTCATTCTCATAGAAAATCTTCATATGTACTCTGCTGATTGCATTGTTATCGGGAATGGAAAAATCTGTTTTTGCGGTATCTCTGCCGATAAAGAATTCTTCCTTTGTCACAGGGATAAGACTGTTGTCTCTGTGGCGCAGAAGATATGCGGCAGGTCTTGCCTTTTTCACATAACCGCTGAGAGGTGCTGTTTCTGAGGCGTTTTCAAAGCTTTCAAAAACGCCCTCTTCAGGTGCCTCCTCCTCAATTGCGGAAAAATCAAAGGAAATACCTGCGGGAGCCGGTTCGTTGATTACTTCGGGAAGGAAAGTCTCTTCCTTTTCGGGCTCTGCGTCTTCTCTGAATTTCACTACACTTCCGCATGAAGGACAGAATTTTGAAATTTTTCTCAGCTTATTACCACAATTTCCGCAATAAATTGAACCGTCTTCATCAATAAAGCTGAATTCACAAGGAATTGCAAAGGAGACTTTCTGAGGCTCAGGCTCAGGCAAAATCACTTCATCGCGGGGCAGCATTGTCAGATCATCCGCCGCAACTTCTTTAATCATCTCATCCGCAGGCGGGAATACTGCTTCTTCAGCAGGGGCGAATACACTTTCCTCTGCAGGTGCAAATACACTTTCTTCCACAGGTGCGAATACACTTTCTTCCGCAGGTGCGAATACGCTTTCTTCCACAGGTGCGAATACGCTTTCTTCCGCAGGTGCGAATACGCTTTCTTCTGCAGGTGCGAATACGCTTTCTTCTGCAGGTGCGAATACGCTTTCTTCAGCAGGGGCAAATACACTTTCTTCTGCAGGTGCAAATACTGCTTCTTCATTTACGGCAGCAATAATTTCTTCACTGTAAGCTTGCTCTTGCATCTCCCCTGTTTCTGTCAGAGCAAGAGAAACGGCAGCTGCAGCCTGCTCGAGCAAAGCGGCAATTTCATTGAATTCCGTAGTTTTCATAAGAAGCTCCTTGCCCAGTTCATCAAGCTTCTCTCTTCCCGTGAGCTGAAGACGCTGAGAAAACTGAACAAGCTTAAACCATGTTTTCTCCATTTCCTCTTTATACATATCTGCTTCAACAAGTAAAAGTCTCAAAGATTCATCCATAGTGTGTCATCCTCTTTTCTGAAAATTCTATATCATATAACGGAAAAATTCCGACAAGGGCATTCTTATCACATACCGTGCATCATTATCAAAGGGGGTGGGGCTGAGATTTACAATTATGAGATTTTTTCCCGTATAGCCTGCCACAAAGCCTGCCGCGGGATATACATTCAGAGAAGTGCCTCCCACCAATAAAAAATCGGCTGCATCAACGTGCATTTTTGCTTTATTCATCGCAGAATAATCAAGATTTTCTTCATAAAGCGTAACATCGGGTCTTACTAAACCGCCGCATACGGGACAAAGGGGCAGGTCTTCGCATTTTGCAATAAAATCCCCGTCATAAATTCTTTTACAGCTTCTGCAGTAATTTCTCAGCGTTGTTCCGTGAAGCTCAATTACCTCTTTGCTGCCTGCAGCCTGGTGAAGTCCGTCTATATTCTGAGTGATAACGGCTTTGATAACTCCCGCTTTTTCCAATTCACACAATGCATTATGAGTAAAATTAGGCTTTGCATCGGGATAAAGCATTTTTTCTTTATAAAAGCGGTAAAATTTTTCAGGCTCGTTTTCAAGACAGCTTCTGCTTAAATAATATTCATTTGAAGCCTCTTTGTAAAGACCGTCTGCACTTCTGAAATCGGGAATTCCGCTTTCGGTGGACACTCCCGCACCTCCGAAAAACACCCCGTATTCTGAATTATACAGAAGTTCTTTTATTTTCTGTAATTCTGAATTTTCCATTTTCTTTTCCTCTTTATATTACAGCAAAATACAGTTGATTATATATTCAGCAGCTCTTCTGCCCCGGGCATTGAAAACTGTGCGCCCACACGGCTTACTGCAATACTGCCTGCACGGTTTCCCATATCGCAGGCTTTTTTGATATCCCTGCTTTTCACATATTCCAGCGCCATAGCGGCAGTAAAGGAATCGCCCGCCGCAGTGGTATCAAGCACCTTTGCAGGATATGAGGGGAAAAAGGATATTTCCTTTCCGTCAAAAAGAGAACAGCCCCTTGCACCTAATTTCAGCACTATATATTCTGCTTTGCTTCTTTCATAAAGAACCTGTGAAGCCTCAAGGGCAGATTTTTCATCTCCGGGGAAAATACCCGTAAGAGCCTCGGTTTCGTTTTCATTGGGAGAAAGGATCGTGATACCCTGCATTTTTTCAAGAGAGAAATTTTTTGCAGGTCCGCAGTCAACCACCGTAACAATATTTTTTCCGATTGCAGCATTGACACAGGAAATAACTGCTTCTTCATTTGTTTCAAACTGTACTAACAGCACATCTGTGTCAGCTGTGATATGAGAAGCTGCCTCACCGGGAGAAATTTCTGAATTTGCGCACTCATAAACAATAATACGGTTTCTGCCTTCCCCGTCAATCAGAATTGCGGCAAGACCCGTGGAGGTGCCGTCAGATGAAACACCCGAAGCATCCACGTTATTTTCAATAAGATTGTCAATAAGCTTTCTGCCGTTTATATCATCTGCGACCTTACCTATCATTTTCACCCTTGCACCAAGCCGGGAAAGTCCGATTGCCTGATTTGCTCCCTTGCCTCCGCAGGCATAGGAATATTCTCTGCCCAATACATTTTCTCCCACATCGGGAAGCTTTTTGGCAGTAAGGATTATATCCATATTGATGCTGCCCATAACGGCAGCTTTTATTTTCTCATACATACCGTTCACCTCAGAAAAGCTCTCTTAAAGAATCTGCGGCTTCTTTCATATCCCTGTCCTTAATAAACAAAGCGCTTGTTCCCAGAACAAAGATATCTGCACCCTCAGCCGACAGCATTTTTCCGTTTTCGGGACTTATGTTGCCGTCAACCTCAATAAGAATCTGTGAATTGCCTGAAGCATCAAGAAGCTCTCTTGCTTCTCTGACCTTTCGTGCGGCAAAGGGAACTATTTTCTGTCCTGCAAAGCCGGGATTTACGGTCATAACAAGTGCCGTATCAATTAAATCCCGGGTATATCTGAAAACATCAACAGGGGTTGCGGGATTTATTGCAAGCCCCGCCTTTATACCCTTTGCTTTAATTTTTTCAAGAGTGCGCGCTATATGTATTTCCGATTCATAGTGCACTGAGAGTATATCATTTTCCGAAAGCCTCATCATATCAATGAACTTCGAAGGCTCGTTCACCATCATATGCACATCAAGAGGAATATCTGTGATTTTTTTCAGTGCATTTATAAGATCAAAACCAAGGGTGATATTAGGCACAAAGGCACCGTCCATAATATCAACGTGAAGATAATCTATACCGGCTTTTTCAAGCTCCCTTACAGACCTTTCCATATTAAGAAGATCTGCACACATAATTGATGCGGATAAATATTTTTTCATATTCTTATTCCTCTGTAGCATTTATAATTTTTTGAAGCTCATACCAGCTGTTTACGGTAAGATATTCTCCCCTGTTCCCGTCTTCAGAGAAGCTTACAGGTAAAGTGCTCTCAGGGTTTATCAACACAGGGAGCATACCGCTGTTTTTTGCACCGTCAGCATCCGGAATTTTTTTGTCGCCGCAATACCAGCAATTCTTAGTTTCAACCCCTGCAAAGGAAGCCGCAGCAAGAAAAATTGACTTGTGGGGCTTGGCAAGAAGAATATCGGCGGATGTAAGGCAGAATTCAAATTCTGATGAGGGAATCCATCTTTTTATCGCAACAGCAAGACTCTCTCCGCTCATACCGTTGTTGCTTATCACGGCAGTTCGTATACCCTTTTTCTTCAATGCAAAAAGCAGCTGCTCAATACCCTGAGCCACACTTCTTTCGGAATTGAAGCGGTCAAAAATCTCTTCCTGAGAAATCACGGGAATATCAAAATGAAGACCGGCATTCATTGTTATATATCTCAGAACGGAAGAAAGAGGTATATCAAGCTGTGCGCCGTACTTTGAGCGAAGACCGACATCCACCTCATCCATATATTCGTTCCACAATCTGGCAAGAGTGTCATCATCCGCAGCCTCAGGATTCAGAGCATATTTTCTCAATCCGGCAAGTCCGTTGCGGGGAATACATTCTCCGTCAATAAATAAGGTTCCGCCCACGTCGAAAAGCACCATTTCAGGCTTTTTAAGATAATTCATAAAACCACCGCCTTTTTTAATTATAAGGCAGTATGGTTTTTAAGTCAAGAAAACAAAAAGACAGCAGGCTGAAAGTCTGCTGTCTGAACAGTATTACGTGCCGGAAAGCACTTCAGAAGCTATATTCCCGTCAAAATCCTCTGTAAACAGCTTACCTTTTTCAAGTATACCGTCAGAAAACAAAAGCTCAATATAGCAGCTGCCGTCTCTTCTGTATTCCGCCTCTTCGGGATCAAGCACTCCGTAGAAATATATTCTGTAATATGTTTTATGACTGCCGTTTTCGGTATATTTTCTTGCCGAATACATATCCCCCGATGAAAGATAGCTGAAGGGATTCATAAGCTCCTCTTCCCTTGCTCCTTTTTTTATCGCGGAGAAATACTCCTTCACCTCGCTTATGTCGGCACATATATCCTCATAGCTTTCGTAGTATCCGAAGGTTTCATATTCATCATCATACATATATTTTCCTAAATTGCCCACAGCCACACCCGTGACAATATCCTGCGAATATTTTATACCCACAAAGCCCTCTCCGGGAATAAACGTCACGGGGTTAAAATATAAAGTATAGCCGTCAATAAACGTAAACTCATCCGTATTTGCATCAAACTGCTTTTTTCTGAGTCTGTCAAGATGCTCCGAATATTCCGAAAAGCTTATAAATCCCTTTTCTCTTAATATTTCCTCTGCCCCTTCTTTTGTATCTCCGATATTTATGCTTTCATAAAAATCCTCTGTTTCCTCCGAAATATAAACATTATAGGGAGAAAACCATACGGGATAATTTTCAACATAATTCCTGCCCGACGGCTGAATGAAGCAGGTAGCAATCATAATAAATGTATAAGCACTCACAAAGACTATACTCTTCTTTTTGGGCTTCTTCACATCCCCGATACGTCCTGTTTTAAGAAAACGGGAGACTATCAGGCAATAAAGTGAGATACCCGTAAACAGCACCGGTAAAAAAAATATATATAAATAAGCATCAAGAAGGGTGTTTCCGAAAAGAAAGGGTGTGAAGCGGTCGATAAGATAAACTATATTGTCTATAAGAGAATACATTGCCATCTGCGGATAAAAAAAGCACAGCATTGAGCCTGTAACGGTAAGATTTGAAATGCCTATACACAAAAGCATTTTTCTGTATTTCTTTATGCGCGCAAAAACAATAAGACCCAGCACCGCAAAAATCATAATAAAGCTGACAAGCGCCCCGGCAGGGTCGGGGTTACGGTTAAAATCTGCCGAGTACACCCATATATCCAGAGGAATACAAAGCCAGTTCAGAAGCCAGATAAAAAGACCTGCCCCAATACCCCAAACGGTTCTTTCTTTATAAAGCTCTTCAAATTCACCGCTGATGAATTTTTTCATTTCCTCATCCGTGCCGAAATCCTCAATCGCCTTTTCAATACTTTCGCTTTCGCAAAAGCCAAGCTCCTTGTAATAATCAGATTTATCAAGGATATGACAGATAAGCTCATCCTTTAATTTCTGCTTTCTTCCCGCCGGAAGATTTGAAGGTATAAACGAATCAACAAACTCTGTTATTGAATTCATATCTCCACCCCCTGTCAGACCTTATGAAGAACCGGCTTTACATCGATAACCTTTCTCACTGCGGCGGTATAGGCATTCCATTCTTCTTTGCTTTCATTCAGCGCCTTTATGCCCTTATCCGTAATTTTATAATATTTTCTCATTCTCCCCTCCGTATTGACGGTATAGGATTTAACATATCCGACAGCTTCAAAATTATGGAGAATGGGATAAAGCGTGCCCTCTTTGAAATTGAAGGCATTTTCGCTTCTTTCGGCAATACGCTTGATTATCATATAGCCGTAAAGCTCCTCTTTTTCAAGCACCGACAGCACAAGCATTGCACTGCTGCCCTTTGTAAGCTCTTTTCTTATGTTCATTTTTTCCTCTCCTTATACATAGAATTCCGATACATAGAGCATCTATGCATAATATAGCATATGCTCCGAATGTTGTCAATACAAAAACATACCGTTCATATCTTATTTTAATACCGTTGGTGCAAGGGTATATTGTAAACAAAAAATATGTAATATATACTAAATAACAAAACGGCGTAAGCTTATATATCGGGAGAAAACTGCTATGGATACACAAACACTGATGATATTTGTAAAAAGGATTCTTGCAGGCAGCTCTGTTTTAAAAGCAACCGCTTCGCTGGGACAGCTGAAAAAGATTCTGACCGAGCAGGGAGCAGGAGAAAAAGAGCTGCAGCTTCTTGAAAAAATTATCACAAGCATTCCCGAAATGAAACAGCTTCTGCGGCAGACACCTCTCACCGAGGATGATGTGGAAATCGCCCACAGAAGAGCGTTGGACAGAATTGAAAGAGAAAAAATGGCAAGCAGGTACAACAGGTGTTGATTATGGAAAATTATATAGACCCGTCATTTATAGTTACCGCAGGCACAATTATTTCATACAGCGGGAAAAATCCCGTACAGGAAATACCGGGGAAGCCGGGAAATATCCGCATTTCAGCTATAGGCGACGCAGCCTTTATGGAATCACAGGCACTTCAGTGTGTGATAATTCCCGAAGGAGTAAAAAGAATAGGGCACACTGCCTTTCACCTATGCACTGAACTGCAAAGTGTATTATTCAGAGGAGACATTCCGCAGGTGGATGACAACAGTGCTTTTTCATGCTGCAACAAGCTCAGTGACATCACAATCAATAAAATGAGACTGTCCCAAAAAGAATATATCAGAATTAAGAACGCTTCCGCAAAAACCGACAGCGGACTTTATATTTCCGGTGAAATTCCCGAAAATAACAGACTGCGGGAGCTTATCAATTCAGTATACTCCGTAAATTGCTCTGAGCTGTATGTTCCTGCTGACTCACGGGCATTATATGTCCAGCCCGAATATGACATAAAAGCAGGAGTATTCCGTCTTGATAAAAAAATCCGGGCTGTCGGATTATCGGATTCCTCAGGCTTTGTAAGAGAAGAGAAGGCAGTTTCAGAATTCATTAAAAACCGTAAAGAAGAGACTTCAGACAAAAAAACAGAGCAGAATAACGATATTGCCTTCCGCACAAATAAAATAATATTGCCGCGAAAAAAAGTTATTTTCACCTTTGACGACACAAAAACAACAAATGAAAACGGAGAAGTTTTTATAAAAGCAATTATCAGCTTCGGATATATTTTTACCATGTCGGCACAGGGTGTTTTATATAACGGCAAGCAGTATTACATATACCGCAGGCACTATCTCAATGATTCGAGGGATATGAAATATATCCGCCGTGACATAGCGGTTTTTTCCGAAAACCGCCTTGTAACCGACCGGAAGGAGGCAACGAAGGTTTATGCAAAATACAAGCTTCTTTCAATCCTCTGATTCCGTAATAAAAACAAGAACCGTAAACGTTTTCGGAAAAGAAATAAAGCTGAAAAACTATATCTGCTCCCCCGACGGCATTCATTATAAGGAAAAGCCCCGTGATATAAGGCTGCAGCTGACAATATGTCCCACCGCCTTCTGCGATGCTTCATGTCCCTTCTGCCTTGCAACAGACACAGGCAAAAAAGGCTTTCTCAACATAAAAAAGCTGGAGGACTGCCTTAAAAAGCTTCATTCCCGGAAGCTCATCAGAGGAATTTCTTTTTCCGGGGGAGAGCCCTTTGAGGACGTGGGGCTTCTCAATGAGATAATAAATCTGATTTTTGATATATTCGGAAAAAGCTTTGAAATTTCCGTAACCACAAACGGTAAAAATCTTCACAGAATGCATGAAATAGAAATGCTGTCGTATCTTGATGCCCTTCATATCAGCCGCCACCATTATGATGAAAAAATCAACGAAAGGCTTTTCGGAATAAAAGTTCCTTCAAACGAAGAGCTTTCGGAGATACTTCATTCGGTAAGCTACAGAGATCTTTTTGTGCTTAACTGTATGCTTCTTAAGGATTATATCGGCACAACAAAGAAGGCGCACCGCTTCCTCGATTTTGCAATAGCTATGGGAGCAGGCAAGGTATCATTTATAAACTGCACTCAGGTAAATGAATTCACAAAGGAGCAGTTCACGGATTTCAGAGATATTCTGAAAAAGGAAGACCCCTCTCTTTTATTCACCCGAGGCTTCACGGATTTCGGCTTCTGCCAATGTCAGGACGGAGTTTATGTAAATTCCGAGGGTGCAATTATTGAATTCTACGGCAGAAGCACAAACGCATCAGACTGCGACTACTGCAGAGGGTTTGTATACACGGCAGATAATCATCTGAGACAGGGCTTCGGCGGAGAAATTATATTTTAGGTGAAAAGCTATGGATATAGATAAAGAAATACAACGATTCAGAATAACACTTCTGCGGACAATGCCCTTCTACGGTGACATTGTTATTCATCTTTCTTTTGTTCAAGACAAAAACATAAAAACGGCTGCAACAGACGGAAAAACCATATGGTACAATCCGGATTTTATGAAAAATCTCAGCGACGGAGACAGAAATTTTGTGCTTATGCACGAGGTTTTTCACGTACTTCTGAGGCACAACATAAGAAACGCAGATCAGAAAAGAGACCCGAAAATCTGGAATACTGCCTGTGATATCATAATAAATAATATGCTTTCCAATCTGTCATATCAGCTGAGAACAAAAAGCTCTCTGCCGTTTACAATACCGTCCTTCGGTATTTTCGCCCAAATCAGCGACAGCGAATCCGCAGAAAATCTGTACAACAAAATTCTTGCAGACAACAAAATCAATCCGGCTGAGGCAAATAACATACGAATAAGAAACTCATACCACCCCTCCGGTTATCCGAAGGAAAGTAAAACCGTTGCACCGCCCTCAGACATAAAACCCTGTGAGCTTTCCCCCGAGGAGATACAGATACAGGACATACAGATAAAGGAGCTTATCCGCTCAGCCGCACAAAAAAGCCGCGGAGAAGATGTAAGCTCATATATTCCCGCTGAAATATATGAGCTTACCGAATCAAGAAAGCTCGACTGGAGACGGCTTCTCAAGGATTTTCTTTCGGAAGGTATAAGCGAGGAAACCTCTTACACCACCCCCGAGAGAAAATATCTTCATATGGATATGATACTCCCCGGCCACGGACCCGGCACGGAAAATATTGAAGAAATATGGGCATTTGTGGATTCCTCGGGCTCTGTAGGCAAAAATGAGATGTCTCAGTTTCTCACACAGCTTTACCGTATTTCAAAAGAATTCAGATGTGTATTCAACATCTGCTACTGGGACACAAAGGTTACCGATGTTTATAAAAAGGTCACCGACAAAGAAAAACTACTCGGCTGCATTCCCTGCCATTCCGGAGGCACCGACATAAACTGCATATATGAATATATGCACGAAAACAAAATAAAACCCGATGTGATGCTGGTACTCACCGACGGCTATTTCGGAAATCTCACATCCCCGCATTTCAGTCCCAAACATTCAAAAAAAACCATACTTGTGCTCAGCTCATCCATAAAAATTGACGACAACATTAAAAAAGTCGGAAAAATCACACGGCTTCAGGAGGAAACAAAATGACAGTAAAAGAATTCGGCGAATGCATAGAATATAATATCCGAAATAATATCAAGCATGCCATACTCGGTCTCGGCGCTCCCGGTGTGGGTAAATCACAGCTTATCCGTCAGATAGGAAAAAAATACGGCTACAAGGTAATTGATATCCGTCTTGCCCAGATGTCGGAGGTTGAAATAGGCGGTCTTATCTATCCCAATGAAAGCAGAACCAAAACCATATGGCTTGCACCCGAGGTGCTTCCCAACGAAGAAAGAGACGGTGAAAAAACAATTCTTCTTCTTGATGAAATCACCTCCTGTACAAAAAGAGTGCAGGTTGCTGCCTATCAGCTGATTCTCGACAGAAAAATCGGTCAGTACACTCTGCCCGAGGGCACTTTTGTTATTGCACTGGGCAACAGAGAGGACGACGACGGTGTATACATACAGCTTGCAGGCCCTCTTGCAGACAGATTTGAAATACATTATCTTGAGCCTGATTTCAACGACTGGAAAAATGACTATGCTTTGAAATTCGGTGTGCATCCCTATGTAATAAACTATCTTTCCTTCAAGCCCTCTGCTCTTCATACACAGGGGGTAAGCGGTGATGATATGCTCTTTGCAACTCCCCGTTCATGGGTAAGAGTAAGCGATATTCTGAAATTCGATTCCGATATCACAAAAAAAGTGATACGGCATAAAATCATCGGCAATGTAGGCGAAAGCGAAGGTGTACAGTTTATAGAATATTGCAAAAAGCACTCCGGCCTTATAACAGCAGATGATTTCATTGAAGGAAAGGCAAAAACACCGTCAGCCCCTGCAGAAATCAATATTCTTGTAAATTCACTTGTAAGTAAGCTATCCTTCCTCAGCGACATCAATAATGCAAGTGAGCTTTCTTACGAGCAGAGAAGGCTTTCGGAAAAAACTATTGATTCATTGTTCCGTCTGCCCGGCTCTGAATATACAATTATCGGTCTCAAGGGCATTCTCGGGCTGAACCGCTCTGCAGTGAAAGAAATATTCTTTAATACGGACAATAATAATATCAATTCATTTATAAAAAATAACAGATACGCTCTCGGCTTTACCGATGATGATTTTTCTGCAAAAAACAGCAATTGGCTTGCTATGTGGGAGTGATCTGAATGAATGAGCTGAAAAAATTCATAAAAACAGAGCTCTCCGGCTGGAAGCCCCTTGAAATAGCATGGCTCACCCTCTCTACTGTTGTTATCACGGCGCTTTCAGTTTACTGGAAGGATAATGCCGTAGGAATAATATCCGCACTCACGGGTATATGGTGCGTAATTCTTACAGGCAAGGGCAAGGTATCAAACTTTCTTTTCGGCATCGTAAACGTTATTCTTTATGCGTATATTTCGTTCAAAGCAAAATACTACGGTGAGGTAATGCTGAATCTTATCTACTACCTTCCCTGCAGCGTTGCAGGTCTTTTCCTGTGGGGTAAAAATGTGGATGAAGAAAGCGGAGAGGTAACAAAAAAGAGCCTGGGACTCAGGGGCTCTCTCATAGCATATCCGCTCACGGCAGCAGGTGTGACGGTTTACGGCTTTATTCTTAAGGCAATGGGCGGCACACTCCCCTTTATCGACAGTATAAGCACGGTGCTTTCGGTTGCTGCACAGATTCTTTGTCTCAAGCGCTTTGCAGAGCAATGGATACTGTGGATAATTATAGATGCGGTAACCGTAGGAATGTGGCTTTATAATTATATGAACGGCGGAGAAAGCATTGCCACGCTTCTTATGTGGACAGTATATCTTCTCAACGCCGTGTTTATGTACATCAAATGGAAAAGGGATGTGAAGAAATGCAATACAAGGTAGGCTTATACGGAGGCTGCTTCAATCCTCTGCACCTGGGCCACGTGGATTGCATCATAAAAGCCGCCTCTCTCTGCGAGGAGCTTTATATAGTTCTTTGCGTTTCAACGGTGAATGAAGAAGCCGGCTGCCGTCTGCGCTACCGTTGGCTATACACACTGACAAAGCATATCGGCAATGTAAAAATAATTATTCTGTATGACGACTGCAAAAACAAAGAAGACTACACCCCCGAAAAAGCGGCACGGGACTGCGAATATATAAAAAAGACTGTAAATAAGCCCATTGATGCGGTTTTCTGCGGAAGCGACTATGACGAAAACAGCTTCTGGGGAACAGGCTATCCCGAAAGCCGTCTTATACGCTTTGAAAGAAACGGGATGAGTTCAAGTGAGCTCAGAAAAAATCCCTATATGCACTGGGACTGGATTCCTCAGATTGCAAGACCTTATTTTGTAAAGAAGGTGCTTATTGCAGGCTCTGAAAGTACGGGAAAATCCACCCTTACCATAAATCTTGCAAGCCGCTTCAACACAAACTATATTGACGAGGCAGGAAGAGAAATATCCCTGCGCTCAGGTGACGACACCCTTATGCTCACCGAAGACTACACGGAAATACTGCTTCAGCATAAGCTCAATGAAATTGAAGCCATGAAGCACAGCAACAAGGTGCTTTTTATTGATACCGATGCACTCACAACAAGATTTTATCTTGAATTTCTGGATAAAGAAACATCGGAAAAAAATACTGCCCTTGCAGACAGCATTGATGCACTTAATTCCTATGACCTTATTCTTTTCCTCCAACCTGATGTGGAGTTTGTGCAGGACGGAGGCAGAAGCGAAATTATTCACAGCGACAGAAACAAATACAGCGATATGCTGAAGGACATTCTGAAAAGCCGCAACAAAAATTTTGTGTGCATTTCAGGAGACTACAACACACGTTATCTTACCGCAATAAAAGAAGTGGAGAAGCTGTTCGGACATTCACCCTACGGCTTATGTGAAGAATAATGATAAAAAAAATTCAACCGGATAAAATAATACTTGCCCTGCTGATTCTTTCCGCAGTGCTTTTCCCCGTGACCGTATTCGGGCTTTCTGTTCTTGACGAAGGCTTTATACCGGTGGGAATAGTTTTTGGGATAAATACACTTCTGTTTTTTATCATCTATCTTGATATAAAAACAAAAAAAGTGCTGTCATTCATTTCTTACGGCTTGTTTTGTTTTCTGTTCTCCATAATTATTTCATTTCTTCATATCACGAGTAAGGTTTACAGCATCCCCCTTGTTTTTTCTGTTGGTGCATATTTTCTGACAGGTGTTTTTCTGATTGCCAAGGGCGTATCTGAAAAGAAAAAAAACAAGCAGAAGGAAAAAACTGACAAAGAGGAAAGGATCCCTAAGCCCGTCGCACAAATTGTGATGGCTTATTTCAAGGCTGTAGTTTTCATACAGAAGCTTCCCGATATTATAAAAATCATTATCACTATATGTCTGATATCTGTCAGCATATTTCTCATATGTGTCCCGGAAAGCTATGCCTTCAAGTTCACAGGCCTTGCACTGTTCGGAATTTTGTTTGCCGCAAGCAACATATCAAAAAAGGAGAAGGATAAGTCCTCCAAAGCAGACAGTACTGCAGCTTCTTCAGTACAAGCTGCAGTGTCCTCGAAGTCCGTAAAAACCGATCCTTCCCTTTCCTGTGCAGGCTGCAGCAAATATATCAAAAAGTCACATTCTTATAAAATAAACGGAAAAAGATACTGTGAAAGCTGCAGGGACAAAATCAATAAAAATATCATAAAGCAGTATGTCCTGTGCAGCATCTGCAACGAGGATTTTCCCGGGGAATATATGCACCTTGTCGATAATTCTTATTTATGTCATACCTGCTTCATCAAAAAATACATGACGGATGAGGCTCCGGAACAAAACACCTTTGCTTCAGCCTGGATATGTCCCGGCTGTGCCGAAGAAAACAGCCCCGACAAAGACATATGTGCCTTCTGCGGAACAAAAAGACTGTGGTAATAAGCACAGAAAAACTGTTTCAGCTTCACAAGAAAACGGCTTCGCCGTACGCTTTGCGGCGAAACGCTTTCGTATAGTCCGTCGCCGAGGGAAGTTTACTTCCCGTTCGGTGGGACATATAATCTTTTTACTTTATAGGAAGGAATTTCCTATAAAGTAAAAAACGCGTCCGGATAAGTATCTTCTTATCCGGACGTAATTTTTATTGTCAGCTGTTTACGCTGCGGGTGCAGCAGCAGGCGGAACTATATTCAGTTTTTCAAGAATGGAAACAAGGAATTCAAGAAGTCCTGTTATAAAATTCATAAATACAAGAAGGGGATTGTCTGTCCACATGCTGTCGGTTGCATCGGCTTTTGTAACAGGAACGAACTTTCCGTCTGTATATTCATGGAACTGAGGATAATTTTCATTATCATGAACGGTAAGTGTTCCGTCGGAAAGGAAAAATTCTGTTGCAATGGGATCAATAAGATTAAGCTGATCATGTGCCATATTCTTTGAGAACCAGGTTGTTTCGGGGAAAAGACATGTACCTGCATAAACCTTCATATCTTCAGAGAGATATCTTTCATCATAATCTTCCATCGCTGTAATTTCTGCAAGCTCTTCCTCTGTAAAGGTTTCTCCGAGAACTGTTCCTCTTGCACCGAGGGAAAGCTCCGTCACCGTTCCTCTTGCATCACCCGTAAGCTCGCTTCCGTCAAAGAAGGGAAGGGAGGCAAAACCGTATTTTGCAAAAACCGCAGTTTTCATGCCGAAGCTTTCTTCGCATCTCTTAAGAAGAGATTCATAAAGATATTCTCCGCTTTCCTCATCGAAAGCACCGATCAGATTGTGATAATTATCTATTTTTCGGATAAAGCCTGCATATTCACCCTCGGGAAGAGCGGTGCCGAATACCTTGAGCTTTGCTTTTTCATAGTATTCATCACCTATCATAGACCAGTATGAGGGGAATGAGCCGTATGAAGCAAGAGCAAGACCGGGAATAAGCTTATCGGAAATGGCATCATAGATTTCCTGGATCTTATCCGTTCCCCAGCCGAGAATCTTAGCCTGATTGAGAGCTGAAACAAGGACCATAACAAAGGTATCGATAACAGGATCATCAAATATGCTCTGATTATTAAGAAGAACAGATATATATCTGTCGATATTATCGGCAGTGAAGGTTATTGAACCCGACATAAGAGCGCCTACAATGATATAGCCTGCAATAGGAGTGGTGTTGAGAGCAAAATTCTTTACTCTGAAGGGTGCATCATAAAATCCTGCTTCACTCTTTGCGATATAAGCGGCTGCAACATTTGAGCCGTAGCAGCGTGCATGGATATTGACCTTGTCCACACCTTCTTTTTTACATACGTATTCAACGAAGGTATGAAGATCATCGGCTGTTTCATAGGGTGAATAACGCCAGTCATAACGGAAATAGTAATACTTAAATCCGCCCATACCCTTCTGAGGCTGCTGAACGGAATAGTTCCAGTCGATTCTGCCGTCAGGATCTTCACCGTTTTTGTCAAGCACTGCCTCTTTATAAACAGGAGCAAATGCATCAATAAGAGACCGGATATAAGAATCATAATTTCCTGTTGCCAGAGCAGGAGCAAGCTCCTTGAGAACAGGCTCAACCTGAGAGAGAATATAATCCTCACGGCTCATACCAAGGGGCTTATTAACATCGTCAACCTGAATTTTTTTT
Organism: Acutalibacteraceae bacterium; assembly: GCA_045536195.1. Taxonomy (GTDB): domain Bacteria; phylum Bacillota; class Clostridia; order Oscillospirales; family Acutalibacteraceae; genus RUG806. Next base: position 18,693 of record JAZSNB010000065.1, read on the forward strand.
CCGTTTTCATCAAGAAGCCAGTCACCGTTTTCATCGGTTTTGTAAACGGGAGTATTCTGCTTACCCACAATATATATTATGGGAAGCTTTTCGGCTGTTGCGGCAGCCACCGTCGGGAGAAAGCATCCGAGAAGCATAGCAACGGATAAAACAACACAAAATAATTTTTTCAAGACAATTCCTTCCTTTTTTGATTTGTTGTTTATATTTTATCACAGCTGTACATGATTTTCAAGTCGTATTATTCTCCCGGAGTATTGTTCAGAAAACTATTTTCTGTGCTGAATTCATAAGAATGTCTTTGGGCACTTTATACAGCTTCACTATAGGATAAAGATATTTATTATCTGCAGAAATACCCTTTTCAGCATAGGGAAGAAGAGCTTCATCAGGCAGGCAGTATATAAGATCATTATCCCTGAATATACCGTCAGAATCCTTTGTGAGCCTTCCCGTAACCTCTGCATACAGCAGGTCCTTATTTTCATTTATATACCAAAGTCCCTCAGCAAGGCGCATACTGCAGCAGAAAAAGGCTTCATACATCAGAGGTCTGAGACTGTCGTGAGGACTTCCCTCGCATATAAGAGTATCCGTACCCGCTCCTCCGTTATCACGCTGAGAGGTACTGAGTCCGTTGTGATAAATCCGAGATGCCGCTGCACGGAAATTTTCGTCACCTGTTATCTTATAGAGCTCACAGGATACCATAAGAGAATCAACTATAGCACAGGGCTCTGTCCAGGAATCCTCTCTGCCCCACCAATTGAGATTCTGCCAGGTTTTTGTCATACCGCCGTGATTGATATATAAATCAAAAATCATTTTTGCCCCGTCGAGATATTTCACTTCTCCGGTTTTATTATACATACGAAGCATTCCTCTTGCCGAGGTGAGAGTACAATGTGTCTGAGCCTTCAGAGAAATCTTATCTATGGAAAGATAAAACTCCGTCATTTCATCAAGCAGCTCCTTTATACGCACGTCTGAGGTTATAGAGTATACATGGGAAAGCCCGTCAATACTCATAAATGCACAGCCTATATCAGAAGACAGAAGCCAGCCGCCTTCATTTTCTGTCATTTCACCGCTGACGCCGCCTGAATTCTCTTTGCTTCTGTTCACGGGATAGGTGTTTATCTTTCCCCTTAAGGGCAGATACAGATTCTCGGTGATTTTCTTTATTTCTTCAAGGCAGAAGCTGTCGGAAAAGGCTTCATAATGCTCGGCAAGTCCTCTTAAAAGCCAGGAATGTCCCGAAAGCTGCTCCTCGTGTATAATCCCGTTATATAAAGGACCGAAATATCCTCCGGCATTCACTCTTTTAGGCATAAGGGAAAGCATTTTTTCCATGCAGGGAATTTTTCTTCCCGAGATTTTACAGTGAGACATAAAAGCAAGAAGAGCTCTCCCCTCTTTATCCCCGTACCACTGATATTCATAGGGCGAAAAAATCTCTTCAATACTGTAATATGAATCATTTTCAAGATGGGAAAAATTCAGCTCGATGCGTGTATCAAGCTCATTTTTATCAATATATTTTTTCACAAAACCAACTCCCGCAAAAATTAATCAGTCTGAAGCAAAACAAAAAGGCTTCTTCTGCAAAAAAGCAGAGAGAAGCCGTACATAAACAAATATCAGAGCTTTGAAAAACCGTGGCTGTTCATAAGTGCATCAAGCTTCATACCCTGCTTGCACAAGGGACACTCATGGGGACGCCATACCTGATAGCCGTCGATATCATTGGGGTCAAATATTGAATGCACGGGATATCCGATGCAGTCTTTTTCAGTTGCGAAAATAGAAGAAATACCCGAAACCTTGCCGCCGTAGTATCTTATAGCATCAATAGCAGCAAGAACTGTTTTTCCTGATGACACGGAAACTGCAAGTATCATAATATTCTTATCCTTGATCATAGGAATGATATTATCACGGAAAAGAATCTGGTTACTGTTTGTATATTCGGGTGAAACAACATAAATTGACTTATGTCTGTTCATATTCACGATATTATCGGACTTTGTAAGGAAATTTGCAAGACACGCACCGATAACCTCTGTGCCGTCAAGACAAAGAACAGTATCAACCACTGTATCAGCATAATAATATGCAGCAAGCTCCTCTGCAACAGCCTTTGCTTCTGAAAGACGGGATTTCTGAGAAACAACGTCGATATAATAATTTGTGTGACGGTTGCTTGTGGCAAAATGACCGGGCGCAACTCTGAGGAAAAGATTTCTGCGCTTGGTTTCGTATTTTATGGTCTGTAAATCTGACATATTCATAGTCCCCCTTTTGTAGGTATATGATGATTATATATAAAAACAGCAGGATATTCAAGTAGTTTTTAATGATATAGATTTAAAAAACGGTATCATTCCGTCAGAAGATCTTCTGCTCCGAACAATTTCACAGCATCCCTGAAGCCTTCATTGACCTCTTCGCGGGAAAATCCTGAAAGAATAAGAAACTCATCGCTTTTGTTTTCCAGATATGTATAAAAAAGCAGAGCCGTTTCAACACATCCCTTTTCATTATTCTCCAGCATATCAAAAAGAATATCCTCGGCTTTACCGATTTCACCCGAGTCTATCATCTGAAGCAGGGTTTTAAGAATTCCCGTTTCATTTTCACTCAGACGGTCCTCAAGCTCCTCGGTAAGAGTGGGCGAATCAATGCCGAACAAAAATTTTGCTACCATTTTCGCAAGAAAATGAATCTGCCTCATAATATAATCCTGCTCGAACATAGTTTTCCGCCTCCGTTTATCAGTTTTCTGCCCTGTAGTTTTCCACGGCATACATAAAGCCGTCAAGAAGAAAGGACTTTGCTTCTTTTGCGGGAGAAGTGAATGCCAGCAGGTCGAAGGCGTGGAAGCAGCCTTCGTATGTTTCATACATCACGCTGACTCCCGCGTTCTCAAGAGCTTTTACATAATTCATTGTTTCATCGTAAAAGGGATCAATGCTTCCTATATATGTAAGCGTAGGAGGAAGACCGGAATAGTCCGTTTCTCTTGCAGGAGCTGCATAAGAAGGAACATTCTCAGTGCCGTAAAGCTCACCGAGATAAAGCTTCCAGGCAATTTCATTGGATTTTGTGTTCCACACGGGAGCATCATTATTCTGCGAAGATTCAGTTATCATTCTGTCGTCAAGCATAGGGTATATGGGCATCTGAAAGGCGATGTTCACATCCCCGGTATCTCTTGCCTTAAGCACCACAGAGGCACAAAGCCCGCCTCCTGCACTGTTTCCGCCCACAAAAATCTGATCGTCTCTCATACCGTAGCCGGAACCGTTTTCTTTGAGCCACAAAAGAGCATTATAGCAATCGTTGAATGCGGCAGGATAGGGGGCGGTGGGAGAATTTATATAGTCAGGTGCCGCAACAACACAGCCCGAAGCATCAACAAAGCTCTGGATATAGCTGAAATCCTGTCCGGGACAGCCTATGGCATAGCCGCCGCCGTGAATCCACAGAAGCCCCGGAACATTTTCCTTTTTCTCTTTGGGATAATACACTCGCATACGAAGGGAGCTTCCGTCCTCACGGGGAATATATACCTCATCGCTGTTTATTCCGCATGTAAGATCGGGGAGACCGATATTATCCATAAAAAGATTTGCAAAGGATAAAAACATCTCATTCATATACGGAACAAGAGTTCTTATAAAATTACCTATAAATCTCAGCTCGGGATGTATTTCATCAGAAGAAACACTCCACCTGTCAAAAATACTCTTTTTCACGGTTACGTCCTCTTCTCCCGAGGCGTAAACACTCACGGGGGAGCATAAAACAATAATACTGAGAAGCAATGCTAAAGCTTTTTTCATACAAATGCCTTCTTTCTGTCTTTCAATAATTTATCACATATTTTTCTCAATTGCAATTATAAACTACAGAAAGAAAGCAAAATTTCTCTGTCATTCTTCCGTAAAAACTTCCTTGATTGCTTCAAGATAGCCGTAACCGTAGAGGTCATCAGGCTGAAGATAGCTGGTTTCAGTCCATTCATTCCAGCTGTTCACCGTGATAAGAGGTGCCTTCATTATACCCTCTGAAAGTCTTCTGTCGGCAATTTCCTTTACCTTCTCACAGGCAGCCTTGAAATTTTCGGGAGTGTTATTCTCCACAACACCGGGGATAAATCCGTGAAATCTCACATTGTTGTCCCAACCGACAGACACATGGGGATAATAGGGAATATTAAGCTTTTTTGATGCGTCGGCATATTTTTTTACGAAATTTTCCGTAATCTCCTTGTAATCCCCGTCAAAATGCACCGAACCGCCCCAATTATAGTTTGTGACGGAATCAATACCCAGATAATCATAAATTTCATAAGCTGTTTTTCCCTTGCACTCATCATCATCGCTGAGCCAATTATAAACTCTGTCGCCCCAGTAAACAAACTGAAGATGAAGTCCCTTGAAGCCTGCTCCGACGGTTTTTTCTCTGAATTCTTCAATTGCTTTTCTGCACTGCTCAGTGCCACCGAAGGAACGGATAAAATTATCGGGATCAAATATCATATATACGGGACAGCCGTCTATCTGATAATAATTTTCAAGAGAAAAATATTTTTCAATGGTTCTTATGCAGATTTCTGAAAAAATCTCAGGAGTAACACTGCCCTTCCATATAACGGTGGAAAGGTCATTATCCGAATTTCTCTTATCCCACAGATGTGTGGCATCGTGGTTTGCCCACATCAGGAAAAATTTCATATCCTTGTTGTTGCGTGCCTTAAGAAAGCCGTCGTTGAGGCAGTTTTCTAAAAACGGACGGTTATCAAACCAATACCAGTCATAAATAAACACATTCACACCGTGAGACACGGCACAGTCTATCTGCATTTCCATAATGCGCGGATCTGCCTCATTAACATAGCCCCACAAGGGTTTTCTCGGCCAGCGGCAGCCCTTATAGCCCTTGTCGGTCATAGCCTTCACTGTCTGCCATTCACCGTAGCCCTCAGGCCAGAAAATACGTGTTCTCGGCTCGTCCCCTGTATAAGACGGCCATATAAAAGCAGCAATATCATATTTATTCATATTGAGCACCTCCGTTTATTTTTATTCTAGCACACATATAGACATTTTTGAATACTTTTAAACAAAAAAAGAACTGCCCGAAAAAAACGGACAGTCCGAAAGCTATTAAAGTCCCTTGAAAAGATCTGAAATAACCTTAAAGAGCAGCTTGAAGAAATTAATAATACGGCTGAAAAAGCTTTCTGTTTCAGCTGAATCCTCCTCGGGCAGAAGAGGAGTGATAGTATCATTCTCTGAATCATAGCTCAGATACTGAGGATATCTTTCATCACTGAAAACCGTAAGCTCACCGTGAGAATGAATAAACTCAAGAATCAGCTTGTCGATTGAAGGCGGGAAGGGATCGTGGGAAATATTCTTGATAAACCACGTCTTTTCGGGGAAAAGGCAGGTTGAAGCATCAATAACTTTGTCAGGCGATACAAAGCTCAAGTCGGAAAGACCGTTTATATACTCGTCGGAAAGAGTTTCGCCGTAGTTTGCAGATGTAGCATAGTATGATACATGATATACGTCTGATACCATATCTGTCTGCTGCTTTGCATTTTCATAGAAGGGATATGAGGGAATATTGTATTTGACAAGCACACCGATGTTTACTCCGTCTTTTTCAAGAGACTTCATTGTTTCGGGAAGCTTTGTCATAACATTATAATACCAGTCGTCATTCTTCTCGATAAGTCCCTTATATTCCTCTTCTCTGCCTGTGAAAACAAATTCCATGGCATCTTCATAGTATTCCTCGCCTACCATTGACCAGAAAGAGGGGAATGTGCCGAAGGTACCGAGAAGCAGCTCAGGGATAAGCTTATCCTTGACATTTTCAAGAAGACGGTTTACAAGGCCGGTTGCTATACCGAGCATTCTTATTTCGTTGAGGACGGATACCAAAGCCTTAACAAGCTCGGCAGTTGTTTCATCCTCTATAAGATTTTCGTGGGACAGATAATAATTAAGAAATTCATCAACTCTGTCGTCATCAAGGCTCAGCTGTCCGGAATAAATTGCTCCCAGAATATCAAGGCCGAGATTTGAAGGCTCATACATTACAATATTATCTACATTCTGTACAGCGTGGTCATAATTCTCGGTGAAATATGCACTTATCATATTTGCACCCATACATCTGCCCACAAGCACAACCTTATCCTTACCGGTGAGAGTCTTTACTCTTTCAATGTGTGCCTTCAGCTGCTCGCCGACAACCATGGGAGAAAGACGCCAGTCGTAGATAAAATTATAGTCCATAAGACCGAAATTGCTGCTCTTAGCGGGATATTTTCTTACTGCAGCTTCTCTTTCAACACCTGAACCGTTTGAAGCCTCACCGTTTTTATCGAGAATTACATTCTTGAAAAGCGGAACAACGGTATTGATAAGCTCTTCGCAGTAAGCATCATAATTGTCTGTAATAACGCCTGCGGCAAGCTCCTTAAGACAGGGAGCAAGTGCTTCTTTGACAACTGCACCCACATCAACACCTATTTTCCAGATGCGGTTTTCCTGTGAGGGATTATTCTTATCTGCATAAAGAGGATGTCTTGAGCCGGCAACATAAATAATGGGATATTCTTCTTCAGCTGCAGTTACAGCAGGTGTAAAAACCGTAAAAAGCATAGCAAGTGCAAGAATCAATGAAATAAGCTTTTTCAAAAAAACCTCTCCTTTGTAGTATTTTTTTCACTATAAGAATAATACATTTTTCGGGATTTGTAAACACTTTGTAAACTTTTTCATCAATTTGACGGCACTTTGTCTGTTTTTGTCGGATTTTTCAATATTACTCAATATCAAGCTCACTGTAATTTCTTATATAGATATCCGAAAGCTCCTTCAGCTCTTCTGCGGCAGGCTCGCTTTTGTCATATATTCCCACAACATTATAGCCGTTTGCTTTTGCGGTTTTTACGGCATAGAGTGCATCCTCAAAAATCCAGGTAGTTTCTTTTTCCGTGCCGAGCTTTTCAAGCACCGTATCATAGAGCTTCGGCTCGGTTTTTGCTGCACCTACGGTATAGGTGGAATAAACAGCCTCAAAATAATGAAGCATACCGAATTTTTCAAGCACAGCCTCTAAAGCGGGCTCGCCCGTGGCGGTGGCAATACCCATTTTCACACCCCTGCTTTTAAGCAATTCAAGAAATTCCTTTATATCATTTTTAGGCTTTGTATCACTGAGATAAAGCTCCTTTATATATTCGAAAAACATTGTGAAAAGCTCGTCATAGGATTCCTTCACAAGATTTTTTTTCTTGGCAAGAAGAAGGGACTCTCTGAGATACATTCCCTCAAATTCTTTTTTATCCTCAGGGGAGAGCACAAGACCTATTCTGTCAAAGAATTTTTCTCTGATGCCCACCCATACATGCATGGAATCAAAAAGAGTTCCGTCAAAATCAAAAATAGCACCTGTAATTTTCATTGCTTTGTCTCCTGTATTATTATCAATATTTATTATAGCTTTCTTTATACTGTTTTTCAATAAAAAAACTGCACCCCGCAAAAAGCAGGGTGCAAAAATAATCTTAATTAAAATAAGCCCTTCATAAAATCAATGAATGCGGTCCAGATAAGCTTCATCATTTCAATAAATGACGCAAACACACTCCGGAAGGAAGGCTCCTGATTCACACTTGTGAT
>JAZSNB010000137.1:0-11788 GCA_045536195.1 Acutalibacteraceae bacterium
AAACAAGATAAATCAAAGAACTTTTTGGTCGCTGACGCTCCACCCATCCGCCCTGTCGGGCACCTTCCCTTTCAGAGAAGGTTGCTTGTCTTTAGCTTGTTTCAAAATTGAAGAGACATAGACAAACTACCAATTTATCAAACTAAACTTTTCTTAACCCTTTCGGATAATGATTCTTTGCCGTACCGTTGACAGCCTTTGCACCGCCGAGGGTACAGCCGTCAACCGTAACAACTGCCCAGCCGTTTTCGCAACCGCAGGGAATTGTGTTACCCTTAAGATACGTTTCCGCTTCGTCGGGAGTGAGGTCGATTTTTCTTTTGAAGGCATCTCCCATTGCCATAAAAAATTGGTGGTGGGGCTGAACATAGTTCTTCTGTACTGTGCCGATTGTAACTCCGCAGGAGAATGCGACACCCTTCGGCACAACAAAATCGGGCTCAAAATAAACGATGCTGTCCTTGTACTTTTTAACGCATTTTCTGTCGTATTTTTCAAGTGTAGCATCAAGAAAATCGAATACAATTTTTTGCTCGTTCTTGGGAACTTCCTCAAGAGCGTTTTCTCTTTTTATGCGGATTCCGTTGCCGTGCTTTTTCTTCATCAGGGCAACGAACTGTCCTTCACCCTTTGAAATGTGGGGATAAAAACGACGGCATTCCGCAATATTTTCTGTTTTACATCCTTCGAAAATTATTCCGTCTGCCGTGTTGCTTTTTACACAGTCCTTAACAGGGATAAGCTCAAACTCGGGATGCTCACAAAGAAACTTATCAACCTGCATCTCATTCTCCTCAAGCGAAAAGGTGCAGGTGGAGTAAAGAAGATATCCGTCCTCCCTGACAAGTGAATGTATGTAGCTGAGGATTTCCTCCTGCCTCTCTGCACAAAGACTCACGTTGTCGGGCGACCATTCATTGATAGCTGTTTCGTCCTTGCGGAACATTCCTTCTCCCGAGCACGGTGCATCGACGATAACAAGGTCAAATTCCTCGCCGAAAAGTGAGGAAAGTCTCTTTGCATCCGCGCAGGTGGTTACGGTATTCTTAAAGCCGAGGCGCTCCATATTTCCCGTCAGAATTTTACAGCGGGAGGGGACAATCTCGTTAGAGACAATCATTCCGTTTGTCAGCTTGTCCGCCGCTTGAGTGGATTTGCCTCCGGGTGCGGCGCAAAGGTCGAGGATTTTCCAATCTTCCTCGATGTCAACGCTCGCAACCGCACTCATTGCCGCAGGCTCCTGAATGTAAATCATACCTGCGTGGTGGTAGGGGTGATTGCCGATTTTTTCGTAATCAAAATAATACGCGTTTTCGGCAAAGGGAAGCTTTTCGCCGCCGAACGGATTGATTTTCAAAAAATCCTCTTCACTTATTTTCTTTGTATTAATTCTGAAGGAGCGCACGGGTGCATCGTCATACGACCTTATAAACGCATCGTAGTCATCGCCGAGCAAATCCTTCATTCTTGTTAAAAATTCCGAAGGTAGCATATTTTTATCCTTTATAAAAGATTAGATTCAATGTTGAACATACAAATTGCGAGTGCGGCAATGCTTGCAGTTTCCGTGCGCAGAATACGCTTGCCGAGTGATACGACTTCTCCGCCCGCCGCCTTCGCTTTTTCAATCTCACTTTCTTCATAGCCGCCCTCGGGGCCGATGAAAATGCCGATTGTCATATTCGGCTTGACGTTTTCAAGCTTGTTTTTTAGTGCCGCCATACTGTCCGCACATTCATAGGGAACGAGAAGAAGGTCAAAGCCTTCCGCGATTTTCAGCGCATTCGCAAAGCTGACGGGCTCGTGAATTTCGGGGATAACCGTCCTTCCCGATTGCTTCGCCGCGCTTTCGCTTATTGACTGCCAGCGCGCGGTTTTGCTTTTTTTCTTTTTGTCGTCGAGCTTAACAACGCAACGGCTCATCTCAACGGGATAAATCTCGCTCACGCCGAGCTCGACACACTTTTGAATGATCAGCTCAAGCTTATCGGATTTCGGAAGTCCCTGAAAAAGCACCAGCTTTACAGGCAGCTCGTTGCTCATTAACTGACCGTCCTCGATATCCGCAACAACTCTGTCGTCATAAATCTCTCTGATTGCACAGCAATAGCTTGCGCCGTTGCCGTCATTGGCGACGAATTTTTCACCGATTTTCATCCGCAGAACGTTTTTGATGTGGTTTACGTCACTGCCGACTACCGTAATCTCGTTTTCGGTCACGTTTTCGGGTGCAACAAAAAAATGAAACATAGTTTTTCCGCCTTTATTCTTTGTGTTTTTCAGTATATCATCAGACGGGATTTTTTTCAATGCAAAGTGTGTCGTATTCTGCGAAATTTTTTGAAAGCATAAAAGTTGACTATTTTTATGAATTGGCATATAATAGAAGCGGTATTTTTTAGGAGGCGATAAAATGAAGAAAAGAATTATTGCAATGCTTCTTGTAATTGTAACCGTGTTTTCAGCGGCGGCAGTGCCTGTCGGCGCAGCAGTTGAAAAGAAAAATAAGCTTGATATTGTTGATATCTGGCAGAACGGATACCCGATGTTCAATATCGGTGCTTTCCTTGAAACAATTTTCGCGTTCAACAAGCAGATGAATGCGATTTTCGGTTTTGAGCTCTTTAATGAAGAAAAACTTATAGTCAGAACAGACGAGATTCTTACGGGCGTTGTCGAAAGTGTTTTCGAATTATCGGGTGTTAATTTCGACACGGTGTTTAAAAATTTACCGCAGACAAACAGGCTTGCGGAGCTGGTTACATCAACGCTCAAGCTCAATATTCCCGAAACGCAGGCATTTTTAAATAAGATTTCTGCACAGGGCTTTGCTGAAGGAAATGTGGTGCAGGGCGTGGTTGTCCGCATGGTTTCGATCTGGCTCGGTATTGTTGATGACGTTCAGTTTGATGCACAGCCTGTCAGCGGTAAAGCGAATCTTTACAGACTCTGTGTTGTCGTAACCTATCGCGACGGTAGAAGCGACCAGGCGACGACCGATATTTATTACGATACAGTTCTTAATCAATTCGTCGGCAAAGACGGTTCACCTGCACTCCTTGGTTATTATCTTAATCTTAATGACAGCGTTATTTACACGGGCGTTAACGTCTGGCAGCGTGAGCTCGGATTCAATATTTTCTATGATATTTTCTGCTATCTCACTCCGTTTTTCTTCCACTATACAACACAGCGCGTGAAGTTCACTTATGACGGTAAGGATTGGATGCTTCAGCTCTGGAAGGGCAGATATGCGATTGCGAACGGCGGCGAGGTCGGCGTTTACACACGCGATGAGAGCAAGTCGGGAACGTTCTACGACTGCGCATCGGACGAGGATATGCTTGTTATGAGTATGGACGTTTATCACGGCGATACGCTTCTCTTCTCACGTCCCGCCGAGCTTCATTGGTGGGTGACAGGCTTCCAGCTCAGCGATACGGCATACCTTCCTCACTCAATGAAAATTGTTTCCACAATCACGATGAAGGATGAGGAAATGCTCGCGGCGGCAACGGGTGCGCTTGATAAAATTTGGAATATCGACTACGAGGTTGACGGACTTGACGTCACACTCACCTGGTAAAAACAAAACTGCTGTTGAAAAAGCTCAACAGCAGTTTTTCTTATCCCGAAAAGGTTATTTCATATTCTTTTCGTAGGATTCGATCATCTTCTTAACCATCTGACCGCCGACAGAACCTGCCTGCTTAGATGTGAGGTCACCGTTGTAACCCTGCTTGAGGTTAACGCCTACTTCAGAAGCAGCCTCCATCTTGAAACGGTTGAGAGCCTCTCTTGCCTCGGGAACTACGTTCTTGTTGCTTGACATAACTTTTCACTCCTTTGCAAAGAATTGTGTTTGCGTTTGCATTAGTTAGTGTTATCACAATTCTGAAAAATACAACTGAAAAAATTTGTTAAAAATTTTTTGATGAATTAAAAACTGTATTTATTACTGCTGTGATTATCGTTCGCGCTTACGTCTTTTTCAGCCTGCTGTAAGAACCTTTTTAAGCTACTGTTTGCAAAAGATATCAAAGCCGTCAGTCCGAGCAATCAACAGTGAATCTCTACTTTTTGTATTGATATTTTAATTGTCTAAAATACTGATTAATGGTGGATATATCGGAAAAAATTCGTATTTTACTTGAAAAATGATATCGGAGTGATATAATGAAAAATCATAGCAACATAAGAAGGTGAACTTATGATTTCTGATCTTATCGGAGCGGCTGTTTCTGCGGCGGTTGGGGTAGGAGTGGCATTTGTTAACTACTTGCTGTCGAAAACTGTTCTGGTAAAAAATCCCCAAAAGTATTCAGCTGTGACGGTTTTAAGGCAGTTGATACAGATAGGATTTCTTGTTGTTGTATATTTTACAGGTCAAAAAACCGAATACGATCCGATGTATCTTCTGATCGGTGCAGCTTTGGGAATGACCTTACCGATGATTATTTTTACAAAGAAGCTTCTCAGATATAATGAGAGTCTTCAGCAATCGGAAAAGAGAAAGGAGGAAGACCCTGATGGGTGAAAAATCTAAGGTGCTTTTCAGCATTTTCGGTATGCTTGATGTTACCGGAGAGGTTGTAACGATGTGGATTATTCTTGCTGTTATTGCAATTCTTTCTCTTATCGTAAAGAAAAACCTGAAGGAACGACCCGGTAAATTTCAGAATATCATTGAAACGGGTGTTGAGTATCTTGACAATTTCTTTTCAGATACTCTCGGCAAGAAAAAAGCAAGAAAATACTTTACATTTTTATCATCGCTTTTTATCTTTATCATTTTCTCGAACTATTCAGGACTTATTCCGGGAGTAGGTCTTACAGAATATGTCAAAGCACCTACGGCGAGTCTTTCCGTAACTTTGGGTCTTGGTATCGTTACATTTGTGTTCCTCCAGATTTCGGGTATAAAACACAATACCAAGCATTATTTTAAACGTTTTGTATCACCGATGTTCTTTATGCTTCCTCTGATGCTCCTTGATGAAATAATCAAGCCTGCATCTCTGGCATTAAGGCTTTATGGTAACATTTTCGGCGAAGAAACGGTGACCGAGGAGCTTTATCACATTCTCCCCATAGGCGCGCCTGTTGTAATGATGGTGCTTTCACTTCTGTTTTGCGCCTTGCAGGCAATCGTATTCACAATGCTTGTATCAATCTATTTGGATGAAGTTACAGAATAATATTTAAAAAATAATAAATTTTCAACTAAAGGAGTATTTAAAAATGACAAATTCAGCTATTATCGCAATCGCAGCAGCAATCGCAATCGCAATCAGTACACTCGGACCTGCTATCGGTCAGGGTATGACAGCCAAAGCGGCTATGGAAAGTATTGCCCGTCAGCCTGATTCCGCAAAAGATATCCGTTCAACACTTATCATTTCTCTTGCACTCATGGAAGCTCTTACAATTTACGGACTTCTTATTGCATTTATGCTCGTTTCGAAAATTGCCTAAGACAGTTTTATAATGTTATCTAAGGAGTAATCTTATGAATATACAGATTTCCGTTGTAGTCTGGACTGTGATCTGTTTTTTGCTTCTTATGCTGATATTGAAAAATCTTCTTTTTAAACCTGTGCTAAGAATGCTTGACAACAGAAAAGAAAAAATTGAAGGTGCAAGGGAAAAGAAGGCTGAAATCGAAAGGATTACTGCCGAAAATGAAGAATACATTCAGAAGCAGAGAGAGTTTGATATTGAGGTCCATGAAAAAGAAGCCAAAGAACAAGCACAAAAAATACAGTCTGAAGGAAAAAAAGAAATTGAAGCTGCTCAAAGAAAAAGTCTTGATGAAATAAAGGCATACAGAGAGAGCATTATTGATGAATATGAAGATATTGTCAAATCTGTAGCACCTGAAATGGAAACTGCAGCAGCAATATTTGTCAAAAATATAATTATGCACAGGGTATGACGTTATGGAAATACAATATGTGATTATAAACTTTATAATTCTTGCAATTATACTGTTTTTGTTCGGAAGGAAAAAGATCAGGTCTATTTTTAACTCCCGCTTTGAGAGAATCAACCGTGAACTTGACGAAGCGGAAGCTACAGAAAAAATAGCTATGCCTGTTTTCGAGGAGTATCAGCATGAAGAATACGACGAAAACAGTGCAGAAGAAACTATAATTGCAAGAGCTGTTTTTGATGAAAAAATTGCTCAGATAGAAGAATTTAGCGGTCATATTCATCGCGAAATTCACCGTGAAATGATTGAGGATGCACGTAAAGAACTTTTCTCAATTATGAGAGAAAATGTCGTAAAACTTTTCTCTTATGAAAAATATCAAAAAGAAATAAGAGATCTTGATACCAATATAATAGATGCAATTCTTCCGCAGATTAAACTGACTCCCGGTGATATGGCATACTTAAAGCATCACGATGTTCTCTATGTTACCCTTATGTCGGCTTATCCGCTTGATAAGGCTATTGTTAAAAAGGTTGATGAGGTTACAACCGCGATGCTTGACGAGGTAGGCGGTAAAACCTCATTATGGGTACTTGAGGACCCGTCTCTTATTGGCGGACTCAAACTGAGAATCGGCGATACGGTATATGACGGAACAGTTGCCGAGGAGCTTTATCAATTCTCACATAATCTTAACCACGAGCCTATCCTGACAACAGATACCGTAGGTCATCTTATTCAGGAGTTTTCAGAAAAGGCTGAGTCCTACAGACCTCATATTCACGTATTTCAGCTTGGCAGAGTTATTACTGTTTCAGACGGTATATGCTGGATGGATGGTCTTGCCGATATTATGTACGGCGAGGTCGTTGAATTTGAATGCGGTGAAAGAGGTATGGTGCTCGATATTCAACAGAATCGCATCGGTTGTGTTATCTTCGGCGATTTTGCTCATATCGAAAGCGGTACTCCGGTAAGAAGAGTCGGCAGAATCGCATCTGTTCCCGTAGGTAATGCCCTTCTTGGCAGAGTGGTGGATGCTCTCGGTAATCCTATTGATGCGGAAGGTTATCTCCCTTATGATGAAGTAAGACCTATAGAATTCAAGGCACCGAGTATTCTTGACCGTGCTCCGGTTAATAAACCTCTCCATACTGGTATCAAGGCTATTGATGCTCTTGTTCCGATTGGTAAAGGACAGAGAGAACTTATTATCGGTGACCGACAAACAGGCAAAACAGCTATTGCTGTTGATACAATCATCAATCAGAAGGGTAAGGATACAATCTGTATATATGTTGCAATAGGTCAGAAAGAAACACTTGTTGCAGAGATCAAAGAAAAGCTTAAATCTCACGGAGCGCTTGATTATACAATCATCGTTGCTGAGCCTGCGTCTTCTTCAGCAGCTCTTCAGTATATTGCGCCTTTCTCAGCTACTGCTATAGCTGAACATTTTATGTACAGCGGCAAGGACGTTCTGATTATTTATGATGACCTTTCAAAACATGCCGTAGCTTACCGTGAACTGTCGCTTCTCCTTCACCGTCCGTCAGGGCGTGAAGCTTATCCCGGTGATATTTTTTATCTCCATTCAAGACTTCTTGAAAGAGCAGCTCATCTTTCTGAAGATCTCGGAGGCGGTTCAATAACCGCACTTCCGATTATCGAAACACTTGCAGGTGATATATCAGCATATATTCCCACAAATGTTATTTCAATTACTGACGGACAGATTTTTCTTGACTCTGAACTGTTCAATGAAGGTCAGAGACCTGCTGTCAACGTAGGACTTTCTGTTTCTCGTGTAGGCGGTGCGGCACAGAATCCCGTTATGAAAAAGATATCATCTTCTCTGCGCACCCGTCTTGCCCAGTACAGAGAACTTGCTGAATTTATGCAGTTCGGTTCTGATATTGACGATGCTACAAAAGCCACTCTTGCTTCCGGCAGACTTCTCACAGAGGCTCTAAAACAGAACAGATACAACACCGTTCCCGATTATTTGCAGGCAATTCTTATCTTTGCCGTAAGCACCGGATATGCTGACAAAATCATTCCGGAAAATATGGAAGATTTTGAAAAGAAACTTTATAAATATTTTACCGAAGAAAAAGCAGAACTTACCGATAAGGTGAAAACTGCAGAAAAATTTGACAATGAGCTTAAAAATGAACTCAGTGAAGCTATCGGTGAATTTGCTGAGAGGTTTTGATTATGGCAACAGTACAAAACTTAAAAAAGAAACTTCAGGTTATCCGTTCAACCCGTAAAACTACTCTGGCGATGAAAACTGCCTCTACTGTCAAATATTCCCGTTTAAGCGGTCTTTACAGCAGTTATGAAAAATACGAAAAACAGTGCAGTCGTCTGTATGAGACTTATCGAAAAGAGTTCAATAGCGTATTTTGTCTTAATAATGCAGATGCCCCTATATGCTATATAGTTATGGCAGCAAACAAGGGTATGTGCGGTGCTTTTAATGCAGAACTTCTCAGTTTTTTTGATGGAATACTTGAAAAAGAGAAAAAAACACCTGTTATCTTTACTTGCGGCAAGAAAGTCAGAGAACACTTTCAGTCTAACGGAATCCCCTATAAAAAGGCTTATATATTCAATGATGTCCCCTCTTATTCAGAAGTGAGCGAGTTGTTTAAGGAAATACGCTCTCTTATGAAGGAAGGTAGCGTTTCATCAGTCAGAATGGTATATCCTGAATATATAAATATGATTAAGCAAGAGCCGGTTTTATGCGATCTGTTTACGATTGATGAAGGGAAAGATGAAGGTGATAATTTCATATTTGTTCCCGACAAAGATACAGTTATAAATAATACCGCAGAAAAAACATTTACTTCAATTATATATAAAAAAATACTTGAAACTGCTTTAGGCGCACAGGCTGCAACTCTTACAACTATGCGCTCTGCTTATGATACTGCATGTGAATACAGCACACAGCTTGAAACGCAGATAAACCGCATACGTCAAAGTCAAGTTACAGCCGATGTTATTGAAATTTCGGCTGAATACTCAATGAAGGGAGAGAAATAAAAGATGGCTGAAGGTTCCGTAGGAATGGTCCAGAGAATTACGGGTCCCGTAGTTGACATACTTTTTGACCAATTCGATATTCCTGATATCTTCAACGCAATAAATGTTGAGGTCAAAAACGAAAAATATACCCTTGAAGTATCACAGCATCTTGGCAACGGCGAAGTCAGATGTATTTCTATGAATCCCACTGACGGTATGTCAAGAGGAATGAAAGCTGTCGATACAGGTGCTCCGATTAAAATTTGCGTTGGTGAAGAAACCTTAGGCAGAATGGTTAATGTAACAGGTAAGCCTATTGACCGAGGAGAAGATATAAATACAGAAAAACATTGGCCTATCCACCACCAGGCTCCGTCATTTGCTGAGATTGTATCTGCTAACGATATTCTTGAAACAGGAATTAAGGTTATCGACCTTATGACACCTTATGTGAAAGGCGGCAAAATCGGTCTTTTCGGCGGTGCAGGTGTAGGTAAGACGGTGCTTATTATGGAACTTATCCGTAATGTTGCTTTTGAACATGACGGTTACTCTGTTTTTGCGGGTGTGGGTGAGCGTTCAAGAGAGGGTAATGACCTCTGGAATGAAATGAATCAGTCAGGAGTTATTGATAAAACCGCTCTTGTTTTCGGTCAGATGAATGAAACTGCGGGAGCCAGACTTCGTGTGCCGCTTGTAGGTCTTACAATGGCTGAATATTTCCGTGAAGAAGCACACAAGGATGTACTTCTGTTTATTGATAATATTTATCGTTTTACTCAGGCAGGAAGTGAGGTGTCGGCTCTCTTAGGCAGAATGCCGTCAGCAGTAGGTTATCAGCCTACACTAGCATCTGAAATGGGTAAATTACAAGAAAGAATTGTATCAACAGGCAACGGCTCTATAACTTCAGTACAGGCAGTGTATGTCCCTGCCGATGACCTTACAGACCCCGCCCCTGCAACTACATTCTCACACCTTGATGCAACAACAGTTCTTTCAAGGAAGATTGTTGAACTTGGTATATATCCTGCAGTTGACCCCCTTGAATCATCTTCAAGAGTTCTTTCTCCTGATTTTGTTGGTGACAGACACTATCGCACGGCAAAGGAAACTCAGCGTGTTTTACAGAAATACGCTGAGCTTCAGGATATTATTGCGATTCTCGGTATGGAAGAGCTTTCTTCTGAAGATAAGAAAATTGTAAAAATAGCCAGACGTGTACAGCGCTTTATGAGTCAACCTTTCCACGTTGCTGAAAGTTTTACGGGACAAGCGGGTATCTACGTCCCTCTCGAAAAGACTGTTGATAGCGTTGAGTCTATTCTCTCAGGAGAGTGTGACCATATTCCTGAGCAGCATTTCCTTATGTCCGGTACAATAGATGATGTATTTAAAAAATATATGGCTAACAACAGGTGACCAGTATGAAAGATAATCTTTCGCTTACGATTTTTACAGTTGACCGACAAATTGAAATTCCGGAATGTGACAATATACGGCTGAATATTGCCGATGATATTAAGGGAAAGTTTTCAGGTTCCTACGGAATAAAAAAAGGACATGCAAATACTATTTTTTCTCTCAGTGCAGGTGTAGTTACTGCATATACGGGTGATAAACTGATTTTATCTGTCGAAACTTCTGACGGCTTTGGTATTATTGAAGACAATACTGTCAGATTAACAGTAAATAGTATAAAAGAAAACCAATAAAAATACCGCATTGATTTTTCTGTCAAGGTTGTATTAGTTATAATTTCTGCGGTGGTTCATTATTGAATAGGAAATGTGTTACATTAAAAAAGATAGAATATGTATTGCCGGAGAACTACTTGTGTTATGAACATCCGTACCACTCAAAACCGTTGAAACTTCTTGGTTTCAGCGGTTTTTTTATTTGTTAAAAACTATGAATGGTCCTTGTTTGGTCCTTATTTTTATGAAAAGATATGCAAAAATGTGAAACGGAACAACAAATGTGAATTTTATAATCGTTGAAACATAGCGATTTACAACGTTATGCGCAATGATACGCGAAGGCTTCTTCAGCTTTCAAGTCCCGTCACTCCGACCATATTGAGTATTCATAAGGGATTCGACCTGTGAATACTCAATTTTTTTGCTTAAATAGAGTTTTTCGATTGGTCGCAGACTGTTTTGGTCTGCGACCTTTTTCTGTTTGTTATGTCGTTATGCTGTCAAATAACGCTTTCGGTAGACATTCCTCGCAGATTTTGAAAAAATTTTAAAAACCCATTGACAAGAACTTGTACTCGTGCTAAATTATGTGTAGTACGAGTGCAAATATTGCTTTTGAGGAGGCACTATGGCAAAGAAAGAAACAACAAAAGATAAAATAATCCGAGTTTCAACCCGAATGTTTCTTGATTACGGATATTCGGCATCAAGCGTAAAAATGGTCTGTGATGAACTTGGAATAAGTAAAGGCAACTTTACATTTTACTTTTCATCAAAAGATGACGTTCTTGCGGTGCTCACGGATTTGCTGTGCAAATATCAGTGGAAGCTGATAAAGGAAGAAGCGGATGACGGCATTAGTTCGTTGCTTGCTCTTTGTTTTGAACTGATGACAATGGCGGCGGCTTGTGAAGAAAGCGAAGTTGCGAAAGACTTTTTCGTTTCGACTTATCAGAGTCCGAAGTGCCTTGAAATAATCCACAACAACGACACTGCCCGAGCAAAAGAAGTTTTTGCGGAATACTGTCCCGATTGGACAGACGAGCAGTTCAGAGAAGCGGAAATTCTTGTTGCGGGCATTGAACACGCAACTCTCAGCAACATTGATTACACTGTG
>JAZSNB010000017.1:0-14566 GCA_045536195.1 Acutalibacteraceae bacterium
CGGTTTTATGAAATTCTTAATAATTATTTATACTGATATACTCTTACATAGTCTACGATAAATTCTGCTGTGTCACCGGGCTTCATGCTCATTTTGCCGGTGCCGTGGCGGTCTGCGTGGGCAATGCCGTTATCGCCTGCAACCTCACAGGAAACAAGGAGCCATTCGGGGTTCTGACTTACGCCGCCTGCACTTGTTCTGCAGGTTTCCACGCCGTTGATGTAGAAAATATATTCGTTTTCGTTCCATTCAACGCCATAGGTATTATATTCCTTATAGGGATTTTCTGCATAGTATTTTCCGAGACCTACACCTACATTTGCTTCACCGTAGCCGTCGTAGATAATGCCTGTCTGTACGCAGTCGCCGTAGCCCCATATCTCGTCTTTATAGAACATTGATTCGAAGATATCAACCTCGGTACCGTCTTTGCCTGAGCCGTCTTCATTTACAACCCCGCCGTTCATCATCCAGAAAGCGGACCACATACCTGTGGACTTGGGAAGAATACAGCTGATTTCAAAATAGCCGTATTTGAATTCGTGAAGACCCTGAGTTGAGATACATGCAGTGTACCAGCCTTCTTTATAGGGCTTGAAGTCGATAGAATCGCCCCACTTGTCAAGATATCTGTTTTCAAGGGGTTCTGCGAAATATTCTGTGGTGATGATGAGATTGCCGTCGGCAACGTCAACCATATCCTCGTGCCAGTAGCCGCCTTTTCTTTCGGTTACCCACCATTCTGTCTGCCATTTTGTTTTGTCAAGTTCAGTGCCCTCAAATTCGTCCTGCCATACAAGCTCGAATCTGTTGTCAAGGTCAAGCTGCTGACCTGCGGGCTTTGCGGGAAGTCCTATCTGATTGGGGAATGCAGGGGAAATAAGCATAAGTAATGTTACAATTGCTCTTAAAAGTGCTCTGAACATAAGTTTATTCTCCTTTATATTTTGTTATTTTAAGTATATCAAATGAAAGAATACGTGTCAATTCGGTATTTTTTTGTATTATGCTTATCCGTGTCGGATAAATGAAGCCCTTTTCTTGTTGACATACAAGAAAAACAGGTGTATCTTATTAAAGGTTTTGCTTCATGTTTTTTTTAGCGGAGCAGACTGCATTTTCTGACAGGTACGGTGAAAAATATGATGTATTATATCGGTCAGGCATTGGGCATTCTTGTTACCCTCGGTGCTATACTGACACTTCAGCTGAAAAATAAAACGCAGATGCTTATTGTGTCTGCCGTAGTGAATATTCTTGCTTCTCTTAATATTCTGTTCCTTGATTCCTTCAGCTCCGGGGTTATAATAAACCTTGTTGCCGTGATTCAGATTGTTCTTTCCCTGTGGCACGAAAGAACAGATACAGATGTTTCACTTGTGGAAAAAATTATTTTTTTTATTCTTTATGTTTCGGGCGGGCTCATAGGCTTCAAGTCTCCCGTTGATATTCTCTCTATTATTGCCGCAGTGTTTTATATGCTTGCAATGTTTCAGAAAAAGGAGCAGAGAATACGTCTGTTTTTATTGGGTAATATGCTTTCCTGGACGGTATATCACACAATTCTTCGTTCCTCTGCAGTGTTCGCTCAGCTTGCCGGTATAATTTCCTCAATCATTGCCCTCATAAGATACCGCAATACGGATAAAAAGACAGATAATTAAAAATCATAAAGAAATAAAAAGACGGAAGAGTGCATAAGGCAATACTCTTTCGTCTTTTGTTTGTCTTTTTAGTATTCGTAGTGTGACCATACACTTACGATCTGAACGGTTTTTTCTTCCTCATAAACCTTATATACAAGTCTGTGCTGAATATTTATTCTTCTTGAATAGAGACCTTCCATATCGCCGATCAGTTTTTCATACGGCGGGGGATTTCTGAAGGGATCTTCCCGGATGACATCAATAAGCTTTTTTGCTTTTTCTGCAAGATTTGCAGCTTTCAGCCGCGGAATGTTTTTTTGTGCAGATTTTGAGAAAACTATTTTATAATTCACCATTCAATTTCTTCCTCCGGTACACATTCATCAATAGATTCCTTTGCACCTTCAAGAATATCAGCTTTTACTTTTACATCTGTTGACAGATAAAGAGTTTCCATAAGTCCGTTGTAATCCTCTTCGCTTAAAATAACAGCGTTGCCGTTCTTGGTGGAAACATTGATAACGTCGCCCCATTCAACAGCCTGATTAATATATTCAAATACATTGTTTCTGAAATTTGTTATATTTGTATTAGTCATTTTTATCAGCTCCGTTTGTATTATATGTACATTATAGCGTACATATTCTTGCTCGTCAATAATTATTTTCAAAATGAGCCGTTAAAGGGAAAAGCTTCAGAATATCAGGACAAATATTGCAGATTAAAAAAATCCTCACATATACCGTAATTACTGCGGTTTGTGAGGATTTATTATGTTATGAAGATATTGCCCGGGTTGGCTATATTGTGATGGTTGCAGGCATTTTTCTGTCGTGGGTGCCGGGACTTTTTGCATACGGTTTTGGTGAGCTTGTTGATAAGGCAGCTGAAATACATAAACTGCTGGAAGTAAAAGAACAGAAAAAAGAAGAGCAATAAAAACAAAAAACAGACGGCGAGTATATAAAAATACTTACTGTCTGTTTTTTTGTGCATATTTTTTACTTGGTTTCGCTGTTTTCGGGAAGATGTGATGTGCGGTTTATGTAGTCAAAAATTATGTCGCCGTACTGATTTGTGCCGGGCTTGTAGAATATTATTTTTGTTATTCCCGTGTTGGCAAAATTTATGTCAAAAGACGGCACTTCTTCAAGCCCCATGAGATAAAACACAATATGAGTTATAAAGGCTGCGTGGGAGACTATGCAGATTTTTTCACCGTTTTTATGGTGATTTCTCAGATATTCCACCGCTTTTTTTGCTCTTATGAAATGTGCTTTGTTGTCATCCTTTGAGGAATAGCACATAAGCGGGGTATCTTCGGGAAGGTTGGGAGCAAGTGCGGCATCGGGATTGATTTCGTGAATTTCCTCCCATGATGCACCCTTATAGTCCTCTCCCATTCCGTTTTCCGTAAGAAGAGGAAGAAGACGCAGAGATTTATACGTTTTTTGTCTTTTTATAACCTCTGTGGCTGTTCTTTCGGCTCTTAAAAGTGCACTGGAATAAACTGCATCAAAATCTGTGGATGAAAGAAACTCTCCCAGCTTCTCAGCCTGATTTATACCGTGCCCGGTCAGAAGCGGGTCTGCCATATCCTGAATAGTGGGCTCATCGTGCACCTTTATACCCGCGTTGCCGTTACTCTGAGCATGACGGATAAGATATATTTCAAGTTCCTTTACAGGTGTGATATTTTCCATAAATTCTGTTTCCTTTTTTAGTGAAATCAGAATAATTATAAGAGATAATGTGCTTTTCTGTCAAATTGTTTTTTCAAGTTTTTTGTTAAGTCTGCGGCTTAAGGTACGCACCGTGAAAAACACCGATATCCATATAATGAAAAATGTCAATGAGAAAATCAGGGTAAAAATCAGTACCACAGTTGTATTAAAGGGAATCCACGAGTTTACGAGATAGCAGATAAGATAAGTCACATAAAGGAATGAGAAATGACAGGCGAGGGCTTTCGGCACAGACCAATGCTCTATTTGGTTAAAAACCGTGACACCGGCTTGAATAAAAGCGAGAAAATAGGTGGAAATCACGGCGATCATAAACTGTGTTCCCGTAAGTGAAAACCCCTTTTCTACCAGTGATACAAAAAAGCATACAATTCCTGCTGTTACGGGTCCCAGCCCCGAAAACATAAATCCTCTTTTAAGAAACTCCTTAAGATAGCTGTTCATATTACAAACCTAACCTTTCTTTGACTGCTTTTAGCTGTCTGCGTGATACAAAGTCCGTCAGACCGTTTTTCAGCGAGACCTTGAGTGTTCCCGAAACAGAGCAGTCGAATTTTTTTATTTCTCTGATATTGCAGAGTGCTGATTGATTCAGCTTTATGAAATAATCGGGCATTTTTTCCTCGATCATATAAAGCCTTTCTTTTACGGTATATTTTTCGTTTTTTGAATAAGCGTACACCTTGTCATTTTCTACGGAAAAAAGCACTATGTCAGAAAAACTCAATCTGTGGCATTCTGCGTTTTTATAACACAATAAAATATTTTCCCGGGAGATCAGATCTCTGATATCATCAATTATTTTTCTTTCCTCATGAATAAAAATATCGATTTTTTCTTCTTTTGTTTTGTCGACAAAAACATTAAGCTTCAAGAGTATTCCTCCTTTCAACGGTAATTTTAGAATAAAACTTTTATAATGTAAATATTCCGGAGGTATCCGGTCATTTTTGAAGCCTGAACGGAAAAGCTCAGGTACACCTCTAAGTATACCTGAGCTTTTTTTGCATTGAATATTAATATCTTTCTTTTTTGCCTCTGCTGTAATTTATGTTTACCACTTATTTTCCACATATTCGCAGAATGCATACATATTTCTGATTTCAAGCTTTGTGCCGTCGTCAAGAGTAACGTCGCCGTTCCAGATGCCGTGCACCTGGTGGGTGTGCATTCTTGCAAGGTTCAGCACATTTGTGTCGGAATGGTGGTCGTAGTAGGGAGTCATTGTCATGTTGAATCTGCCGTCTTCGGAAATGAATTTCCATTCGTTCATAAACTTGTCGGGCTTGGGGAAGGTTTCAACATCAACCGCACCGAATTTGTGAGCTTTTCCGTCATAGAAAAGAGCTGTTTCCGTGGCATTGCTTTCGTCGCCTATTGCCCAGGTGATTTCAAATCCGAAAATGTGACGCTTTCCGTCCTTGTCTCTGAGATAGGTTGAGCCGTTGCCCCAATACCAAACCATTTCGTGGGGAGTGTTTACTCTTCCCCAGTCGAGAGCGCAGAAGGTGTCTGTTTTCTTGAACTCATAGGTGGTGTTTCCTACCTTATAAGTGCCTCTGCAGGGCATACAGTTCTGCTTAGTGGTCATAAAGTATTTTTTAGGATTGTTTTCAAAGGGGAGAACCGTTGTTATATTTTCAAGTCCTTCGGGGATATCCATTTCGAAATTACATTCGATGTATGAGCCCTTATAAGGCTTTTTGAAATAGAGAATTCTTTTGTTTTCCCTTGTGTCGAATATAACGTGTGCGCTTCCTACCTTTGCTTCAAAATAGTTGGGAACGTCACCCTTGGGGGGAAGCACATATTTCTTTTCTCCGCCGAGGAAAAGAGAGGTTCCGTCGGCTATCTTCTTTCCGTTTTTAAGGTCGATAAGCACAGCGGAGACATAGCCGCCGATTGAAATATTTGCAAAGGATATCTGTACCATGTAATTTCTGTTGCCCAGCTGATAGAAGTCCCACTCTTTTTTTCTCATTTTAGGAGCTGAGAGGCTTCTGTCGTAATCAAAAACATTATGTCTTGCCCAGCCCTTTGCAAGAAGTGTTCCGTCGTAATCAAGAAGTCTTGTTTTTTCGGTGTATTCTGTCTGCTTTGACTTTTCTTTCCATTCAGAAAATGCTTTATAGGTTCTTTCCATTAAAAATCGCTCCCTTAATTTATTTATCTTCTGCCTATGTCTTCAAGAGGAATATTTTCAAAACCGGGAATATCCTTGAATACTGCAGAATCCTCTTTTACGGTGTAGTTGCCGTTTGCGGCATCCTGGAAGACACTGTCGAGCTTTGAAAGGGAATATACCCCATTGCCGTCAATTGTGCTGAACTGCATAGCGGCATCGCTTATATTGCCGAGGGATGAGCCCTTGTCAAATATAATGTTTCCGCTGACTGTGCTCAAAGCGGGATTTGGTACAAAGCCGGGTATATCGGGATTTGAAAAGTCCTCGGAATAATTATTGTACTGAGGGAATGCTGCTCTCCAGGTTTCACTCATATAAGGTGAATTGTGAAGATTTACCCACATATCTCCGTTTTCTTTTGAGGAATGGTTAAACCATCCGTTTTCAAGTGCACCCTCTCTTGCTCTTGCGTCGTAAGAAATGGGATGCTCGCCTGCGTTGATTATTATATTACCGGTAACCTTAAGGTCACGTCCGCCGCCGAGATGAATAGCAAGCTTCGGGATGTTTACAAGGATATTTCCGTAAACCTCCTGACCGGAAAGTGCATCGTCAAGGTAAATACCGTCGGGACGGTGCCCCTCTGAACCGAGATTATATATACAGTTATATCTTATAACATTGCCGTACCAGTCCCAGCGTCTTCCCGAATAGATTGCACCTGCATCATCGGAAAGAAGACATACATCGTGAATGAGATTATACTCTATTATGTGATTATTTCCCGAATAGGTAATAGCCTCGTGGGGGGAATTATAGATTTCGTTGTGTGAGCAGGTATTTCCCGCTCCGTTGAGAGTAACTGCGGGGCAGTAGGTGAAAAAGATTTCAGACCAGTCGTGAATGAGATTGTTGTCTGCGATATTCTCACCGGGTGTGAGAGTTTCTGTATCACCGCCGTTAAGGATGATGCCGCCCTTTCCTGTGTGGGTGATTTCGTTGTTTATAACCTTGTTGCCTGTGCCTGTAACCTCAATTGCATATTCGGAAACATTCTTCACAAGACAGCCGTCAATGGTGTTGTTATTTCCTTCAACCACAATGCCGGTGCCTCTTGTGCCTGTAATTGTGAGATTTCTTAAGGTCATATTGTTTGCCGTGATTTTTATTACGGGCTCAAGTGTAAGAGCAAGGTCAATTTTGGCATTGTCAAAGTTTTCGGGGCCGTAAAGACAGAGAAGACCGTTTTTTCTGTTAAGATACCATTCGCCCTCTGTGTCAAGCTCTTCAAGTACATTGTAGAAATAATAAGGTGCGCCTGTTTTTGTACCGTAAACGCTTACGAATTTAGGGGAAATGGTTTTATTTTCCGCATCAAAGCTGCCAATGGGGCTTGAGGCATCTGCCCAGTCATATTTCCAGTAGCCCATCATCCATACTTCGCTGTGCTCGTGCCAGGAAGCAATTCTGTCGGCAAGCTCACTGTTTATACCGTATACATCGCTTTCGGGATTTCTGATTTCATCCCAGTTTTCATTTTTTGTAAGAGCACCGTCACTTTCACGTCCCGTGCCTGTTTTGATAACCTCTTCCGTATAAAGGAAGCCTTCGTTGGGATAACGTGCTATTGTCTGACGTGAATCATTTACGAAAAGCTCGCAGGAGAGAGGTCCTACATAGTCGCCGTCATATTTTTCTGCAGTGTTATAGGAACCCATTGCATATAATTTGCCCCAGTCCTCGGCCTTGAGCTCATAGGGCTTTTTTGTAAGGTCAAGTATTCTTACACGGTTTTTTGCTTCATCCGTAAGTCTTTCTGCTATATAAGGAAATTCGGATGAATCCATAAAATCAAGGGGATTGAGAGATTTTGCACAGTTGAGCACGACCTCACCGTTGCCGAATGCACACAAGGTGACAGCACAGCCGTCGGTGCCTGTAAATTCTTCTGTAAAAACAATGGGATCAATATTGTATTCACCTGTTTTCAGACATATGGTAACGCTGTCCTTGTCTTTTTTGTCAAGCTTTTTGACAGTTTCGAGAGCCTTTTCCAGTGTGGCAAAGGGCTTTTCGGCAGAGCCGTCATTTTTTCTGTCGTCACCATTGGGGCTTACATAATAGTCACCGAAGGTAAGATCGCCGTTTCCCTTGGGAAGCTCACTTGTGATCATAGGTACCGCCGCCTTGTAATCAGAATATATTGCCATAAAAATATAATTGTCGGCTACAAGGTAGCCTGAGGTGAGAAAGCCTGCAATAAGAGCAATGCTTATCCCCGCCCTTAGTGCCTTGTGAAGCTTTGTCTTTATTATTGCTGCCGCTGAAAGACCTGCCGTGAAAACAAGGGCAGCCGCAGTGGTTACACTGATTGCAAGCTCATTGAGCTGCTCCTTGCCGATAACCACATTTATGAGAAAGGTCAGCCCCCATACGAGTGCGGAATATATGGCAACACTGATTCCGCAGCTGAGTGCAATTTTTGATGCTTTTTTCTCCTCTGTAAAAAATTGCGTAAGAAATGCCAGTGCACCTACACCTATGAGTGACAGTGCAAAGAACACCAAAACAAGCACCATATTCGACCATGAAAGGTATTCATCGTAAAAGCCGATAAGACCTCCGATTACAGCAGCAATACCCCCTAAGTATACTGCCGCAAAGGTAATATATTTGTTTTTCATCTCTTTTTCCATAATAAAATTCCTCCTTACTGTTTAGTATATATGTTATAAATATTTATTTCAATAAGATAAATAAGAAAAAAGCAGAAATTTGTAAAATATTTCTTTTATCCGGCAATGAAACGGACGGAAGAGGTTTCGTCTCTTCCGTCCGTGCTTTGATTATACCCGTATTTATCTGCCTATACCGAAAATTTTCACGAAAATAATAAAGAAGTTTTCAATAAAGAGCATCATTTTATTCACGGTGTTTGTAATATTTGAAAGGATGTTGCTGCCGTTCATTTCAATGCCGTAGCCCTGAATGGTTCCGTTGTTGTCGGGAACGGAGTCGCCGTCAAAGGCAAATTCATAAAGAAGGGGAGATATGAGTGCTACAAGGAAATACTGACCTGCAGTAACACCGCCGAAGATCTCTGAGGTGATCTTTGTGAAATCCTTTGACATACTGCCTGTTCCGCCCATTTTTTCAATAAGCTCATTTGCACAGGCAAAGAAAATTTCATCGTTTACCGTTGAAAGGTCGTCTTTAAGAATGAGGGAAACGGTTCTCAGAAGTATCTTTACTTCATCGCTCTGAACCTCAAAGGGTTCTTCGCCCGCATAATGCCAGGAAACCAGCTCTGTTGCAAGATCCCAGCCTGTTTCATAATCGGAATCGGGAATTTCAATGTTGTATTCACGTGCAAGCTCCTGAACGGAGTTTTCGCCGTAGAGAGGCATTCTGAGCAGGTCGGTAAGTCCGCCCACTGCTGTGGAAACAAGGGGATAGAATATGGAATCCTCTGCAATTCCCATCTTTTCCATTGAAAGTGAAAGCTCAAGTCTGTACTGAATACCTGCCTTGAGATATCCCTTGGCATAGTCGTTAAGACCTTTATTCATTGCAGTGAACTGCTCTTCGGTGTAGCCCTCAATGCTTCTGAGCTTATCTGTATCGATCTTATCAACTGTTTTTGTTCTGTATGTTATTTCTGCGTCGTTGATATAAAATACCTTATACTGAAGAGGATACATTGAAAGAGCTGTGTTTGCAAAGTCATAAATTTTGTTACCGAGAGGTGTGGTGTAGGATGTGGTGTCGGAGCAATGCTCGTGACCTGTGAAAACAAGCTTTATGCCCGCATCTGCAAAGAGAGTAGCCGTGGTGTAGTGGAAACGAACGATGAAATTACGGCTGATGATTCTCTGCATGGGAAGGTGGTCAAGAAGATTGTGGTGCATCATAAGAATGGGATATCTGCCCTCTTCCTTTGCCATCTTTGCTTCATCCAGTACCCAGGATACCTTTTTGATGCTCATGCCGTCTTCGGTAGACTTTGAGGGGTCATTACTGTCGAGAGCAATAAGGCGGTAGCAGTCGCCCAGGTCTGCTGTGTAGGAGCCGTTTTCTTCCATAACGCTTAAAGCGCCGTTATAGCCGAATTCACCGTAAACCGATTTGAAATCGTCTATTTTGAAATCATTTTCGCCCTGACCGTAGTCGTGGTTGCCGGGGATAACATAAACCGGCTTGCCTGTTTCCTTTTCAAAGGCGGTGAGCTTTTCGGCAACTGCATAATGCTCTTCAAAAATGCTTCTGCCGTTATCTGCAAGATCGCCGGGGATAAGCACATATTCGACGGAATCGTCCTCAGCACACTGACGAAGAAATTCATCAATGATGAGTCCGCTTTCATTATCCATGGATGCACGTCTGTTTGCATACCAGAAAATTTCGTGGTCGTTGGTTTTTGTAAGCTCTTCCTCGGGTACATTATAATGAAGGTCGGATGCCACCGCAAAGCCAAGCTCCTTATTATCCTTTGTGACAAGGGCAAAGGACATTACGGAGAGGGTGGAGAGGATAAGCGCTGCTGTAAGAACAATACTGATTATCTTTTTCATTGGTATTTTCTCCTGCCAAATTATATATTTATATTATATTAACAAATATTTTTTCATTTGTATACCCTTTTTTTTGACAAAACAAAAAAATTCTATTGAGAACTTCTTTGATAAATCATATAAGTTTTCAATAAACACTTGATTTTTCCGTAACTACGGTGTATATTGCTATTGAGATGTTTTATAATATATCAAGAAAGTTTTCAACAGGAGTCAACTATGGAGATCAGAAGAGA
Source organism: Acutalibacteraceae bacterium (assembly GCA_045536195.1). Lineage (GTDB taxonomy): Bacteria > Bacillota > Clostridia > Oscillospirales > Acutalibacteraceae > RUG806. Next base: position 10,324 of record JAZSNB010000017.1, read on the forward strand.
CAGATATTTACAACAGCTTATATCATATATGTGGGACGGACAGGTAAAGGTTATTACAGGTATACGCAGATGCGGAAAATCATATCTTCTGAACACCCTGTTCCGTAAATATTTATTGGAATGCGGAGTAAAGCAAGAGCAGATTTTTTTGTTTGAGCTTGACAAGGTAAATGATCTCAGATACCGCAATCCCCTTGAGCTTACCCGCTTCGTAAGAGAAGCTGTAAAAGATGAGACAAAGCAATTCTATTTGTTTGTTGATGAAATTCAGCTGTCGGATGAGGTGAAAAATCCATATAACGGAGAGGGTAAAAAAATTACCTTTTATGATGCTCTGAATGACCTTCGCTCACTCAGTAATCTTGATATTTATGTAACGGGCAGTAATTCTAAAATGCTGTCTTCTGATATACTTACCGAATTCAGAGGCAGAAGCGATGAGATACGCATTCATCCCTTAAGCTTTTCCGAGTATTTTTCAGCAGTCGGCGGTGATCGGTACGAGGCATTTGATAATTATGCATTCTACGGCGGTATGCCTCTTGTTCTTTCCCGTCCGGATGACACGGCAAAAATGAACTATCTGCAATCGCTTTTTGCAGAAACCTACTTAAAGGATATTATTGAACGGAAAAAAATCCGCAGACAGGATATTCTGGATGCTGTACTTGATCTTCTCTGTTCTTCTGTAGGCTCTCTTACAAATCCCACCAATGTTGCAAATTCACTTAACTCAAAAAGGAAGCTGACGGGGGAAAATACCGTAGCTCCGAATACCGTTAAAAGCTATATGGATTGCCTTTCGGATGCATTTCTTTTCAGCGAATGTAAGCGTTTCGATGTAAAGGGAAAGAATTATTTTGATTATCCTAACAAATACTATTGTGAGGATATAGGTCTTCGCAACGCCCGTATCGGCTTTCGTCAGCAGGAAATGACCCACATAATGGAGAATATTATTTATAATGAGCTTATTATCCGTGGCTGCAGTGTTGATATCGGTATCGTATACGGCAGTGACACCGATAAGAACGGCAGAACGGTACAAGCTCCGAGAGAAATAGATTTTGTGGCAAACACAGGTGTTAAAAAGGTATATATTCAGTCTGCCTATGCTTTGCCCGATGAGGAAAAAGCTGAAACAGAAAACAGACCCTTCGGTCTTACGGGAGATTTCTTCCCTAAAATCATAGTCCGTCACGACATCAGAAAACGCTGGTACGATGACAAAGGAATTCTGAACATAGGAATCATAGATTTCCTCCTTGACGAAAACCTGTTCTGATCCCCTCTGACATAACAGATAAGTCTATGAAAAAACAGTAAAGACTTATAATTTATCGGTCTGATGAAATTACCTGAGCCATACAAAATAAATCTTCTCTTTGTAGGGGACGACGACTCGGCGTCCCGCCACAGGAACGTGCGAAGCACCACCATATCACGATAAAGATTACCTGTAACAGAACAAGAAGAGGCTGATTGTGAGGATATTTATTGGTGATATGAACATTTTTATTTTTGTGGCAGACGGGACGCCGGGGGCGTCGTCCCCTACAGTATAAGAAGGCAACAAATATCAGATGTGCTGATTTTTGTGAAGCCTCTTACATCGATAAATCATAATTCAGAAAAAAAATTAAAGGCGAAGGAGCATTTTTTTACGCTCCTTCGCCTTGTGTTTATATAGTTTTTTATTCTGCGGCTTTAAGTATTAATAATGAGCCATACCGCATTCACATACGGGATTGATGCTGAAAAGCTTCTGGAAGAAGCTGATGATTTTCCATAAGAAGCCCATAAAGCCTGACTTATGGCACAGATGGTCGCAAACACTCACACCGCAATTGTCGCAGGCGTTGTTATTGTCGTTATCCTTATGACCTGTGGCAGGGATGCTTTCCGTGTAATAATCTCCGCATTCACATTCAAATACCTTAATTCCGTCGGTCTTACAGCCGGGCTCTGTTTCGACAAAGCTTATATAAGAGTGACCGAGAGCAGGTACAGCTTCAGCTTTGTTATCAAAGCACCAAAGGCATGTATATATTATTTCTCCGCTGTTTTCACAATCGGGTAAAACAGATATATAGCCGCTATCCCAGCTGTGTGCATCCGGAGCTGCGGGAATTTCCACGTGACCGCTTATATAAGTTTCACAGTCATTGCAATATACACCTGCAGTATAGCCTGAGGAAACGCAGGTGGGCGGAATTTCAGCAACACCCTTTGTGTCTTTATGAGCACACAGCACATTTACCGTGCAGGTATCGGAATAGGTTTTTCCGTTATATATGATTGATGCGGTGATTACTGCACTTCCGTTTTTTACAGCCGTTACATTGCCTGAAGCTACGGTTACCTTCGAGGAGTCGGATGAGGACCAGCTGACAGATGCATCTGCAGGAGAAACAGCTGCCGTAAGAGCCTTTGTTTCACCTTCAGTGACAGTAAGAGATTCCTGAGAGAGTGAAACCGAGGGAGCTTTTACGGTTACGTTGAAGCTTACATAAAAGCCGCCGTAGCTTACAGCTACTTCCACAGTGCCTGCCTCAGCTGAAGAAAAGCCTGAATGGGTATAGCCTGAGGTAATTGTTTTATATGTTCCGTCGGAATAGTTGATTTTAAGCTCAAGCCCCGTGAGTGAGAGGCTGTCGCCTATGTAATACTCTGTTTTTGTTGCGGGAGATACTATTTCCATGCTTTCGGCAACAGGTGCTTTCTGATATGCGAATTTTACCTGAGAGAGATTTTCAGCATTGTTGGGAGTGTTATTGATATCACAGATTATATATCCGTCTTCATATGTAAAGCCGAAAACAGAATAGTATTGAGAAAGCTCGGGAGTGTAGAGTTTTTTGCTTGTTCCCGTTTCAGGGATATAATTATAAACACCGTCGGGGAGTGAATATAACAGCTCTCCGTTCACAGAAGAAAGGCAGGAATAAGCTGCCTGCCATATTCCGCCGGAAGGCGAAAACCAGTTGCCCTGTACGGAAAGAAGGTCTTTTTTGTCGCTCATTCTTATAAGCTTCCGGGAGGCATTATCTATATAGTATATTTCATTGTTTATCAGCTGAAATTCAGTTGTGGAATTCTGCCAGAAATAATTATCATATGTTGTGTCTGAGGGCGAGGTGTCGAAATCGTAGGCGGTGTGTCCCGTTTCTCTTATGCCTGCAGTTGAGCGCAGGAAATTATCGTGGTCAACTCTGCCGATAAAGCCTCTGCCGTCAGAGCCCCAGGCACGGTCGTCCCAGGTAACATCCACGTGATAGGGCTTATTGTTGATTATAACGATGTTCCAGCCGTGATTGAGGGTATCTGAGGAGCAATAGTAGCTTTCGATTCCTGCTCTGCTTAAAAGATACATATAAGCCATGGCATAGCCCTGACATACTGAGGCTCTGTTCGCAAATGCACCGTAGGCTGTGTGCTTTATTTCAGAAGAGGTTACATAATCATACTCATTCCATATTGCGAGCCTGTCGTGAAGAAGAAGAGCCTTTTCGGTGTCGCTCAGTGCGGTATTATTCTCAATTCCCTGAAGAAGCTTATCTGCCGCAGACCTGAAGTCTGAAAAGCAGGCTTCATATTCCTCTTTTGTATCAGCGAAGCTTCTGTATCTGAAGGTAAAGGAATATATGGTCTGAACACCTGCGGAGGTGAAATAATAATAGCTAAGACCGTCCACATTGAAGGCTTCGGGCATATGATACCATATATAATCTGCCGCATAGTTCACAAGGTCTGTGGAAATTCCGAAACTGCTTACATCAACTGAAGCTGCGCATTCGGAAATTGCGGAGAGAATCCGTGTTCTGAAGGCATCGGTGTCTATATTGTTTTCAAGTGTTTCAAGAGAATATTTCATATTTCCCGGGGAATCGTGAAGAACGGGATTTATGTATTCTCCTGCATAAGTAAGCTGTTCAATCGATCCGTCAATAAGCACAGATTGATTTTTTGAATAATCATTTTCGTTTTCTGCAGCGAGCACCCGGATGGGTATTGCAGAAAATACAAATATCAGCGTGAGCAGAAAAGCAAGGACTTTTTTTGAATAGTTGAAAAGCATTTTTTCTACCTCCATAATAAGAAAAAATCTTACGATTTATCAACCCCCTACCCCCAATCTTGGGGGCTGTAGGTGTTTCTTGTTCAATAAGCTTGCGTTATTCAATGAGCCTGCAGGCGAATTATAAGCTAAATTGCTCACAACGCGAGCAATTTCCTATATAAT
>JAZSNB010000073.1:0-3618 GCA_045536195.1 Acutalibacteraceae bacterium
AGAACGACATGGCTACGATCCGACTTTATTAACAAAATGAAGCATCAGGCTATGAATGAAGTCCGTGACGCTGATGAGTTTTATGTGTACTTTCATAAGCTGCAGGAAGATATTAACGCCACCGAAGAAAAATTCAAAGAAGCAAAGAAGAAATTAAAGCTCACTCCTAAGGTTATGAAGCAGAAATATAATGCGGCAAAATGTGATGTTACCCACTATGAATTTGAACTTAAAGAGCTGAAATTTAAAATGCAGAATATTCTCTCACAAAATGAATGCGAAACCGAACAGGATATTATTAATGCAAAGTCCTACTTTGAGAAAATGCGTAGGTTTGAAATCCCGAAGCTTGAAGCCGAAGAAAAGAGAATGGAAGCAGAAATTCTAAAGACACTTACTCAGTACCAAGAAACCGAAAAGCAGGCTGATAAAGCAGATGCAGAAGAACTGAAAGCCGAGAGGATAAAAATTCGTCCCGAAAAAGAGAAAGAGGCAAGACAAAAGGCAGAAGTAGATTACAACATCAGCGAATATGATTTTAACCGAAGCGTTGATACCGTTTCAAAGCTCATAGGTGAGCCGCCACCTAATTATCTTACCAAGGCTGAAAAAGCAAGGCAGGAAGAATATGCCCGCTATGTAAAACAGCAGGAAGAAAGGCGGAAATATTATGAGGAGTTACGGGAAAGACAGTATCAGGCAAGAGAGCAGAGGAAACATAACGAGGGATATGAGAGATAACAATACCGCCGAGGATTTTACATCCCCGGCGAATTTATTATATAGCAATTTACAGCTCGCATTATATTTCCGTAATTCTTCCCACGAGAATACATCTCGCATCGTCAAACTCGTAGGAGCAGGTAGAAAAAGTTGCAATGGAATCGTCAGCAGAAAGTATAATTTCTGACTTCAAATCAGATTTTTCTCTGTATTCGGTCAGAAGAGCAAGAAGCTCCTCCTTCGGCATATCGGGAGTGTAGATTTCATCATAACGGTCAACCGTCAGACAGGCAAAGGGCTCAATTATATAATTTCTGTCAGGCGTAAGATAATATATAACAGGATGCTCCTCATAATATTCCTGACTTTTATATCTCGAAAGTGTGCCGAACATAGTTCCGTTTTTCATATTATGTCCGTAAATAATATAATTACTGTCTTCACCGGGTGCACCGTTTTTGTAATCGGCGAAAAGAGTACCGCTGATAATGTACTTCCCCTCAAGATCGTGTCGCAGATATTCATTATTATCCTTCCCCTGTGCCACAGGATAGTCTATGGGTGTATCGGGACAGTAAAGCCAGCCGATAACATCCTCATTCTTTTTCTGAAGAGCTTTGAAATTTATTTTGACGGGCAGCTCCGCCTTTTCTTCTGCTTCTTCCTTGTCGGTAATTTCGTTATTATCCTTTTCCGACTCTGAAGGCGAAACAATTTTTTCGGCAAATTCTTCACGGAGATTGCTGTAGGTATTGTCAGCTCTTGTGTAATTATAATATGTTATTCCTATATTAAAGACAGAAAATAAAAATATCAGAGTCAATACAATATTTATGATTTTCCTCATATTTTTGTTCTTCAAGGTACACGCTCCTTTCTTTTTGTTTATTATATAATGAATGATGTTAAAAATCAATGTAATACAGAAATATTAAAATTATTAATCAATCTTGTATTTGTCGCAAAAACGCTGTATAATGATTTTATAATATTAAAACTATTTTTAGAAAAGATTTTATATCTGTCGCACCAGCGACGGAAAGGAACTGAAATGAATAAGATTACTGCACAGCAAGCCGCAAAAAAATGGGATATTTCTCTTCGCCGTGTTCAGGATTACTGTAAAAACGGAAAAATCCCCGGAGCTGAGCGCTTCGGTATCAGTTGGATGATACCTGATGATGCGCAAAAGCCTGCCGACGGCAGATGTAAAAAAGAAAAGAATCGGGCTTCTTACCGTTCCGGGCTTTTACGAAGGAGTCCTTTTCTTGATATGACTGATTTATATTCCGAGGCAGGCAGTGCAGACAGGGTGATAAACGAACTCTCCTGTAATAAGGAAACACAGTCTCTCTTCGAGGCGGCAATTACATATAGCCGAGGCGAAATAGACATAGTTTATGAGCAGGCACGCTGTTTTCTTGATAACCGTGACGGTTTTTATGCTGTTATATCGGGCGGCGTTCTGCTGTCTTTGGTCGCTATGTGGGAGGGTGACTTAAAGCTCTGGAATGAAGCCAGGAGACATTTGCTGGATGCTCCCTGTAAAAGCGAAGAGGACAGTGATATTCTCGCACTGTCCCTTGCCGCCGCAGACAGTGCCATACGAAATACAAGAGATTTTCCCGATTGGTTCAGAAGGGGCTGCTTTGATAAGCTTCCCCGTGATTCTCAGCCTGCCGCAAAGGTATATTTTATTAAATATCTTTTTATAGAGGCTCAGGAGCAGGCAATGGGAAAAACAGATTTTGAGGAAACCTACGGCTTCAGCCTTATGAAGGCTCTGCCCTTTATTATGGAGCCGATGATTTCACAGATGGTTGCAGATAAAATCATACTCGCAGAGATATATCTGAGGCTCCTTTGCGGTATTGCATATCATCAATGCGGAAACAACATCCTTGCGGCTGAGCATATAGACAGGGCAATTATTCTTTGTCTTGCAGACGGACTCTACGGACCGCTGTGTGAGCATCGCAGACAGCTCGGCTCTTTTCTTGATGACCGTATCGCAGGCATTGACCCGAATGCTTTAAAAAAGGTTAAAGAGCTTCACAAAAAGCTTCATTCGGGCTGGACAAGGTTACATAATGCCGTTATGAAAAACACTGTTTCCGCACATCTGTCACCCCGTGAGCGAGAGGTGGCAAGGCTTGTCTGCTTCGGCTTGTCTGATGCACAGATAGCCAAACGGCTGTTTGTTTCAGAGTCCTCGGTTAAATCGATTATAAGGTCTGCAAAGAATAAAACAGGAGTTGAAAAAAGACGGGAACTGATTGATTTCGTTTAAAATTTTATACTTTTTTTAAAGAATAAGGTGGATGTTTTTTCTGCCGTAAGCCTTTATACTATTATCATAGTGTAAGGGCTTTTTTATTGCTCTTGATTCTTAAGAAAGGAGAGTGCCTATGACGGACGGATGTAATGTTCGCAAAGAGGGCGATCTGTATATGACGGAAAGCTGTCACGGACACAGCTTCGAATTAAGATACGGGTATTATGAGGAAACGGACAGAATAAGCGGTGAGCCTGTTGTCCTGTATCCCGATCTGAAAAACAATCCCGTGTATACGGAAAAAGGTTATCCGCTCGTTACAGCCATACAGACTCCCTGCGAATTCTATGAGGCAACAGACAGCTCTGCCCCTGAAGACTGCTGCAGTGACTGCATATTTTACGGGGACAGCAAAAAAGAAATAGATGTCTGTATGTGCGAATCAAGAAAAGTACAGATTATGACTAAAGCTTAGGTTAAATAAAGGAGGATATATATATGAAACATTCACTTTCAAACAAAATTTTAGCTGTCTTTTTATCGGTAATGCTGGTAATGTCCTGCATACCTGTTACGGTGGCAAATGCGGCAGAAGACAGCACATCTGTTGCGGATCCCAA
>JAZSNB010000025.1:0-3322 GCA_045536195.1 Acutalibacteraceae bacterium
AATTCAGGAAGACAGAAAGCCTGAATGTATGGAATTTATTCTGAAGCTCCGTGGAATTGCAAGCACCTTAAACAATCTTTTCAGAAACTACGGCTTATCAGATTTACCAATCGGTAAGGAAATGAAGCAGACAGCTGATGCAGTTGCGTGTACAGAGAATCTAATTGAAGATTGTATTTTTATCACAAGAATGAAAAGGAGAATTAAATGAATAAAGAAGAAAATTTTATTAACACCCTGTTTGAGAAAACAGAAGAATCAGAGGCAGTAAAGCCTCAGACTACAGAAATCATAAAGATGCCTATGAGCAGTATTGTCCCCAATTTTAAGAATCCGTATAAATGCCGTGAGGAAGATATGAAGCCGTTGGAAGATAGTATCCGTGAAAACGGTATCATACAGCCTCTCATGGTACGAAAGGATGATAAAGCTGATGTGTTTGAAATAATATCAGGACACAGAAGATACCTTGCAGCAACAAGGCTTAAGCTGACAGAGGTGCCGGTGGTAGTTTTAGATATCACAAAGGAAGAAGCAGATATTATTCTTGTTGACAGTAATCTGCACCGTGAACACATTTTACCAAGCGAGAAAGCCTACGCCTACAAGATGAAAATGGATGCTATTAAAAAGCAAGGTAAACGAACAGATTTAACTTCGGACCAAGTCGGACCGAAGTTGTCTGCAGATGAAATTTCTGATACAGACAGTGCTTCTCAGGTGAAAAGATATATCCGTCTTACTAACCTGATTCCAAGGCTGCTTGCTTTGGTAGATAGCGGTAAAATTGCACTTGGTCCTGCTGTTGAGCTTTCATATCTCAGCCAAGGACATCAGAACTTTTTGGCTGAGGCTATTGAGAAAGAACTTGCTACACCATCCCTTGCTCAGGCGCAGAAGTTGAAGAAATTAGAACAAGAGGGAAAGCTTGATGTCGGTACAATTCTTAGTATGGTAAAACAACCAAAACCTAATCAGGTTGTTACAGTTAAAATCCCTGAGGATAAAATCAGCAAATATATGAAATCTAATGCCACCGTAAAGGAAAAAGAAGATTTTCTTGCAAAGGCTGTTGAGTATTACGGTAAGTATCTTATGAGGCAGAAAGACCGAGGTGCGAGATAATGAAAAAGCTTAAAGATTTTTACGGTCTTATTGGTGAAGAAGAATATGTTATTGACGGTGTCTGTTACAAGGTTTCTTCAAAGTTTGCACCTGTTAATATCTGTAAGATTGAAAACACCATAAGCGACAAAGCACAAAAATATGTTGGCAGTGATTTTGCACATTTGACAAGTGCCGATGATAGAAATATAATGAATGCAGAATATGTATGTTTGACTGCCGGGAAGGAGGATTAATGCAGTCTGAAGCAAACATCGGAATTACTGCTATCTACTGCCGATTATCAAGAGATGACGGCACAGAAACAGAAAGTAATTCAATTGGCAACCAAAAGAAAATGCTGACACAAAAAGCAAAGGAATTAGGTTTAACAAATACCAAGTATTATGTTGATGACGGTTACACGGGTACAAACTTCAACAGACCTGCTTTTCAGGAGCTTCTTGACGATATTGAAATGGGATATATTTCAGTTGTTATTGTCAAAGACCTTTCCCGATTAGGACGTGATTATGTTTCGGTTGGTCACTACACAGACAACTATTTCCCTGAGCATAATGTAAGGTTTATTGCTGTTAATGATATGGTTGACAGTGATGAGGGTGAAAACGAAATCGCACCTTTCAAGAATGTTATGAATGAAATGTATGCGAGGGATATCAGCCGTAAGGTCAGGAGTGCTCACCGTATTCGTGGCGATATGGGAGAACCATTATCACAGCCACCATATGGGTATATGAAAAGTCCCGAAATCAAGAAGAAATGGATAATAGATACCGAAGCTGCAGAAGTTGTAAGAGACATCTACAGAATGTGTCTTGAGGGTATGGGTAATGAAGCAATAGCAAGAGAATTGCAGAATCGTGAGGTTCTTATCCCTATGGCATATTGGCAAAGCAAAGGCTTAAACCGTGGAGGTAAGAAAACACAGCCGAATCCGTATAAGTGGTGTAAAACTACTGTCCAAAAGATATTGGCACAGCAAGAATATTGCGGTGATGTTATCAACTTCAAAACCTATTCCAAAAACTTCAAGAACAAAACCCGTATTGATAACCCGGTGGAGAATTGGAAAATCTTCAAGGATGTTCACGAGCCAATCATTGACCGTGATACTTGGGAAACGGTACAGAAGCTCACAGCAAGAACAAAACGCAGAGCACCTAAGAAAGAAAATGCAAGAAAGCATATTTTCAGCGGTCTTATCCGTTGTGCAGATTGCGGGAGTAATATGAGTTATCATACCAATACAGTAAACAAGGATATTCATTATTTCAGTTGCAGTAATTATGTAAAGGATACTCGTGGTACTTGTCAGGCTAGACACTATATCCGTGCAGATGCTCTTGAACAGATAGTAATCCTTGAGTTGAAACGCCTAGCAATTATGCTTCAACAGGATGAAAAGCTTCTTGCAGAAATCCTTGAAAAGAAGACCAATAAGGATTTCTATGATGAGAAGAAATATCTTGAAGGTGAACTGCAAAAAGCAATAGTCCGTCAACAGACAGTTGCTTCTCTTTATGAGAAGCTGTATGAGGACAACGCAACGGGCAAGGTTACTGATGAATGGTTTACCCACATGTCCCACAAGTATGAGGTTGAACGAGCTGAACTGAAGGTCAAGATATTTAACCTAAGAGAGCAGGTAGCAAATATGCAGACGGTTCAGCACAGCAAGGATATGTTTATTGGTGCAGTAAGAAAGTTCTTAGATATGGAAACAATAACGGCACCACTTATTCACGAACTCATTGACCACATTGATGTTTATGAGGCAGAGGGCAAGGGTAAAAACAAGACACAGAGAGTTGTGATTCACTACAACTTTGTAGGCTATCTTGAAATACCACAGGACGATGAACCTTGCTTTACGACAGATACCCGACAGGGAGTAGCAATAGGATATATTGCAAAACCTACAGAAAAGTAAGCATAACAAAAAGTCGCACTCCGAAAGGAATGCGACGATACATAAAAACTATTGAATTATATAGAAAACTCTATTTTAAGCAAAAAAATTGAGTATTCACAGGTCAAATCCCTTATGAATACTCAATATGGTGCGGATGACGGGACTTGAACCCACATGAACTTAGCGTTCACTAGAACCTGAATCTTGCGCGTCTGCCAATTCCGCCACATCCGCATACGATTTTAACGCCTAAATATAATATCATTAATGCGCATTTTTGTC
>JAZSNB010000004.1:0-32071 GCA_045536195.1 Acutalibacteraceae bacterium
CTTTTGGAGATACCACATTTTCATCTTATAGTCATTTTCAAGATTCCATGCGCTTTCGTGAATGGGCTTATCGTGGGAAATACTGAGAAGATTGCCCTTTTCTCTGAGAATATTCTTTCCTATTTTTTTATTGATAAGTGCAGTAAGGTTTCCGTTTTCATCAAACTGAGCACGCAGATTCTTATTTTCAAGAAAATCCTTTCCTGCTTTGATTTCACTTTCATTCTCTTTATACTCACAAAGACGGTAAACCTTATATCCCATAGGAGGAACATTTTCCGCAACAAATGTAATGCTCTTATCATCTGAAGATGAAATAACCCTGTTGCCGTTCATATCTTCAACCGAATATTTACCTGAGGGGATCTCTGCACTTACGGGAGAGGTTACTGCAAAGGGCAGAAAATTCCATACAACAATACTGTTTTCTCCCACAGAAACCTCCGGGGAAAGAAGTGAGACAGCATTGTCGATTATTTCATTTCCCTCTTTATTCATAAGTGCATATTCTTCTCTTGTGTTTTCAAAAACCTCCTGAATGGAAGTTCCCGGAAGAATGTCGTGGAACTGATTTGTGAGAAGAAGCTTCCACACCCTTTCAAGTCTTTCCTTATCGTAAGTGCCTGAAAGCAGAGAAAGCATCTCGGCATTTCTCAGAAGATATTCTCCCCTGCGGTTATTTTTCTTCACAAATGCCTGGCTTGTGAATGTACCTCTGTGGTTTTCATAATACATTTCTCCGTCCCACACGGGAAGAGCATCGGCATTCTTTTCGACCTCAGAGAAGAAATCCTTTGCCTGTGCCATTTTTACCTTGGGAAGCCCGGGGATTTTCTGAAAACGGCGTACCTTTTCAACCATATCAAATGTGCATCCGCCGCCACCGTCACCGTAGCCGAACATACCCATAGATGCATCCACAAGATCATTCTGACGGTTTGTTTTTCTTGTATTCTTTATATAATTTGCATCCGCGTCGCCCTCATAGTGTACCTTCTGCATATATGAGATAACCTCATCGCCGGAGTGGGAACGCCACTTGAATACGCTTAAGGGGAATTCGTTTGTGTCATTATACTGCAGCTTGGAGGTAAGGAAATATTTCATACCCGATTTTTTTATAACCTGCGGAAGTGCGGCAGTAAAGCCGAAGCAGTCGGGAAGCCAGTATATATCTGAGCTTATTCCGAATTCCTTCATAAAGAATTCCCTGCCGTAAAGAAGCTGGCGAACAAGGCTTTCGCCCGAAGCAATATTTGTATCTGCTTCAACCCAGGTATTGCCTGTGATTTCCCACTGTCCGTTTTTTACAAACCTTTTCACATCCTCATAAACCTCGGGGTAATGCTCCTTCACAAAGCTGTAAACTGCTGCCTGACTCTGAGTAAACTTAAAATCGGGATATGCCTTCATAAGAGACACATTATTTGAGAAAGTTCTTGCACACTTGCGGTGTATTTCCTTTACGGTCCACAGCCACGCAACATCAAGGTGGGAATGTCCGCATATCATAACATCGCCCGGAGTAGCAAAATTAATTTTACCCAGCTCCTCCCACAGGCATTTTTTTGCGTCGGGAATACTTGCATAAAAACGCTCTTTGCCGAAATCAAAATCAAGCTTGTGAACGGCACTGTCAACGGCATTATATATTCTTTTTGCCGCATATTCATCCTCTGTAGTCTCATACACGGCGTGGGCACAGGTTATATCATAATATATATCCTCTGCCGCCTCATTTATAACTCTGAACTGCGCTGTATTCATAGTATATGTTATAGGCTTTTTATCGGGAAAAGCATAATTGAAATATCCGCCGGAATCTACGGCATTTTCAATCTGAATAAAAAGCTTCTCCCCTGCCTTCAGCGGTCTGTGGAAAAGAATATCCGTTCTGTGAACCCAGCCTGATGCCTCGCGGGAGCTGACTGCCCCCACAATTTCTCCGTTTATCCGCACTATGGCTTCGCCGCCGAAATCAACGGTAAGATAAACCTTTCTGTCCTGAAGACAACAGGGCACAACAAACTCTGTCTCAAAATAGCGTGTTGTATCAAGAGTGGCACTCCATCTGTCACCGAGCCTCATCCTGACAGGCGGTTTGCCGTCAGGCTCTATAACGGCAGGACGCACATGCTCACCCGTATATGAATCCCACTCGGGGATCACAACACTTTCTTCGGTAACATACGGAGCTATCTGCTTTATAAGATTTTTAAGAACCCTCGGATTATAGGTATGGTGTATCATAATATTCTCATCTCCTTTAGCTTAAATATAACAGAATCAAAGGTATTTTTCAACAAAAAATATACGCTTTACAACATAGTTTTTGTATGATAAACTGTATTTATCAATGAAAGGGGTATATTTTTATGTCAAACAAAGCAATTTCGCCCGAAAAAGTCCGTAAGCAGCAGCTCAGAAAAGAAAAAGAAATCAGAAAATGGGAAAAAGAAAAGGCCCGTCCCAAAAGAAGCTATTATATTGTATATCTTATATTTATAATAGCACTTATTTATGCGGTTGATGAAATTGCATCTCAGGTCGGCACTCTTATGAAAACAGAGATTGCAAACGATCTGTTCAATTCTGAAAATTCAGCGTCTCTTCTCGATTTATTGTCAGGTCTGGCAGTCCCCTTCCAGGCCCTTGGGCTTTTATACCGCCCCTTTGCCGACCGCTTCGGAAGAAAGGCTTTTCTTCTGATAAACACCTTCGGCATGAGCATCGGTATGTTTATCATTTTCCTGTCGGGCAATATTCCCTTATATGTTATCGGTACCTGCCTTATTCAGTTTTTCATTCCCCATGATATGCATGTTGTTTATATTATGGAGTCCTCACCCTCAAAGCACAGAGCAAGAATCTATTCTGCAATAAAATTCTTTGCTAACCTTTCGGTTATGCTGGTGCCCTTCCTCAGACGCATTCTTATGGAAAATGCAAGCGAATGGAGAAATGTATATTTCATTCCTGCCGTCGTGGGCATTGTGGTTTGCTTTATAGCTCTCATGTGCGCAAGAGAAACAGATGCCTTCATTGAAGCCCGTCTTTCACATCTCAGAAAAACTGATGAAGAGCTTGAAGAGGAAAAGAAAAAACAGGATGAAGCATCCCGTCAGGGCGGTCTTATCCCCGCACTTAAGTTTGCTCTGAAACACAAGCAGCTGCGCTGGCTTTATATAGTTTCATCCGTTGCAAACATAGGCTTTATCGCCAGTATCAATTATCAGGTAATTATGACCTACGGCTATGCACAGAACGCCTTTAATTCGCAGGCATTTTCCGATCTTTCGGAAGCTACCGCCGCGGTAAGCACAGGTGCTGTAACAGATGCCATATTCATGTTTCCCGTAGGTCTTGCAATAGCACAGGTTATCATGGGATTCATTTCCGACTGGAAGGGAAGAAAGGCTGCTGCCGTAACCACTGCGGCAAACTGCATCGTTTCCTTTATCCTTTTCTCCATAGGCTCCTATCTCGGATGGGCTCCCTATCTCGTAGGCTTTTTCTGCGGTGCGGCAATAGGCAGCTACTATTCAACAAATGACGTTATTATAATGATGGTGGGCGAATCTGCTCCCACAAACCTGCGTTCATCGTGTATGTCTGCACAGTTTATCGTAACTGCCGTAGGCTTTGCACTTTCATTTATTCTCAGTATGCCCTTCACTCTTCTTATAGGCAACGTTGCAATGGCTCCCGTATGCTTCGCACTTCTTGTACCGGGCTTTACTGCAGCACTTATTCTTCTCATAAAAAAGACCCACGACACAACGGGAATCGACCTTGATACCGTGACCGGAGCAGAGTGGGATTAAAAAAATCAAAAAAAAATCAAAATAATGCTTGACAAATGTGTTTTCGGGTGATATAATAACTGAGCACTGAGAGAGAAACCTTTCAGCACAGTCGGTGTCTATAACATTGAGGTTCCACCCGTTCCCATCCCGAACACGGTAGTTAAGCTCAATCGTGCCGAAAATACTTGGTGGGCAGCCGCCCGGGAAGATAGGTCGTCGCCGACACTCAAAGCAATCTGTTTTACAGGTTGCTTTTTTCTTTTATATAATGTAAAATTACAGATATATAATTTCAGGAGGAGAAAAACTTATGAAATACAGAGAATTCGGTAAAACGGGCTGCAGAGTATCATCTCTCGGCTTCGGCGCAATGCGAATGCCCACTGTAGAAAAGGACGGTAAAAAATTCATTGATGAAGAAAAAGCAATTGCCCTTATCCGTCATGCCATTGATTCAGGCGTAAACTATGTGGACACTGCATTTTTCTATCACGACGGAGAAAGTGAGTCTCTTGTAGGCAAGGCACTCAAGGACGGCTACAGAGAAAAAACCTATGTTGCCACAAAGCTTCCCATGGGTGATGTGAAGTGTCCTGAGGATTTTGAAAGACTTCTCAGCACACAGCTTGAAAGACTTGACACGGGATATATCGATTTTTATCTTTTCCACGCTCTTAACCGCGACCATTGGAAAACCGTTAAAGAATTCGGTCTTATTGAAAAAATGCTCACGGCAAAAGCTGAAGGCAAAATAAGACACATCGGTTTTTCTTTCCACGATGACCTTGAAATCTTTGAAGCAATACTGAATGAGTTTGACTGCTGCGAATTCTGTCAGATTCAGTTCAATTATCTTGATACTGACTATCAGGCAGGCATTGAGGGACTTAAGCTTGCAAGCAGCAAGGGTCTTGGTGTGGTAGTTATGGAGCCTCTTCTCGGCGGCGGACTTGTCAATCCCGATGAGAGTGTAAAAAAACACTTACCCGAAAACAAAAACACCGTCGAAGCAGCTCTTTCATATATCTGGGATTACCCCGAGGTTTCCCTTCTCCTAAGCGGAATGGGCACTGCTGAGCAGCTCAACGAAAATCTCAGACTTGCCGACACTTATGAGCAAAACAATCTTTCCGATAAAGAAAAAGAAAGCTTCGTGCTTGCTAAAAAGGCTTATGACAAGCTGGGACTTATTCCCTGTACAAAATGTCTTTACTGCAAGGACTGCCCGAAGGGAATTGCAATTCCCGAAATTTTTGCAGCCTTCAATCTTCTTGCTACCGGCGACAGAAGAAAAGTAAAGGAAGCAATGCCCGACATTGACGACAGAGTGCGCGAATGTATTGACTGCGGACTCTGCGAAAAGAAATGTCCTCAGAATATTGAAATAAGAAAGCATTTCAGAACAATAAGAAACCGTTTCTGAGAATTAAGATATTTATCAAAAAACAAAGGTGCAGATTTACCGTTCATGTAAGCCTGCACCTTTTTCATTTAACAAAAATCCGATTTTTCGATTTTCTCTGTTATCTTATTATATACCCTTTCAATCATCCACGGCTCAGAAGACATCAAACCGATATCATCAGTGCTTATCCATTTAACTCCTGAATTTTCATCGGACTTTATCCTTACAGGAGCTTTTTCATCTGCCGTTATCAGGAAAGTGATATTATAATGGATGTGACTCGGTACATATTTTCCGTTTTTCATATGTCCTGCCACGGGGAGAATTTCAAGAGAAAGAATATCAGGAAAAACTTTTTCGGGAGTTGTTCCCGTTTCCTCCCGTGCTTCCTTTAGAGCAACCGCAGCAAGATCCTGTTCACCGTCAGCATGACCGCCAACCCAGCTCCAGGAATCATAAATTTTGTGATAACAGAAAAGCACCTTAGTAAGCTCCTTGTTCATTATCCATGAAGACACGGTAAAATGACCCTTTTCATTTGATCTGAGAAAGCAGTCAGGCTCATTTTTCAGAACACCGAGCATTATTTCACGGTCTTTTTCCTCCTGCTCATTCACAGGTGAATATGCCTTTATAAGATTTAATATATCCATATTACTTTGACGGCTTTTTAATCTTATTGAGCTTTGCATTTATGGAGAGAAGCTCTTCCTTTGTAAACAGGCTTTTTGCCATCATACATACTCTCTTGATAGAGAAGCCCTTTACCATACCGATAGTATTTTTATTTATAAGTTTGGGACTGATTTTAACGCTTGAAGCATCAAAGCCCGCAACCTCTTTCTTTTCTCCGTCCTTGGACTTAAGCTTCTTCAGAAGTCCCTTTGCAACACCTAAAAGCACAAGCTTACCCTTTGCAGTTGCCCAGATTTCGCCGATGCTGTCATTTATTGAAAGATATCCTGCAGGAGCATCTATTTCAAACCAGTTGATAACTGCTCCCTCTTCTTTAAGTATATAATCCTCATTGGGAGTGTCAACCTTACGGATAACAGCCTCATCTGAAAGCTCACCTGCTACTGCCTTAAGAGCAGTTTCTCCCTTATTTTCTACTTCAAAATAAAAGAAGGGATATCTGCCTTTTTTCTGCTTACCTACAGAAACACCGTTTGCAAAAAGCTCAACCTCATCACAGTTTGAGTAAACCGTTACCTTTGTTTTGTCTTCCGTACGGTCTATATATCTCTTGGAGCAGATATGTATCATCTTTTCGGGATTGAGCCATGCTTTATATGCATAGAAGGAGTCCTTTTTATACTGACGGTCAAAGGTAACAAGACCCTTATGATTCATTCCGTCCTCTCCGCCCTCGCTTCTCGCATCTGCGGCAAAGTCAAACATATTCCACACGTGAGTTGCCCAAAGATAGGGACGGTCGATAATCTGCTTTATAAGCTCTTCGTGATAAAAGGACTGATATTCCTCTGTATAGTCCCCCTGAGTGGGTGTTGAGGTATGCCAGTTAAGTGCTTCACAGCCGTATTCGCTGATACCTATTGCCTTTTTGGGATATTTCTTGTGAAAATCATCAAACCAGGGGCCGTTCATATCGGTAGTACCGCCGTACCATCCGAAGTAGTGATTATATGAAAGCACATCTGAAATGTGAACATATTCACAGTCAATGGGAGCCATTGTTACGGCTGCCACAACCGTGGGTCTTGTTTTGTCCGTCTTGTGGCAAAGGTCATTGAGTGCCTTATGATTCTTTATGAGACTTTCGTCCTCGGCACCGCCCATGGAAATTTCGTTTGAAAGCCCCCATACAAAAATTGCAGGATGGTTATAGTTCTGAGTAACAAGCTCGGTCATCTGGCTTATGGTATTATCAAAGCCGGCGGGCATATGCTTTGAAATATAAGGAATTTCTGCCCACAGTACAAGTCCCTTTTCATCACAGAGATCATAAAAGACCTGAGAATGCTGATAGTGAGCAAGTCTTACGGTATTTGCACCTACCTCAAGAATAAGCTCAATATCCTCCTTATGATGCTCGGGAAGCAGTGCGTTTCCTATACCGGGTCTGTCCTGATGGCGGGATACGCCCCTGAGCGGGTAGGCTCTGCCGTTTAAGATAAAGCCCTTTTCGGGATCAATGCTGAAGGTACGGCAGCCGAAGCGTGCAGATACCTTATCCTTTTCTTCACCGTCTGCAATCAATACAGCCTGGGCGGTATAAAGATAGGGATCCTTGATACCGTCCCAGAGATGAACGCTTCCGAATTCAAACTCCGCTTCGGGATTTTTACCTTTTTCTGTCTTTTCGGCAATTTTTTTACCCTCTGCATCATAAATCGAAAATCTTACTTCACCCTCGCAGTAAGCCTGAACCTCAATTTCCCATTTATCCCCGTCTTTTTCGGGAGTGACCTTAAGTCCGGGAGTACCGAAATAATCAAGCTCAAAATGCTCTTTTGCAACACTTATTATATTTACGTCTCTGTAAATGCCTCCGTAGAAGGTAAAGTCTGCCATCTGAGGATAACAGAAATCATTGGGAGTGTTATCCGCAGTAACTACAAGAAGATTCTCTTCCTTTATATCAGCTACATCAAGCTTCACACGGAAGGTTGAATAACCGCCGTGGTGGGTGATAAGCTTTTTGCCGTTAAAGAAAACCTCGGCAGTTGAATTTACTGCCTGAAATTCAATATATGTAACTTCATTTACGGTGAGTTCTTCCTTAGTGAGCTTCTTTGCGAAATATCCTTTTGTGCGAAGATAGTTATTACCGCCGTCCTGACCGTCCTTCTCATTCCATGTATAAGGAAGATCAAGCTGCGTCCAGTCTGAGGGATAGCTTTCGGGACAGGACCTTGCATCAAGGGAAAACGCCCAGCCTTTGTTGATGTTTGTTACAGTTCTCATATTTTTTCCTCCGTTATTTCTTTATGTATGAAGTAAGCTTAAAATCTTTTATTTCTGCAGTACAGTCTGAATTGCCGTGGATTTCAAATCCGATGTTTGCGCCGCCGATATAAAAATCGGAAAGACTTACATTTTCACCGAAAATATTATCCTCATTGCATCTTCTTATACAGTCTTCAATATGGGGAGTAAGATCAAGCCTTACGGTTTCCCATTTTTCGGAAACATCAGGTCTGCCGTTTTTAAGAAGTCCGTCTGAGAATAAGCCGTAGGTGTCCTTGGTTGAAACGGTATATATCATATTTCCGCTTACACTATCCTTTGCCCAGTAGGTTTTGTTATAGCCTCTGTCATCAAAAAGATCAACACCGAACCATATAAAATTATCACCGTCGGTATCCTTCAGATAAAAGTATGCCGGAAACTGAGTTGCATTTATGCCCTCTTTATTGGCAGTTTCCTTATAATCTCTGAGTCTTATTTTAAGCTCAAGAACTATTCTGTTGTTATAAAGGTTATAAAAAGCCTTTTCATTTTCACTGAGGCTGTGATAGTCCGTGAGAGGTGACTGCTCAAGAAGAAGATGAGGCCAGGCTTCCTCACCTGCCGGAAGTCCGTTATAAATCTCTCTTGCATTAAGGCGGAGAGAAACACTGTTTTCCTCGCTATTATAGCTTACCCACTTTGTTTTTCCGTCTGTAATAGTATACTCGTCGCTTTCTGCGGCATTTTCCCATAAGCAGGGACCCGAATTCCACTGTGCTATGGTCCATGCGGGAGCATTTTCACTTCCCGGATAAATAAAGTCCCCCAGCTTTTTTTGTTCTCCGTTCAGCGTCTCCTGAGACACAACAGAGAATCCGTCGGAAAAATCCCCGTCATTAAAAAGAGTTTTTGCTTCATAGCCCGGAATATCTGCTCCGAAAAGAGATGAAAATGTGATAATCAGCATAAAAAAGAAAGAAAGCAGTTTTGCAAGCATAGAAATATCCTCCATTATTTTCTTAATTATTATAATACAGAAGAATAAGATAAAAAGCAATATAAATCTGAAGCACAAGTCAGTTCCAAAGAAAATGAAAAGACACAGAATGAGGCTTCTCATTCTGTGCCGTAAGATTTTTACTGTTTTTCCGGCAATTGAACATATCGGATTATTATTTCAGAATTTCTTCTGCACGAAGTATTGCGGCATCAATATTGATGCATATATTCTCTTTGCCTATTTCCTTTACCATACCCGATTTTTCAAGAGTTTTCATCGGCTGTTCATTTACATGGGAGAGAATAAGAGTTTTTCCGTCCTTTTTACACTGCTTCAGGATAGACTCAAAGCTGTGTATACCTGTAGCGTCAATTGCAGGCACACTTCTCATTCTGAGAATAAGAACATCTTTCTTTGCAGTTTTTATAACATCTGCAATCTTTGCGGAAACACCGAAGAATATGGGTCCGGTGATTTCAAAAACCATAGCACCCTCAGGTACTTTTTTATACTTAATGTGCTCTTTATCCGTATTTTCATCAAATTCTTTCCAGCCGTATGCATCCGTAACATCGCTCATACGCTTCATAAACAGCACAGTTGCAAGAATAATTCCCACAATGATAGCAACTACAAGATCAAATACAACAGTGAGAACAAAGGTAACCACAAGCACAAGTGTATCGCTCTTGGGAGCGTGCTTTATAATTGAAACAAACTCTCTCCACTCACTCATATTATAAGCTACAACAAAGAGTATTGCTGCAATCGTGGGCATAGGAATAAGTGCGGCATAGGGCATGAGCACAACAAGAACAAGAAGGAGCACCGCTGCATGCACCATACCCGCAACCGGAGTTCTGCCGCCGTTTTTGATATTTGCCGCTGTTCTTGCAATAGCACCCGTAGCAGGAATTCCTCCGAAAATTGCAGATGCGATATTACCTGCACCCTGGGCAATAAGCTCCATATTCGAATTATGACGGCTGCCTGTCATTCCGTCTGCAACAACACAGGAAAGGAGAGATTCAACTGCGGCAAGCACGGCAATTGTGAATGCATCAGGGATAACCGCTTTTACGGTTTCAAAGGAAAACACGGGAAGTGCAGGTACGGGAAGTGCCGAAGATATAGTATAAAGTGAACCTATTGTGTTGACATTCATATCAAATATCCTGACAAGAGCAGCACTTATCACAATCGCAAATATTGAAGGGGGTATTTTCTTTATAAATTTAGGAAATACAATAAGAATGATAAGAGAAACAGCACCGATTATCAATGCTTCATAATTAAAGGTGTGAAACTGATGAACGACCTCTTCAACCTTCTCAACGGTTTCTATGGGAGAATTCACAAATGTAAGACCGAAAAAGTCCTTGAGCTGTCCGATAACAAGTGTAATTGCAATACCTGTAGTAAAGCCTGTAGTGATGGTATAAGGAATAAACTTTATAAGACTGCCCAGCTTCAGAGCACCCATAAGTATGAGAAGTATACCTGCTATAAGAGTAGCAAGCACAAGTCCCGAAAAGCCGTTTGTTGCAACTATACCTGCAACAATTGTTGCAAAAGCAGCTGTGGGACCTGCTATCTGAACACGGCTGCCGCCCAGAAAAGATATAACAAAGCCTGCAACAATAGCAGTATAAAGTCCCTGCTCGGGTGTAACGCCCGATGCCAGAGCAAGTGCAATTGATAAGGGCAGTGCAATTATTGCAACGATAACACCTGAGGTAATATCTTTTACAAGCTGTGCCTTTGTGTAGCCCTTCATACAGGAAAACAATTTCGGATACATAAAATAACCCCGATTCACAATTAATTTACTTTTCCGATTATATTCTTCGGAAAAAGCATTTTCAAGTGTAAAAAGTGCCCGGATGAATTTTTCTATGTTTTATTAAGTTTTACCAAAAACAGTGCTGTTATTTTATGCAAATTAACAAGCCGTCGGAGTCTGTTTCCGACGGCTTGTTCCGTAATTTTACTTGTTTATTTTTTTATAGATTGCATTCACACTCTGATTGAAGGACTTCATAGCCTTTGTGAAAGCGGTTTCAATAACACCGGGCTTTGTATCTTCGATAACACGGGCATTCACAAGTGCAACTCTCAGAGCCTCTTCTGCCTCAAGCCATCCTGCCTGATCGACAACGGTTTCATCCAGCTGTCTTTCAATTTCAGCCTTGGCATTTTCAACTGCTGCTATCTTTGAAGCAGCCATATTGCTCTTATCAGCTGTTTCCCAGGCTTCAAGATAGAGATCTACTGTATTTGTAAGTCTGCCTTCATTGAACTGAGGATACTTTTCGGGATTTGAATATACATCCTTCATATTTTTGTCGGTCATAATATCAAATGCCATCTTGAGAACAACATCATTTGCGGGAAGCTTTTCATGAGCCTGATTCTTAATATACCAGGTTGTACAGGGAAGAAGACCTGCTGTAGCGTCAACTGTTCTGTCGGGAGAAATATGATTATGAGAAGGATCGCTGCAGTTTGTTCCCTTAGCTGTATAATCCTCGGGGAAGGTTGTGCCGATATCGGCAAAGGCAGCATTCATTGAAGCAGATGTTGCATGAACAATACCGTCACCGTTTGTTTTATTCCAGTCACGGCAAAGAGGGAACATTCCGATTCCGTAGCAGCAGATATCAAACACCTGACAGCCTGAAGCCTGCAAAGCTCTGATATTCTCGGGGAAATCTGCTCTTGCTGCATGATAAGCATCTGTCTCTTCTCTTATAGCTGCATATTCGTCTGTGCTGAGCCACTTTTCTCTTGCTTCTTCATAATAATCTGCAGGACAAAGCGCCCAGAGAAGCGTTGTGGTGCGCACACCTGCTTCCACCACACCCTCTGCAAGAGCTGCAAGGGCATCCTTAAGAAGCCATGTGGGAAGAATACGGAGGACCATATTGAGAATATATGAAAGATATGTGTCACCGAGAAGTGTTACAAGAAGCTGCTCATAGAGAACATCATCATCGTATATAACACTGAGATTGCCTGTGAGGATATCACCGATAATATCTGAGCCGTCAAGTGCGGGAACAACAAATTCAACCTTTTTCATAAGAGCATAATCTTCGGGATAATTATCAAGATAATTCACAGCGATAGTACCGCCGAGGCTTATGAAGCAAAGGCTTACCTGCTTTGCACCTGTCTGAGGAAGCACTACATCGTGGATATAATGGTGAAGCTTTTCTGTTTCATGCTTTACATTTCCGAAGGAATCGTATCCGAAATAATAAACCATGTCGCCGCCCATAATATCAACAAGTCCCTGAAGAGGAAGAAGCTTGTAGTGATACTGAAGAAGCTCCTTATCCATCTGTCCCATAGGATATTCATAGCAGGGCACTTCAACATTTGCCTCATAATTGCCGAGATTATCCTTGTGAATATAAGGAAGTCCTTCATATGCCCCTCTTTTCATAGCATCGGTAAGTCCCATATCGGTTCTTAAAAAAGCCGAAAGAAGAAGAGGACCTATGGCTTCCTTTACAAGTCCCATAACATTGAGCTCAAGCGGCCAGCCTGTGATATAAGTGCCGTCATCACCCGTCTGACGGTTGCCGTTTTCATCAAGAATGTAAGTATCATTCTGGCTCATTCCGTGAATGATAATAACAGGAGTTTCCCTGTCATAATCTGAAACATAAGTGTTTTCTGCTGCAGATGCAGGAACGGCAAAAACAGAAATAACCATACACAGCACAACAGCAAAGCTGATAATTCTTTTCATTTTAATGTTCTCCTTTTACAGTTAATTTTAATATATGTGCAAAAAATAACACAAAACAATTTTATTTTTTTATTCTTATAATTTTATATTTTTTACCGGCAATATTCCACTTATCGTGAAGTATGTCGGGAATTCTTGATATAAGCTGTATATCGTGTATTCTTGCATCGGGAAGTGAAAGGGCTTCGCTTATTTCCGGCAAGTCATAATAATCACAGATATACGGATGTACCTTTATAATCGGACAATTGTGTCTTCCGCGGCTGAGTCCCGATGCCTTATATGCATCTGCTTCTGCTGCAGAAGAAGCCAGCCAGCCCTCGCTTTCAAGGAAAGCCATCCAGCGGTTATGCTCTGCAACAGCCAGTTTTTCAAGTATTTCATCATTGATATAAGAACTGAAATCCGCTTCCTCTGCATTTTCGTCCTCTGTATAATCAAGTCCCAGCATAAGAAGCTTATATCTTATATGCACAGCATTGCTCTTGCTTGCATTTTTATTGACCTCAAATGTGTGATAGCCTTTAAGAGCAGCCTTTGGATCAATATTGCCCGGTGAGAATATATCCTCATAAACCAGGTGGATATTTTTTGAAAGCTTGTCTATTCTCGAATCCGTAAGATAAGAGAAGGTATATATTTCTGAGGCAACACCGAAGGGAGTTATGTTATACTCAACCCTTCTCTCAGCCTTTGCCTCAGCAGTTTTCAGAATTGAAACGGCTGCCGCCTTTTCACTGTCGGTTATATATGCGAATACGGGAGGACAGTTTTTATATTCCCTGTCCATTCTGTAATAGGCACGTCTGAGCTGAATTGCTCTTTCGACAGTAGCCGACTCATCGTCCTCGGCAACCACAATATAATTACAATCAGCGAAATCAGTTTCCAGAAGCTTTGAAAATTCAAGCTCATTTTTATAATCATAAAAACGGATATCATATCTGTCCGTGAATAAGCCCGGATATCTTGCCTTGAAATCATCGGCTTTTTCACTGCTGTTTTTTGCCGCAAGCTTTATGTGAAGCTCATAGCCGTAAAGCTGTCCGCACCATGAAACGGCTCTGAGCATTTCATCGGCTGTTTTTGAAAATCCGCATATAAGCACGGATATATTCTTATCTTTTGTATATTTCAGCAGCGGATACTCCTCAAGAAGTCCGTAAACTGCAAGTCTTTCTTCGTTAATAAGAGTAGTATTGACAAACCCCTTGTCAATAGAGTCAATAATAAGCTCAGCAGAAGAATCGTTTGAAGATAAAAATACATGGATATTCTGCTGCTCTTCAGATGATTTTCCTGAAAGTCCCGCCATTATATCAAGAAAGGAATTAAGATTCTCACTGTCTTCACGGGACATACAATAAACATAAACCTGACGCTTTGAAGCCTGAATATTAAACTGAGAAATATTCTCGGGCATTATGCTGCAATGAAGACTCTTTCTTATATCGGCAGTTTCATCAGAGTCTGTTTTATCAAGGAAAAGAAGCTCCCCTCTTGTGTCTGTTTTTCTGATATTTTTTGCAAGTGTGACAGTGTCGGAATTCAATTCCGAAAAAATATAAAGATTATTCTTTTTACCGCTTATAATACCCATTTTAAGACGGTCAAGCCAGCTGACAACGATAGTAACGGCTGTCATTGCGGATACTGCGGGAAGAGCAAGATGTATAACGGCAAGAAGAGAAAAGAAAAACCGGGAAAACAGTCCGTTCCCAAGCTCTTCAATAATCATATCGCGAAAAGAGAGAAAATCCGCATCAAGGGAAATGATCTGTAAAATATTTATAAATCCGCCGAGAAAAGCGGTGGCATAATCATAAGCACCGAAATACTGAGGAATGTAAATAATATATGCTGCAGCAACAAGAAGTCCCATGGCAAGAACAAGTCTGCCCGATCCGTATTTTTTTGCTGCGATTGCAAAAAATGCCCCTGCCGTCAATATCAATGACAGTATAAAGCATATCATCCAGCTCATTATCATTCCCCCTGAATCAATGTGCTATGCACAGCCGGCTTCCGATGTGATACGAAAGCGGCTGTGCGGTAATAAACAAATATATCTTTTACAGCGGCGGGTTTTCATTGAAGGGTGTGGAGCCTACCTTTGTGGAATAAGACAAAGGATATTTCTCCGCATACTTTATAAAGCCCTGACCGTAGGCATCCTGACGGAGCCTTGTGGCAATTTCCTGACGCTTTGCATAAGGAATTTCGTTAAGCAGAATAAGATACTGAATTTCTGCCCACTTTGCCATACCTTCATATACCTCAAGAGAATTGTTCTTGCCGTATACATCATTTATTGCTTTATCATCCCAGTTCAGATACTGCCAGATATGAGTAAGCTCATGAGCAATGGTTGCCATAGCAGCAAGCTTTGGTGAGCCGTTTTCCACATAAATGCAGTAACCGTTCTTATCCTTCTGGGCAAAGCCGAGTGTTCTGCCGTCAAAACCGGGAGTTGCAACAAATTTTTCTCCGAAATGACGTGCTATCTTCTTTGCATCTGTCATTCTTACCTTGATAGCGACATTAAGCTTTATACCGTAGAAGGTTTCCATATTTCTGAGAACATTCTTATAAAGCTCCTTGAATTCGTCACCTGTTTTTACAGCAGTCATAGAGCATCTGTTGCATCTTTCCCTGCCGTCCTTCAACAGCTCATATTCGCCGCCGATAAGCTCAATACCGCAGAAGTCACAAAGATGTGCACCGTATTTCTGAGGATCATATGTTTTTTCATATTCCTCAGCAAGCTCGGCACCTGTTCTTGCCTGCTGCAGAGGATTCTTATTGAATTCATAGCCTGAGAGATATTCTATAGTACCGGGAATATCAAGAAGACCGTGGATAACATCATAACCGTATTTGAGATAACAGTTTTTCTGATAGTCCGTAAGTGCTTCTTCTCCTTCAAGAATAACCTCATCCTCACCTTCCACGTCAAGCTCCGGCAATTCATCGTAAGGCTCATTTTCCGCATCAGCCGGAGATGCGCCTTCATCCCTGAAACGGCGGGGAGGAATAGCCTTATTCTGAAGAGCAGGCATTATATTTTCGTCGGAAGCAGCTTCACCGCTGTCTTCGGTAAGAGTGCTGTCGGGATCAATATCGGGGAATGCAGGGAATGTACTGTCCCCGGAGGCGGGAAGAGGCTTAGCTTCTTGGTAAGACTCTTCGGCTTCCCAAGAAATATCTGCGGTTTCCGAAGCATCAGCAGACTCTTCAGAAGTAATATCATCTGCTTCAGTCGCTTCAGCAGCCTCAATATCCGAATTTTCCGTAATTTCAACTGCTTCTCCTATCTCGGCTGCAGGCACATTTTCTCTGGGAATATCAAGTATATCCTGTTCCTCGGGAGGTGTATCCGTAACAGTACCCTCTGCAAAGGGATCCTCGGTAAGCTCTTCGGGAATCTCTTTCTGAGGTTCGGCGATGGCAGGCTTTTCTTCTTCCTTTTTCTTCTTGCCGAAAACACGCTTGAAGAAATCCTTTACCTTATCTTTAATACCCTTTTTCTGAGGACCGAGCTCATTGAATTCGGGCTTGAATTCCTGAGGTTCTTCCTCGTCATAAGGAGTTTCATTCATTTTTTCCGTATGCCAGGAAAGAGTTTCTGTTATAATCTCGAAAAATCTTCTGAGATTTCTTTCAACGGAAACAATCAGGCCGAGATCGATTTCACTGTCCTCAATGATATATATACATTCGTCCTCTGTATCTCCGGTGAAGCCGTACATAAGATCCTTACCCAGTGCATCGCTGTCATCGGGAAGACTTGTAAGAGCGGAAACATAGGGATATCCGTCGGGATAAACTGTTGTAAAAATTTCATTGAGAAGAAGCGCAACGGTATATCTTACCGAAGGTGAAGCTCCTGAAAGTCTGATTCTCAGAACGCTCTTGTTTTTGTAGCTTCTGTCGGGAATACCGTTTATTGTTACCTTCTTGCCGCTTCTTATGTCGCCTGCTTTTTTCATTTCATAATAGCCTGAGGTGGCAACATTTATATCGGCAAAGCCGCGAACGATTTCAAGATCGTATTCAGTCTTGATACCGCCGAGCTCTGTTGAAGCAGCCCAGTTTGTAAGAGTAACATTTCTTATCTGTCTGTAATAACGGCGGTGTGTGATATGGTCAGCCGCACGGCGGACAACAACACCGTTACGGGAGGTTACCGTCTGTATTTCATAATACTTTCCGTCATAGGTCATAAACTGACCGGGTAAAAGCACCTGGAATACGTGTCCGTAAAGACGTGAGCCTATATAATGCTTTTCGCCCTCTTCATCTTCAGCGATATAATAAGCGTTTTTAAGCAGATTTGAATACTCATAAAGCTCATTGCTTTCCGTAATTTCATACTGCTTCACAACAGCGCTTTCTACCGAGCCTTCAAAAACTTCCTCTCTGAAGTGAACACTGAGTGTGGGATTTTCCACATTACAGTGCTTGCATATAAGCTCTCTGAGCTTCAGATAAGGGTCCTCAAAGCTCAGTCCGCACAGCAGCAGCTCTTTTTCCACAACAGTTTCGCTTACGGGAGCATTCGCCATCATCATAATGAGCTTGAGCACCATATTACGCTCAGTTCTTGCATAATCGGGAACAATTGTGGGGATAGCCTTGGGGTCATTGGAGAAAGTAGCAACATTATCAATCATATAGTCACGCAGGAAATAATTTTCACTGATGACATTGATAAAGCACTGATTCTTTGCTCTTGAAGCATAAACTCTCGTCATTTCAAAAAGATTTCGGAATTCATCTTCAACAACCATATAGGCATTTTCTTTTACGGGATAGTCCCACATATTTGAGCTGACATTGAAAACACGGTCAAATTCACTCTGGCTTACGGGCATATCTGCATAATTACAGATCTGCTTATAATACTGGCCGGCTATCCATTTCATATCCTGAACGGGGAAACGCTCACTGCCGAGCCACACAGTATCATTGATCTGATATTTCATTCCTACTGCATTAAGCTCAGTACCGATACCCAGATATCTTGATACATTCGGGAAAAGCTTGTGATGCATATAGGGTCCGTCGGCATTCCAGCACATATGTGAGCAGTTTGCACCGCCGGAAAGGGTTGCAGTAACCTGTGTGATACTGGTTTTAAGAACGTGTGACAGAGCATCAACAAGTCCGTCACAGTTTCTGTCGAATGCACAGTATACGATTTTCTTTTCCTTGTCTTCTGACTCAAAGCGGTTAACAAGAAGGCTGAGTCCTATCTGCCCCGCAGCCAGAATTTTTGAAGGCTCAATAAGAATAACAAAGCCTACTTTTTCAAGAAAATCGCTGTTTATACGGTGGAGGTCAAGATTATAGATATCGCTCATTCTGAGAATACCGATATCATCCTCGCACACGGTATTATCAAGAATCTTTGTTTTCCATAAGCTGTTCGTATTATTGAAATCGAACATCGCATCATCCATCCACTGCTTCACATCCTGTGCCGCAGCGTCTCTTCCTACAATAATAAGGCATTTCTTATAAGAAATCATCTGTCTTATAATAGGAAGCATAAGATAATCGGTGCTGTCCTTATAGAAAGGATTTCCGAAAAGCGTGCTGTTTCCGTTAAGAAGCTCAATGGAGCTTTTGATGTAGTTTATATCCACATCCTTGCCGGAGGCTTTCATTTCCTTGAAATATCCTGCAAGAGTAACAAGCTTCTTGTCATCGCTTTTTTCCATTTCATCAAGAGCATCAAAGTCTGTGCTGATGCCCTTTGATGTATCAAAGGTACCTTCATGAAGCACTCTGTCGGGATAGAGATCACGGAGAATTCCTCTTAATATACCGTAGTTGGCAATTTTATAGGCTTCCTCATCCTCACCGAGAATGTCTTCAACAAATTCTCTTTTTGTGATACCGTCGAGGAAAAATACAATTTCGCTGAAAAGAAGTATTCCGAAAACCGGGTAGAAGGTTGCCTGAAATACCATTTCTTCTCTGAAAAACTGCGAAAGAATAAATACGAAAACCGATGCGAAAAAGAAAACATAGAATATGCCCTTGAAATAGCTTCTGAAATTACCCAGATGCTTCATAAAGAGCCACTTGTCAACATCTTCCTCATATTCATAAAAATAACCGGAGGTGCTTTCAACAAGGTCCTTTGATGAACGCCAGATTCCCGAAATAACGGGAAGAACTATAAATTTCAGAAGTATGAATGCAAGCACAAACAGAGCATTCATCACAAATATCATATAGCTGTCCCAGGGGACATCCAGCAGAAAATCAAGAAACTCATACTTCTGCCCAAGTCCCAGGAAAAACTCCTGAATTCTGATATTCAGCTTATCAAGAAGTATTACCCCTACGACAACATATACGAGTGTAACGGCAGGCATAGCAAACTGCATTGCACGGTCTGCTCTGTTAAGGTTTATCTTTGTGTTAAGAAGACAAAGGAAAATGAAAGGAAGAGTACATAATATTATCCGAAGTATTTCATTGAATTCCATCAGTTCTCCTCCTCATCATAAATGTCTTCTCTTTCAACGTGAAGTCTTTCAACAAATCTGTAGGGAGCAAATACCATATCACCCGTATCATTAACGGGGATATCCTGCTCATCAAGGCAGGGTTCAAAGAAATACAGGGAGTTATTCGCAGGAATAATATTCGGGTCAAAATATGTGGTAACCGCAGGAATAAGCTCCTCTACACGTGAAATAGAGTATGCAAATATCCACTGCTCATCACGGTCAATAGTCTCTTTAAGAGCATGGCGGTGATTGTTGAGCTTGCCTGATCTTGACTGGAAGTTTTCCTTGTTTTTACGGGCACCGTCAAATATAGACTGTGCTCTCATATATGTGCATACAGTGGAAAAATAATCCTCAAATTTCTTTGCACCTGTCATAATACTGTTGACAGATCTTCGCATTACATTATTGAATTCGCCCATTATTCCCACTATCTTCATACGCTGGAAAATAAGAACACCGATACCTCCCAGAGCACTGAGAAGCACCACTCCCATTGCTACACCGAAGCCTGCAAAGAAGTGCTCATAGTCTATTTTTGCCATTTTTATAAGATAGGGAATAAATCCGCAGAAGCATATAAGAAGAGCAATAAGTCCTGAGCCTATGGCAACTGACTTTGTAAGACGATAGGCAATTTCACGCTTCACATTGCGTGTGACCGAGTCTATTCTCTTCATATGCTCGCGCCGGTTGATTATGGCACTTGTATTATTCGAGATGATCTGCTGTTCAAGCTCTTCCATCTGCTCATTAAGATCCTCTATCTGGAACTTATCGAGCTCGTAGAATTCACCTGTATAGCTTTCCGCCTTTGCTTTGAGATGCTGGGCAGATTTATCAATAGATCTTCTCGGAGCTTTTAAAAACTTTTCAAAATTATCTTTTTTCTGTTTAGTACCTGCCGCCCACATTGAAAGCTCATCTCCGGGACAATCCCTGCAAAGACCTATTTTCCCGAATGTGAGATACAGATCAGAGTGATTTGTTTTTTCAATGGTAACAGGCACATTCTGCCACACAATAATGTCTTCATCCTCTTCGAATGTATATTCGGGACGAAGCCGCAGCTGATGCTTTACCGAGGCATAGGCACTTGTGAGTCTGTTAAGATGTCCGTTGAGGACCGATGAAAGCTCTTCCTTGGACACATCAACATAGAGTCTGTAGAGCCTGTATGCCTGAAGCGTGCTTGCGGTAACCTTATTGACTGCGAATGTAAGAACCGACAGCCAGAATTCCGTAAGCTCCTGATGATAAAGGGAATTATCAACATTAGAAAGCTCATAGAACATAAAACGGCAGTTGTTTGGGTACTTATTGGTCTCCCAGAAGGAGGAGCTGTTCATTTCAAGGTGATTGCTCCATGAATCCTTTATTCTGGCTCTTTCGTCATCCACACATTTCTTTTTTGTGGCAATAAGATGTATTTCATGGGGACGGATATCTGCAAAGCAGTATTTTTCGGAAAGATCCCTGTAGCCGTCAACAAGCTCCTCGGGATGCTCTCTTTCTATATAGATGTCTTTGATTTCATCATACTGCTCCGTCAGCTCATGAAGCTCCTCGTCAGACAGCTCATCGGATCTAAGTCTGTGAACTTCACCGTATACATCGGTATATTCGAAGCCCTTGTCAAACTCCTTTACAGGCAAAGCAGAATAGCCGCCTATTATATGAGTGAGTCTTATTACGGGCACGGGACTTTCATGGGGATGCTTTTCGGAATCCACATTGGTATAGTCAAAGGGGTTATTCTTTTTCGGAACATATGATTCCTTGAAATCATATACGGAATCGGTGTTGAGAATAACGGCACGCCAATCCTTTTTTCCTTTGACTATATTATAGAGATCGGGTACAGAAGATCTGATATCCGTACCCGCCTCATTCCATCCGCAGAAGGCTATCAATCCGTCATCGAGAAAAGGCTTAAACAGAAACTTATAATTCTGAAGCAGGTCTGAAGACCGCTTATTTAGAAATATAACCGTAAACAAATATTTTCACACCTTTCGGCAACTGTGTTAAGCTTTTCTTTTTATTCGTCATCACCGTTATTGATATCACGGATTTCCTTAACAAGTCTGTAGAGCTCAAGGTCTTCAAGCATTTCAGTGATATTTATGATCATATCATCAATAAATCCGCTGAAGTTATCCTTCCAGTTTTCACGGTACCATGAAATATTCTGATTGAACTTCATATACTGGTCGAAAACAAATTTACCGAACTCATTTGCAAGCTCTGTTTCCATTGTCATGCTTGCCATATATTCATATACGGTTTCAAACATAACTCTCATTATTGCAACACCCTTATTGTCTTCAAAGCTTGCAGCGGGAGTTGAAACCTTAAGAAGAGTGGCAAGATCGAAGAGTGTGAGACCCTTCTTGTTGAATTCATTAAGCTTGATTTTAGAAATATATTCGTTAAGCATACTGCCTGAGAAGCTCATCTTTGCAGCACCGCTGATTTCACGGCTGAACATACGCTCTGCTGTTGCAAGAATATCCTTTACAACAACCTGATTTATGGTAAGAGCGTCAAGCACTTCATAATAGTGGTCGCAGGGAGTCTTGTTGGAAACAACAAAGTCCTCGGATTCACAGTTCTTAACATGAAGCTTATAAAGGAACTTGCCCTGTGAAATTTCCTTGTAATTTATCATATCAAGAATCATACCCAGCATAAATGCCTTGTAAATTCTCTTTTCCTGAGCCACGTGATTTCCTTCATCAAGGTCGGGCATAGCGGAAATAATGTGCCAGTTACGGTCAATATGAGGAGTGATAACGGGAGTCTTATCACTCTTGGGCTTGATGCAGTCAACAAGCTCATAATAAGCCTTGAAGTATTCACCGGGACCTCTGTTTGCATCTCCGGGGGAGAACTTGGAAAGACCGTTTGCTCTGAGTCCGTAGATGGACTGATAGAACATGATCATATTAAGAGGAATATCCTCGTCAGGAGAAGCACCGAAATTACCGAGCTCTGTTGCAATGAGGTTGCTTCTGGGTGAATCATCCTTGGGGTCAAGCTTCTTGTTGAAGGTACAAGCGGAAATGCTTGCCTTCTGTTCACCGAGGGGACGCTCGATAAAGGGATTGGAAAGACCTCTTGTTTCAGCAATAACATGCTTTACATACTGATTGATCTCGCCTGAATCATAAAGACCCTTTTCATATTCTGCTTCTTTTTCAAGAGCTGTGAGAATGTCAAGATCAACCTCGCTGCCGTAAGAAATCATAAGCTTTGACTTGAAGTAGCCGATGATACCCTTTTCGAAAATTTCCTTGAAGTAATCACCGTTGTCGGGCTTATCCTTAAGCATTGCAAAATTGCGGACCTTCATATAGATATCCTGTGCAAGCTTTCCGTCTATGGAAACAGCGGAGCCCATATAAGGCATCTTCTTTGTCATGGCATCAAGACATACCTTGGATGCGCACACATATCTTGCTGTTTTGCCGGGAGCGTGTGTATATTTCTTGGAAATAGCAAATATCTTCTTGTTGACATCGGAAACTCTGCTGTCAAATGAAGTATAGAACTGCTGGAATGCCTCACAAAGGCTGCTGATATAGGAGATACCTTCCTTAAGAACCTCGTCAAGAATACCGTTTACTCTGTATTCGTCAACCTTCTTGATATATGTTGTAAAGTCTCTCTTAAGATCCTCCTGATCGCTGTTCATCTTGTTGAAGCGGTTCATGAAGGATATCTTACGGTTTACAAGCTCTGCTGCGGATTCATCTTCGTCAGTTTTGGGATCGTCAAATCTGCCGTCAAACTCATCAAAGAACTTTTCACCCTCGCGAAGCTTCTTTTCGGTAAGTCTCTGCTCCTTCTTCATAAGCTCAAATGCCTGATAGAGGAAATAACGTGCTGCATTGGGATGAACGAAATTGTTGGAGGAATCAAGAAGATAGGTTTCAAGCTGATGGCTGAGTCTTTCCTCGCCGAGATTGTCGTTCTTTGCCTTGAATATTGCATATGCTATGGTTCTTGCCGTATCCTCACAGCGCTTCTGAACCATTGCACGGTATTTTTCCATATCCATGTAAGCTTCATAAAAAGCTTCCCATATTTCAGTACCGCCGGAAATATCAGCAATCTTAAGATTTGCCGACTGCTTCTGAGCATCAAGGTCTGACTGACCTGACGAAGCATTAAGGGAAACAAACTTTTTGAGGCTGTCTACATACTGCTCCCAGCGGACACCCTCACGTGTGAGTCCCGAATCATCAAAAATAGTACAGGAATTAACAATTGAAAGTGCAAAGGGATTCTTCTGTTTGCTGAGCTGTTCAATAGATTCAATATAATCCTGGGAAGGATCGGCATCCTTGACGGAATAGCCGTTTGCTCTCATTTCGGAGTTTGCGATACATTTTTCCTTATACATATCGTCAAACATCATCCACTGCTTGGAAACACATTCCTGTGTCCACTTGAGAGCGATATATTCCTTTACTTCCTCAAAAGGATAGATAAGCATAGATGAGCCTGCACCTGCATATCTGTTTCTTCCCTGCTCTCTGCAGAGCTCACGGATGGTGTTATCTTCAGAGGAGTTGCTGCGCTTGTTCATAGGACCGATGCTCTGGGAATAAATACAGTTTGCAGCATGGTCAAGATACTGATTGAAGTTGTTGAGCTTCTTGCCCTCTGTATTCTGAGCATCAAAAAGGAAGCAGAAGTCATAGGGTCTGATGTTGTATTCTTCAAATTCTGCAGAGCCAACTCTGGGGAATTCGATTTTAACGGAATCTGTATACTTATCATCAAGAGTTGAGTCGCCCTTCATAAGGAAAGCGTCAAGCTCTCTTATAGTAGCATAAGCATTGCATCTGAGGTTATTTCTTTCTGCCTGACCTCTTATTACTTCATAGAAAACCTCGGGAAGAATAAAGAAGCCTCTTGTGATGTTTGCACTCTGCTGAAAGCGTGTTGCAAGGAAGTTCTTGATATAAAGTGCAACAGGAAGAAGAAGACCTGAACCTGTACCGCCCGCAAGCGAGCTTACGATAATAACTCTTAAAGCCTGCTCGGAGCGTTCCTCTTCAAGCTTATAAAGGTCTTCAATAGCCTTATGAAGAGGTTCCATATTACCTGCTCTGATAGCAGTATCAAGTGCAAGACGGGAAATTGCACGGACCTGACCCGCACCTTCCGTAAGTGTTTTTGAATTGAGGATTGCATTTACGGGGAACCAGGTATCTCTTGCATGAGTATCAATATTAAGATACTCACCGACCGAAAGCTTTGTTGATGTCTGAACCGTTCTGATATAAGGATTTGCCTCTCTTATTTCATTGAGTTCGTTGATATCCGTATCAAAAACACAGAAGCCTATACGCTTGCGCTGCTCCTCATCAACCATTTTTGATACCTTCATAACGATTTTGGAGCCTGTGCCTCCGAGTCCGACTAAAAGGGTAGGTGCGATCATAATAAATACCTCCTGTTTTTTATCTGTTTAAATAGCAAGTGTAGATATATTCCGGTGTTGAAACCGATATTGTTGAATTTCCGCTTATACGCAAGGGCTTTGTTCTGTCCTCTTCAACGGAAACACCGTTGAAGGTAACTGCTGTTTTTCCTGCAAAGCTCTTTGTGTTGGTGATATTCATAGAGCCGCGCTTGACAGCCTTGACAGCAATAGATTTTGCACCCGCATAGCTTGTTCCGCCGGGCAGGAAGGTAATTCTTCCTGTTTCAGGCTTATAAGGAATAAGAGTGGATGCAAGATTCTTTTTGAATTTGCCCTTTCCGTTGCCGTCCTTACAGCCGATTTTCTGTCCCGAATATTCTATATACGGACGTTTCTTTATCTTCTTGGGGAGATATTTCTTGAACGGAGGCACATATCCGAGGATAAGAATAAGTCCTATAAGCGATATGCTTAAAATAACAATGTGTCTTTTTATCCATTCAAGAATCTTGTCTGTGCCTGAAATGGAGGATGAAATTCTGAGAGTTTCCTCAAGCTCTCCCTGAGCCGAGGAAAGACCGTTTACAAATCCGCCCTTGATAGTGATTTGAATATCGCCTGATGCGGTTTTGATGGGGTCACCGTCTTTAAGTGTGGGATAGATATAGAATTTTCCGACTTCTTCACTTTTTTCGATACGGAAGTCGCCCATATCACCCTTTGCCTTTACATCAACCGTTTCAAGAAGTGCCCACTCTTCCGCAGTGAGACCGGCTTCGCCGCCGATATTATTCTTCTTTACCGTGAGCACCATTGCTTCGTCGGGATTTTCGAAGCCGCTGAGATTAAGTCTGTATGTGGGATTTGTTTCAAGCGCGAACACAAGATCGCTCTTTACGAAAATATCATAATTGAGGGTGGTGTTTACCACATTGTAATCAAGAAACTGCGCTTCAACATCAATCTGAAGCGTGCCTTCTGTGATGGTTACCTTTTCGCCTGCGGCAACCTCCATAACATTTTCATTTCCCGAGGGATCAATATTTTTTATGACGGATGAATATTCGATATTACCGAGAAGAGAGGTATCCTCTACCTTTTCGCCTGTTGAAGCATCAAGAAAACCGTACTGAACGGTATACGTGCCTGCTACAAGATGCTCTTCTGCCGTGATGTCCTCGCCCTCGTCATTGTAAAGATATGCAGCGATAGTAACATGAGGCTTATAGTAAACATTAACATTGTCTGCGCCCGTAACATTGAAGGTATATTCACCGGGAGCAAAGTATGTATCGAATGAAGCAACATAACCGATGAGATTATCGTCAACCACAACCTGAGGATCATCCGAATAAACAGCTCCGGGCTCAGATGCCTTTGTGCTGTACATAACATTTACGTTTGAGGTGGGCTTGAAGGTATTGCCCTGTGCATCCGTAACCGAATCAATGGAAACATCCTTGCCCTGTGCAAAAACAATAAGCTGACTCATGGGAACACCGACCTTTGCACCAAGGCCCGAAAGCTTAAGCTCATTATTCTGGAATATCTGATTGCATATACCTGTAAGCTTACCGAGAATTTCATTTCCCGAGCCTGCAGCTTCCGCATACACACCCTCCACACCGTCAACACCAAGCTGATTTACGGGCACATTGCCCATTGCAAGCATCATAACTTTTACGGTACCGTCAGACGCATAATCCTTGAAATCCGCACCGACCTGAGCTATAGGTCTGTCCTGGAATTCACCGTCGGTGAGAACAACCAGCCATTTTTCATCAGTCATAACGTCACTCAGCTGTCTGTAAGCATCCTGCACTGCAGCATAGGGAGTACCCGAGGGAGATGTGAGGATATCATGCACCTGCTTTACGTTATTTTCCGTAACTGTTGCGTCCTTACTTCCCTGAAGGGTGAGTCCCGGTGTTTTCGACGAAGATGAAGATGCATAGTCACTCATAAAGAAAATATTGAGTGTGTCTTTTTCACCAAGCATCGCGGCAAAAACTTCCATAGCATATTTTGCCTGACACCATCTGTCAACATAAACGTTGTCATCACTGAGAATCATACTTCCCGAATCGTCATAAACGAGATTTATAGTTCTCGACGGAGCTCTTGTGTCAGCCGCTGCCGAAAACATAAACGGCAGAACAAGCATCACAAAAGTAACAACAATTGCTGTAATTCTTTTCATAAATCAAACTCCTCTCACAATCAATACAAAGTGCAGAAAAAACAATTGCCCTTTATATAATATAAATAAATACACATATGTGTATTGTATAAAATACGACATATTTTGTCAACAAGAGCATTATATTTTCTGCTTTGTTTACAAATTAATACTAATACTTTTGTTGGTTTTTCTGTAAAACAAATTTTACTGTCAGTCTGCGGTAAAAAAAAGAAAATTGACAATCGGATAAGAATAGTATAGTATATTTTCATTAAGACAAAGGAGGCATATTATGTTCGAAAAGTTTATATCTTTTTTTATGACTATCCTGATTTTCTTTTTTAATCTTTTTTCTCCTCCTCTGCCCGATGCAAAAAATCCGGAAGAGATAAAAAATCTAAGTGACTTATGCGAGGAATTTCCCGTAGGTGAAACTGTTTATGTGGTAAACGGCTCAGCTTTTTCCTCACCCGAAGAAAGAGATGCCGTAATAGCCCTTCAGGGACTTGTGGCAAAGGTATCTCCGCAGATATTCGTTCCGAGCAGCTCGCTGGATTCTGCTTATATTGATGAGATAAAAAAATCAGGCTCTGAAATTTTATATATAAACAGAGAAGGCAGCACTCCCGTGCTTCAGACGCTTATTGAAAAATTCGGTTCTTTTATCAAAGACAGCGGCTATATTCTTTACCGAAGCGAGGGTGACGGTATAAACATAGCAACAAACCTTGCCTCACTCACAGGATTCCTTCCCGTTCCCGTTGAGCTTGAAGAGACAGCGATCAATGCAGGTCTTACAAAAAAGGAAGATATATCGGATGACAGCTATAATCTGATGTATCAATGGAATTTCTTCGAAAAGCACAAATCCGCCTTCAATAAGGCTGCTGTCTGCCATCAGTCCCCGGATGCGCAGGGGCTCAGAGATCTTGCAATACAGCAGGGCTTTTATATGTTCTGGACCAGCGAAAGAAAAACGGATGAACAGATTTTCAAGAAAAGAGTTCTTGACTATTTCGGATCCAATACCCATATTTTCGGATGGACAGATACCGAGGTGGCATTTGTTGACAGTATTTCGGCAAACGGCAATATGATATCTCCCGCCGACCACTGCCACAACAATTCTCTGTTCTCTTCCCTTGACTGCACAATCCCGTCTCAGACAGCTGTAACGGAAACATATACCGATCCGAAAAAGCATTATGTCGCACTTGTAATGAGTGACGGAGACAACATTCAGTGGATACAAAACGGCTTCAGAGAATACTTTGAAAAAATCTCCCGCGAAAACGATTTTCCCCTTACCTGGTCAGTATCCCCCATGCTTTCAGACCTCTCCCCCGTCACATTAAAAACAGTATATGAAAAGGCAGGCACGGAAAATTACTTTATTTCCGGTGTTTCCGGTGCAGGCTATATACACCCCACACAGTATCCCAAGAATGCACTTGCCCGGTTTACTGATATAACCGCAGCCGCTATGGCAGAATGCGGACTCACATATGTTCAGATACTCGACAGTACCCCTGAAAATGCCCTTGACGAAGCAAAGCTTACAAAGGCACTTGAATACTATGCACGCTATGACAATATTGAAGGCGGTGTGCTGTGTCTTGATCCCTCAAGATATGAGGGCGGCAAGGGAAAAGTATTCTTTGCCTGCGGCAAACCCTTTATAAGCAACCGTCTTTCCCTGTGGCATCCTTCAGGTGAAATGGCACAGGTTACGACTGAATGGCTTGATGAACAGGCGGAAATTGTAAACTCCTACCCTGCCGATATAAGCTCAATCAACGGCTATTCAGTTATAAACATACATCCCTGGACAATTTCAATTGAAAGCCTCAATTATTTTGTAAATCAGCTTGACGGCGACGTTGTTACCGTCACTCTGGATGAACTGATTCAGATGATAAAAACAAATGTCCCTGCAGAAACAGCAGAAATAACAATCAACTGAATTTCTGATAATTTACTCCCTGTCTTCAAAACGAAGGCAGGGAGATTTTCCTTTTCATAGCTATTATTACTCATCCGTCACAAAGGTTGCTTTTGATTTTTTATACGTATATAATTATAACATAACCTTCGGAAAGGGTGATATTATGTTAAAAATTCTTATCATAGAAGACGATATTACCATTGTAAAAAACTTAAGTGAGCTGCTTTATCATGAAGGCTTCCAAACGGATAGTGCGCTGACTTGCAAAGAGGCGGAGTCAAAAATTGAGTCCGCCCGGTATGACCTTGTTTTGTTGGATGTTCTTCTGCCCGACGGTAACGGATTTTCTCTTTGCAACAGAATAAAGAGTGTCACCGATTGTCCTGTAATTTTCCTTACCGCATCAGCAGATGAATTCAGTGTCGTTACCGGACTTGACATAGGTGCAGACGACTATATTGAAAAGCCTTACCGTCCGCGGGAGCTTATATCCCGCATAAAATCCGTTCTTCGCAGGGCAGGTAAAAGTCAGAGTATTCTCACTCTCGGCAATGTGCGTGTTGATATGGATAAAGGAATTGTCACAAAAAACGGTAAGGATGTTTTTCTTTCGGCTCTGGAATACAGACTTTTTCTTGTTTTTCTTAATAATCCCGGGGTTACTCTTACAAGAAATAAGCTGCTTTCCGAAATATGGGATATTGCAGGAGACTTTGTCAACGACAATACACTTACGGTATATATAAAAAGACTCAGAGAAAAGGTAGAAGATGATATACAGAATCCCGGGATCATTCTTACGGTAAGAGGTCTTGGGTACAGATTAGGTGAACAAAATGAAGCTTTCAAATAATCCCGAAATAAGAAAATTTTTGTCGGTCACAGTGATCCCATCACTGTTACTGTGCTTTATCACAGCCTTTTTTTCAATATTCACTGCTGTCTGCGTACTTACGTTAAGCTCTTTTCTGATAATAAGCTTTCTTGTGTTTACGAAAAAAAGATATAACCGGATCAATAACCTCGGAGAAAGCATAGATAAGATTCTTCACGGAAACGATACCATAAATATTAAATCCTTTGGTGAGGGGGAGCTTTCAATACTCGAAAGCGATGTACAGAAAATGCTTGTACGCCTTCGCGACCAAAAGGATAGCCTTGAAAAAGAAAGAAGCTTTCTTGCAGATTCGATTGCCGATATTTCACATCAGCTGAGAACTCCGCTTACAAGCATAAATCTTATTCTGTCTCTTATTGATTCCCCCGATATTCCGAAGGAAAGAAAAGAAGAGCTTTTAAGAGAGCTTTCCTCGCTTATCACAAAAACTCAATACCTTGTTTCTGTTCTTCTTAAAATATCAAAGCTTGATGCAGGTACCGTGCAGTTTGAAAAAAAGCCCACAGACCTTTATTCCCTTCTTGAAAAATCTGCTGAACCGCTACTCATACCTATGGACATAAAAAATCAGAAACTTAACATATATGCGGATAATATTTCTTTTGAGTGTGATTCTGCCTGGTGTCTTGAGGCATTCGGTAATATATTGAAAAACTGTACCGAGCATACGCCGGAAAACGGCGAAATAACCGTAAGCGCTGAAGATACTCCGATTTTTACGGAAATTATCATTACCGATACAGGCAGCGGTATAAATACAGAAGACTTACCTCATATTTTTGAACGCTTTTATAAAGGCAGAAATTCATCGAAGGAAAGCTTCGGCGTAGGTCTTAATCTTGCAAAAATGATTATTGCAGGACACGGCGGAACAATAAAGGCGGGTAACAGTCAGTCCGGCGGTGCAGAATTTACCGTAAGATTTTATAAACAGGTCGTGTGACATTTTTGTAATATCAGAGTCACCGAAGTGTAATTTCAGATTGGTACAATGAGGCTGAAAAAAAAAGAAAAGGAGCAATTCAATATGGATATTCTGAAAATTGAAAACCTTTCGAAGATTTACGGTGAGGGTGAAAATCAGGTCAGAGCTCTGGACGATGTAAGCTTCAGCGTACCAAAGGGACAGTTTGTAGCGATTATCGGTCCGTCGGGCTCGGGCAAGAGTACTCTTTTACACATTTTAGGCGGTGTTGACAGACCAACAAGCGGCAAGGTTTATCTTGACGGACAGGATGTTTACGCTCAGAACGAAGACCAGCTTGCAATCTTCCGCCGAAGACAAGTAGGACTTATTTATCAGTTCTATAATCTTATTCCGGTTCTGAACGTAACGGAAAATATCACCTTGCCTGTGCTTATGGACGGTAAAAGGGTTGATAAAAAATATCTTCAGGAACTTATAGGTCTGCTTTCGCTTACAGGCAGAGAAAGGCATCTTCCAAATGAGCTTTCAGGCGGTCAGCAGCAGAGAGTTTCTATCGGCAGGGCACTTATAAATAATCCTGCCGTTATGCTTGCCGATGAACCGACAGGTAACCTTGACTCAAAAAACAGCCACGAAATAGTAGAGCTGCTTAAGCTTTCAAACAAGAAATACTCTCAGACACTTATTGTTATCACGCACGATGAATCCATCGCTTTACAGGCAGACAGAATTATCTCTATAAATGACGGCAAAATCTCGAGCGACCGCCTTATAAATAAGTGAGGTGAACGCTATGAATATCTTTAAACAATTCACCGCACGGACATTAAAGGAAAACAAAACAAGAACGATTGTAACCATAATCGGTATAATTCTTTCCGTTGCAATGTTCACGGCAACTATTGAAGCCTTTGTCACGGTGCAAAGCTATCTGATAAATTATGCCGAAATGTATAACGGCAGCTATCACGTAGGCTTCAATAATGTTAAAAAAGAGGATTTCGACACAGCAGCACAAGATGAAAGGGTAAAAAAATATACCTATATTCAGGATATAGGCTATGCTGAGATAGGCTCTGCAAATGAATATAAGCCCTATATGTTTATTGCAGGCATTCCCCACGGCTTCACTGATATTATTCCCATACATCTGACCTCGGGCAGACTTCCCGAAAACAGCGGTGAGCTTGTAGTATCGGAGCACATCTGCCATAACGGTGATGTAAAGCTTGAGCTCGGTCAGGAGATAACCTTAAAGGTCGGTCAGAGACAATGG
>JAZSNB010000002.1:0-20063 GCA_045536195.1 Acutalibacteraceae bacterium
AAAACAGTCCGGTGGACTGTTTTTCGTTGGGAACCCTCGCCGGGGGTTCCCAAGTGCGAAGCACAAAATGATTAAAGTGAGTAATATGATTCCCCAACTTTCCGTGAAGAGGCAAAAAAGAGGACATATCATAATGATACATCCTCTGTATAAAATTATGTAATTTTATTTAATAAGACATTCGCCTGTCATTTCTGCGGGCTGGCTGAGTCCCATTACCTTCAGCATTGTGGGACAGATATCAGCAAGTCTTCCGCCCTCTTTAAGCTCGCAGGGATAGCCTACTACACAGAAGGGAACGGGATTTGTGGTATGGGGAGTGAAGGGGTTGCCGTCTTCTCCTACCATTCTGTCTGCATTGCCGTGGTCTGCAGTGATAAAGCAGACACCGCCCATATCAAGAGTTGCCTTTACAACATCGCCTACACATTCGTCAACTGCCTCAACAGCCTTTACAGCTGCTTCCCACACACCTGTGTGTCCTACCATATCGCAGTTTGCAAAGTTGAGAATTACAGCATCATATTCACCGCTTCTGATCTTTTCGCAAACAGTATCTCTTACGGGATATGCACTCATTTCAGGCTGAAGATCAAAGGTGGGAACATCGGGAGACTGAATAAGAATTCTGTCTTCGCCCTTGAAGGTCTTTTCTTCACCGCCGTTAAAGAAGAATGTTACGTGAGCGTACTTCTGTGTTTCGGCAATTCTCAGCTGTGTCTTGCCGCAATCCTGAAGATATTCACCGAAGGTCTTTGTGAGCTCCTCGGGAGGGAACGCTACAGAAACATTGGGCATTGTTTCATCATACTGAGTCATACAAACGAAATTGAGGGGGAAGAAGCCGTTTCTTCTTTCAAAGCCGTCAAAGTCGGGGTCAACAAATGTACGTGTGATCTGACGTGCGCGGTCAGGACGGAAGTTGAAGAATACAACTGAATCATCAGCCTTTATTGTACCTTCCTTGTTT
The DNA here is from genome assembly GCA_045536195.1 of Acutalibacteraceae bacterium. GTDB lineage: Bacteria > Bacillota > Clostridia > Oscillospirales > Acutalibacteraceae > RUG806. The sequence continues at coordinate 971 of JAZSNB010000002.1, forward strand.
ACAACCGTGGGAACAATAAATTCATCGGTAACTTCCTTATCATATGACTTCTGCATTGAGCCTACAGCATCGCTGTCTTCAATACCTTCACCGTACACAAATGCAGCATAAGCCTTTTCAACTCTGTCCCAGGCAAAGTCACGGTCCATAGCAAAATATCTGCCTGTGATGGTAGCAATTTCACCTACACCAAGCTCCTTGCACTTTACTTCCACGTCATTGACAAAGCCCTTACCTGATGTAACGGAAACATCTCTGCCGTCCATAATACAGTGAACATAAACCTTTTTGAGACCGTAGTTCTTAGCCATTTCAAGAAGTCCGAAAAGGTGTTCGATATGGCTGTGAACACCGCCATCGGAAAGAAGACCCATAAGATGAAGAGCTGTGCCCTTTTCCTTACAGTTTTCCATCGCGCTGATAAGTGCGGGAATATTGAAGAAATCTCCGTCCTTGATAGACTTTGAAATCTTCACGAGCATCTGATAAACAACTCTGCCGGCACCGATATTGGTATGACCTACCTCAGAGTTACCCATCTGTCCGTCGGGAAGACCTACATCAAGTCCGGAAGCTCCGATTGTGGTGAAGGGGTTTTCTGAGAAGAATTTATCAAGATTGGGAGTTTTTGCAAATTTTATGGCATTGCCGGCATCACAGTCTCTGATACCGAAGCCGTCCATAATACACAAAACAACAGGTTTTTTCATTTTATTATATACCTCTTATAAAATACTGTCGGGTAAAATATTATATCAGAAAGCCGTTTAATGCGTCCCGGATTACTTTGATGCTGCCTTTACGATAACTGAGAAATCCTCAGCCTTGAGAGAAGCACCGCCGATGAGACCGCCGTCAACGTTTACCTTTGCCACAAGAGCATCGGCATTCTTGGGATTCATTGATCCGCCGTACTGAATTGTAACTGTTTCGGCAACATCTGCACCGTAAGCTTCAGCAATAGCAGCTCTGCAGAAGCCGTTGCCTTCGTCAGCCTGATCATCAGTTGCAGTAACACCTGTGCCGATTGCCCATACGGGTTCATAAGCAATAATAACGTTCTTAAGCTGTTCGGCTGTAACATTTGTAAGAGCCATCTTTGTCTGGAACTTAAGAAGAGTTTCAGTGTAGCCGAGTTCTCTCTGCTCAAGAGTTTCACCTACACATACGATGGGCTTGAGACCTGCTTCAAGAGCAGCAAGTGTGCGAAGATTTACAGTCTGGTCTGTTTCACCGAAATACTGTCTTCTTTCGCTGTGACCGATAACAACATATTCAACACCGAGTTCAACGAGCATATCAGCAGCGATTTCGCCTGTGTATGCACCAGAAGCCTTGAAATGTACGTTTTCTGCACCGATTTTGATATTTGAGCCCTTTGCAGCTTCAACTGCTGCGGGGATATCTACAAAAGGAACGCAAAGAACAACTTCACAGTCTGCATCCTTTACAAGGGGTTTCATTTCTTCAATAAGAGCCTTTGCCTGAGCGGGAGTTTTGTTCATTTTCCAGTTACCTGCGATAACTGCTTTTCTCATATCTTTTTTCATTTCATTATCCTCCGAAAAATAGGTTTACCGACAAAACTGCCGGTAAACCGTAATTTTTATATAACTTATTTCTCGTCGATGCAAGCGATACCGGGAAGAACCTTGCCTTCGAGGTATTCGAGTGATGCACCGCCGCCTGTGGAGATGTGGCTCATCTTGTCTGAGAAGCCGAGCTTCTTTACAGCTGCAGCAGAGTCACCGCCGCCGATGATGGAAATTGAGCCTGATTCTGCAACAGCCTTAGCTACTGCAATTGTGCCTGATGCGAAGTTTTCCCATTCGGAAACACCCATAGGTCCGTTCCAGATAACTGTGCCTGCGCCCTTAACAGCGTCAGAGAAAAGCTTTTCTGTTGCAGGACCGATATCAAGACCCATCCAGCCGTCGGGAATTTCGTCGGAGTTTACAAGCATATGCTCTGTATCGGGAGCATATTCCTTACCTACACGGTTGTCCTGAGGAATAAGGAACTTAACGCCCTTTTCTTCAGCCTTAGCCATAAGGCTCTTTGCAAGCTCAACCTTATCTTCTTCACAGATGGATGTGCCTACATGATGACCGAGAGCGCGCATAAATGTATATGCCATACCGCCGCCGATGATAAGTGTGTCGCACTTGTCAATAAGATTTTCGATAACACCGATCTTGTCGGAAACCTTTGCACCGCCGAGGATAGCAACAAGAGGTCTCTTGGGATTCTCAAGAGCGCCGCCGATGAACTGAATTTCCTTCTGGATAAGATAGCCTACTGCAGAGGGAAGATAATCAGCAACACCTGCTGTAGAGGAGTGAGCTCTGTGAGCAGAACCGAAAGCATCGTTTACAAATATATCAGCAAGAGCTGCAAACTTCTTTGAAAGCTCTTCATCGTTCTTTGTTTCGCCCTTTTCAAAACGTACATTTTCAAGAAGAACTGCTTCGCCTTCTTTTACTTCGGCTGCAAGTGCCTGTGCACTTTCACCTACAACGTCTGAAGCAAGCTTTACTTCAAAGCCGAGAAGCTCGGAAAGACGTGCAGCAACGGGAGCCATTGAAAACTCAGGATTGAATTCACCCTTGGGACGTCCGAGGTGAGAGCAAAGAATAACCTTTGCACCGTTATCAAGAAGATACTTGATTGTGGGAAGAGAAGCAACGATTCTCTTATCGCTGGTGATAACACCGTTTTCCATCTTTACGTTGAAATCGCAACGTACAAGAACTCTTTTGCCTTTGACAGCAATATCTTCAACTGTCTTTTTGTTAAGTGCGCTCATAATCATAACTCCTTTATAAATGAATATAAAATTAAAAACTTTTTAAATGCCTTTAGTATTTTACAATAATGTTAAAAATTTATCAATCATTAAAATACACAAAGGCTGAAAGTATTTTCACAATAATTTGTAAAAACAGATTAATTGCTCCAGAACACATATCCGTCAAGCAGCAGTGCCCTTACGGGAGAAGCCTCCACACCGCTGATTTTCACGGGAGGAGCAATCAGAAAATACTTACCCGGTTTAACCGCATCCAGATTGAGATTTTCAAGCACAGCTATATTCTCACTCAGAATTGCTCTGTGAGGGCCCGTCTGGTCTTCGGCACTGCCTACAGACATGGAATCGGTTCCCACAAGTGTATAGCCGTAAAAGGCAAGCTCTTCTGCACCGGTTTTGTCAAAATATGCCTTACCGCCGCTCTTTATAAGAATTCTCTTACAGCTGCGCGGAAAATATCTGTCCACATAATCCCCCGTAATTCTGTCAGTATTAACCTCAATAACACGGCATTCTCCTATAAACTTGTCAAGAGGTACAGCGTTTATTGTTTTTCCCCCGGGGATAAAATGAAGAGGAGCATCGGCATGGGTACCGCAGTGAAGCGTGGTATTGAGTCTTGCCATATTGCAGCCGTCGCCCGAAGCAAAGCTTGAAAAAACAGAAAGCTCGGGAACAGGGTCACCCGGATAGGGTTCGCATTTCACAAGATCCTTTGAAATATCAATTATCCTGAACTCCACACTTTTCACCGCCTGTCAGTTTAATTATTCACCGTTTTATCAGCTGACATTAACTCTTCTGTCAATAAGCACGGTGGTAATAACAAAGATGAATACTGCAGCCATTGCGGTACAGTAAAGATTTGTTATTGAATATGCACCGAAGCCGAGATCCCAGGCTGCTGCAACCTCTGCCTCTGAAAGAGTGATGGTATAAGCTGTTTCGGAGATAATAAAATAAATCTTGATAAGCTTTGTTACCATGCTTGAGAAGGTTGAAACGGCAAAGAATACACCGAAGAAATAAAGAATCTTTCCGAATTTGCCTATCTTATGGAAGGGACGGCAGTTGGAAATTGTGATTGCGAAGAAAATCATAAGAACAAACACACAGGCTCTTACAGCACCGTCGAATGCATAAAGAGAAGCAAGGCTGAGAAGCACCGACATAGAGGGAGTTGCAATACCTGCGGAACGGCAGAGCTCTTCAATCATCTGTATAACAAGCTCATACACCGAATAATACATTGAATTACCCTGAACAATATTCACGGAATGATTAATAACATAGATAAGAGAACCGAAAGCACATATGCACAGAAGAAGATAGTTGAGAAGCACCCAGAAGGAGCCGGATATCCACTTTGAAAGAAGCAGTGTGCTGCTCTTTACGGGAAGAGTCATTGTGAGGTGGCCCTCATATCCGAACATATTTCTCTGATATTCGGAAACGATACCCGTAATGGTCATTATCATACCGATGCCTGCAGTAAGACACAAGGCACCCGAAGCGAGGATTTTTATAACAAGCCCCAGACCCGTGCCTGTATCTCCCCATTTAGTCCAGTCTACAAGAAGGAGCACCGCCATGATGACGCCGATGATTCCCATAGCCACATATACACTTGAAACCGAGTGCATATTTGCCTTAAATGAATTTTTAGTCAACTTCCCAAGCATCGCCGATAACCTCCTTGAATATTTCTTCAACAGTTTTACCGGTGGAGCGAAGTGTTTCGATACCGGTATTTACAAGAATTGAACCGTGACCCAGCATAAGAATATGGTCAAAGCTGTGTTCAAGGTCATTCACAAGATGAGTAGAAAGGATAACTGTTGCGTTTTCCTTGTAGTTGCTCATAATTATGTCAAGAATAACACTTCTTGCTGCGGGGTCAACACCGCCGAGAGGCTCGTCGAGAACATAAATATCAGCGCTTCTTGACATAACAACAAGAAGCTGGAGCTTTTCCTTCATACCCTTTGACATGGTCTTTACTCTCTGATTGAGGTCAAGTCCGAAGCGGGCTGCAAATTCAACAGCCTTAACCTTGTCAAAATCCTTGAAGAAATCACCGTAGTAGTTGATACAGTCAATTGTACGGAATCTGTCGGGGAAAAAGGTATTGTCGGGGAGATAGGCAACGTGTGCCTTTGAACCGATACCGATGGGTCTGCCGCCGACCTTGATCATACCCGAATAGTCGTGAATAAGACCTACAAGTATTTTCATAAGAGTGGTCTTACCGCAGCCGTTGGGTCCTAAAAGTCCGACAATTTTACCTGCGGGAATATCGAATGAAATATTATTAAGAACAATATTTCCGTCGTAGTCCTTGGTAAGATTTCTTACTTTGAATGCGAATTCATCTTTTTTTACTGCAGCCGGTGTCAGTTCTTCGGTATAATCGTTAACATCATCAACATCGACTACAGCAGGTTCACCAACCCCGAAGGGTTCCGGAGAATACTTTTTTCTTCTGAATGCCATTTTTTTCTCTCCTTACTTTCTGTTATCCTGTGCAACTCCGAACTGAGGATAATCAGCATCGGAATAAATATCTGTAAAGCTGTCATCTGAAAGAACACGGGCAGCAACACCGAGTGCCTTGTCGTTATAGGCTGTTGCATCGTGTCCCTGAGAAGCAAAATACCATGTTCGTTCCGGCCACATTCCGTATGAAGCATCAACAGTGCCGTCGGGTGACAGATGGCTGTGGGTGCTGTCGGTGCAGTGTTTTCCTTCTTCGGGGAAGTGTGTAAGCTTCTCTCCGAGAGGAGCGCTGAGAGCTCCGAGCGTGGTCGAGGAAATCTGAATGATACCGTCGGAGGACACATTGTCTGATTTCGCAAGCTGCATAAGAGGAAGACCGTAGCCTGCAACTGCGAAGAATTCCACTCCTTCAGCCTCAAGCTCCTTCACGGTTTCCTTGAAGCCGAGACGGTATTCATAGAATCTGTCTGCCTTCTCCTTAAGAGAGGCATGTGCCTTATCCGAAAGATACTTTGCACTGAGTGCGGGATATCTTTCAGGGGGGATAATGCCCCACATTGAAAGCGAATTTGCAAGCACCTTGCTTATAAGAGCATCAAGTGCCTTGTCAACGGTTTTTTCAAAAACACCCTCGGGAAGCATTTTAAGAAGCCCGCCGAGGCTTTCTGCTGTTTTTGCATTCGCTAGCATCTCTACCATAGCAAGTCCGTTTTCTGTTTTTACAGCCTTGTCCATAATATCTGCTATAAGAAGGCTTCCGCCCAGGGCGGCAACAAAATACATAACACGCTTGATATCTTTTTTCTCTCTGAAAAGCTGGAAATATGCGGTTGAGAGAGCACCGCCGAGGCTTACAGGTACAAGATTTACCTTGTCTGAGCCTGTTTTTTCCTTTACACGGTCAATAAAAGCACTGAGCTCTTTTGCCGTTTCATATGTATCTCCGAAGGAATTATAAGCGAAGAAATAAAGATTTTCTTCACCTATTCTTTCACTGAGCATCTGCAGGGGAACCATTTTGTAGATATATCTTTTCTCATCCGCCGTACATTCGGCAAGGCTCTGAGGGTATGAAACGACCCTGAGATTATTCTTCATGCTTCCGTCGGGAAGTGAAGTGATGGGGTCTGCAATTTCCTCAAGAATTGAAGCTACCTTATCGGAAAAGCCTGCATCCTTTCTGAAAAGCATCATTTTCATCAGAGGTGCCTTAAGCTGGCCCAGAACTGCCTCGCCGTCTACATCCAGAGGCCACGCCATTTTTATTTTCTGACCGTTTTTATCGACCAATTCAACCTTTGACTGACCGATTCCCGGCAGTATAACACAGGGGGTAAATCTGTTTTCGGGCATAATAATACCTCTATTCCATAATAATCTAATAAATAATAGCACACGGGTAAATAAAATGCAATAGAAAAAATATAAATTATTCTGCTGTGCAAAAAAACGGAAAAAAGAGGTCCGTCCGCATATCATATCCGGGAATATCCGCAATAAAAGCAACTGAAAAAGCATCCCTGTACGGCACAATATCATATTGCCGCACAAGGACAGCTTCAATCAGCTTTATCTGTCACATATCCTCAAGATAATCAGCAAGCTGAATAAACCAGCCAGCACTTCCGGTATAAAGGCTCCAGCCTCCTCTTCCCTCGTGCCCCTCAGCCGAATACACATCCCCGCACAGAGCATAGGGCTCGGTTTTATAATATTCACCGCAGCCGTTTTTATATTTTTCATTGGGAAGAAGGGCTGAAAGCACCTTTTCTCCCTCTGCTCTCATACCCTCTGTGAACAGTGCCGTACAAAACCATACTGCAGCGTGGGTATACTGACCGCCGTTTTCCCTCATTCCTTCAGGATACCTGTTTACATATCCGGTGGGTCTGCTTTTTTCATTAAAGGGCGGAGAAAACAGCTTAACAACACCGTTTTCTTCATCGAAAAGCTTTTCACAGGCACTTTTCAGCGCCTGCCGTCTCCTGCTTTTATCGGGCATATCCGACAGCACGCTCCATGCCTGAGTAAGAAGATCAATCTCACAGCATTCGTTTCCCTCATCACCCAGAGTATCCGAATTGTCATAAAAGCCTCTCAGATACCATCTGCCGTTCCATGCATATTTTTCTGCAGCAGCGGTATATTCCTCCGCCACCCTTTTAAGATGCGCGGAAAGCTCATGCTCTTTTCTCATATCACAAATTTTTGCAAAATCAGAAGCCGTTTTCCGTATAAACATCGCAAGCCACACACTCTCTCCCGAGCCTTCCCTTCCCACAAGCGAAAAGGAATCGTTCCAGTCGCCGTTTCCTATCAGAGGAAGAGAATGTGCACCCTTTGTAAAGGAGCGGTTAAGAGCGGCAAGACAATGAACAAATAATGTGGCATTCTTATCGGAAAGACGGTATTCACCGTAGCGTTCATTTTCACCTTCCTTAAGGATTTCTCCTTTAGCAAAGGGGATTTTTTTATCAAGAATTCCCTTATCGCCCGTTTCAAGCACATATTTTGAAACCGCTTGCACAAGCCACAGCATATCATCACTGCAGCGGGTGCGTACACCCTTATATATCAATCCTTTTCTGTAGATAACGTGAAACCAGTGAAGCACATCCCCCTCAGGAAACTGAGCGGAAGCGGCTTTATATATAAGCTGCTTCACAAGGCGGTTATCCCTTCCTATGAGTGCACATGCATCCTGGAGCTGATCACGGAAGCCGTATGCCCCCGAGCACTGATAAAAACCGCAGCGGGCATTTATTCTGGTATCTTTCACCTGATGATATAAAAGCGCCGAAGCGAATTCATTAAGGCGGCTGTACGGGGTGCTGAAGGAATATCTCACATCATCTTTTTTACAAAGCGGCACATTCATAAGCCGCTTTGCGGATTCATCATCACGGGAAAACTGAAGATAAAAAACCGTTTTCTCCGACGCTTTCCCATGAATCGCAATTTTTTGCAATATTCCTGCACATTTTTTATGCCATCCGAAAAACTTTTCCGTACTGTCACAGCCGCAGGCATTATCATTTTCACAGCCCAGAATAAGCACACCGCCGAAATCGGTATTCAAGCAGTTTTTCACACTTACCCTGTTTTTTTCCGTGTTGATTTTCAGAAATCTTCCGTCATTCTCTCTTTCACCAAGCAAAGGAAATGCACAGAAAAACAGCCGTACATCTGCCTTTTTATCCCCTGTATTTTCAAGTGTAATCTCAATACATTTTTTCATTCCCCCTACGGGAATAAAAATTTTAGTTTTTATAACAAGCTCATCTGCTTTACACAGATACAAGGCGCAGGTGTCCGAAAAAACTACCGTGGCATTATCCGTTATATCATATTTTCTGCCGTTAAGCTCCATAAAAAGCCGCTCACCCGTAAGATCCGTTGCAGTATTGTTTGACCAGGGGGTAAGCTTATTGAGTGAAGAATTATATGCCCAGGTAAAGCCGGGTGAAATATCCGTTACGAGAGTGCCGAAGCATTTATCGGAAAGCGTATGGCTCCATGGGATGTCCGGATGCCTGTTTATAACAAAACCCTGTTCACTGAAATAATTATCCTTATCGGACAAAGGCATCACCGCAGAAAGCCGCGGCACAAAGTGTCTTTCGGGAGAAGACCTGAACCCGTTATCGGGATAACAGGCTGAAGAAAAGGCTACCGCGGCTTCAAAGGAATCCCTGTCGAGATTTCCCCTGTACAGAATATGAATACCGCCGTGTCTGTCAATAAAATCAGACTGTCCTTCCTCTTTTATCACTGCCATCAGCTTTCTGAGACCTGTGCAGCCGTAATCCTTATTCCCCTCAAACACAAATACCGCATCAGTAATAACAGAGGCTTCGGAAAGCCGCTTATGAAATCTCACAAAGGCTCGCAGAAGAGTCTCTGAAGCACCGGCATCGGGAAAAACAGTAAACAAAGGAATATCTCCGGAAATACCGCATTTCCACAATGCTTCATACGAGGAAGAAAATGAAGCGGCGGCTTCGTTTACAAGAGGCGAGAGACTGCCTGAGAAAAATGCGGAGGAAATGAAATTTTCCGCAAAATTAAAAAGCATACCGTCCCTGAGAAATTCTGCCGTTTCTCCTTTTGTTAAAGACGGCAAAGCATGGCTTCTCACCGAAGAAAGTGTGCGAAGGGCGCTGTGTTTATCACTGCCGAATGCCAGCACAAGAACGGTTTCTTTGTTTTCTCCCGGTTTTAAGACAAGACTTGTTTTTAATGCACACACGGGATTTATACCTCGTTCAGCCGAAGCATTTTTGTCATAGCCGCGGTCGAATACGCTTTTTGCATCCTTCTGCCTTTTAATTATTCTTTCACGGTCAAAGCAATAAGAAAAGCTTTCTTTTGAGCTGAAGCCTGCGGCAAATGACGGTGCATGGTCCTCATTCAATCTGTAAAACACGGCAGCTTCGGATTTTTTATCATATTCCGCTCTTAAAAACATATCGGAAAAGGCAGGATGGCGGTCCTTTGTAAGAAGGTTCAGAAAATCAGGCTCACAAAAAACACAGATATCCGCATTCACCTCCTCATCCGATTCGTTTTCCAGCTTCACAGGTATAAGAAGGGCATTTTCATAAGGATGCACCATAACAGCACTTTTAATTCCGGTTTCATCCGCTGCGGCAGAGGAAACCATTCCCGAAGAGGTAAGCTGTACATCATTATCATATAAAGGAAACAAAGGAATTATACTGCCGTCATCCACACTCACACCGACACTTATTCCCCGGCTTACAGAAGTATATTTATACATTTCTTTTCCGCCGAACACACATCTGTTGTTTCCGTTAAGGTCGGCAAATAAAGTAACTGCCCCGCCCGACCAGGCAAAAACACGGCTTCCCTCTGCATTTATATTTCCTCTGCCGGACTTTTTGTTTTTATTTCTGAAATCATGATTATTCTGCACAAAACGGCTTACGGGCGGATGGGCGGGAAGCTTTTCCTCGAGAAGTGCTCTTGCGGATTTCATTTCTCTGTCCGACATAAACCGCTTTACAAAAATATTGTCTCTGAGGGTATTGCACACGGCAACAAGGCTCATTCCCACGTGATGCGACATATATGAGCGGACAATAGAATAGTCGCTGCCGTCCTGCCGCGAGCGGGTGAAATCCACAGACTCGTAAAAGCCGTATTTTCCCTGAGCATAAAGCCGTGAAAACTCTGCCAGTGCTTTCATAGCACTTTTTCTGTCAAAGGGCAGGGTCAGAAAAACGCTGTAGGGAGATACAACCTTTTCCTCATCAGCTTCTCTTTTAAGTGCAAGCTTTTTCAGTCCGTGTGCCTTATATCTGTAGCTCATATCACTGTCCAGAGCATAAAAGCAGCTCTCTGAAATGCCGTAGGGAATTTTCTCTCTTGCCGCAAATTTTTTCTGTAAAAACAAACCCGATTTCAGTGCTTCGTACTGAAAAGAGCCGGGGATTACAGACATAAAAAGAACAGGCATAAAATATTCAAATAAGGTGCCTGTCCAGGAAACTGCAGTAACATACGGACCGCTCCTTCTCAGAGGACGCCCCAGTTTTGCCCAATGGGAAGACGGCACATGACGCTTTGCACATTCATAGTAAGACATCATTCTGGCTTCACTCATATAAAGATCATAGCAGGAAGATGACAATTTTCCGCTTTCGCAGTCGATACCTATTCTGAAAAGCTCCCTGCTTTTATCATAAAGAGGAGAAAGATCACTTGCCTCAAGCACAGACTCAATTCTTTTTATCAGAGAATAAAAATCTTTTTCACCGGCAGCGTATTCTTTAAGTCCTTCTTTAAGCGCAGTGAGACATACAAGAAAATTTCCGCAGTCTACGGAGGATACAAAGGCAGGATGCAGCGGCTTCAGCCTTACGGTGTCATACCAATTATATAAAAGTCCGTTGTATTTAGGCATTATTTCTATTGAATGAAGAGTTTCATCAATACGTCTGTAAAGCTCTTTTGTATCTATAAAAAGAAGATCCGCCGCGGCAAGACAGCTGACAAGATAAAAGCCTATATTTGTGGGTGAGGTCCTTTTAGCCCTTTTCGGCACCGGTGTTTCCTGAATATTGTCGGGAGGAAGAAAATTTTCAAAGGGGGTGACATTTTCTTCAAAAAAGCTCCACATTCCTGCTGCAAAGGACTGAAGAATTCTCTTCTCATTCTCTGAGGGCAGTGCTTCTTTTCTTTTTCTGTTTTTAATTCCGCCGGACAGCGAAAAAGGAATAAAAATCAGTATCAGCAGAGCAATCAGCCGATGACAGTATAAGCCCTTAACATAAAACAGCAAGGAAGTGAATACAGGCAGAATAACCGAAAACAAGGCTGTGCTTCCCGCGTTTGCCGTAGCATCAGCAGCCGCTGTCCACTGAAGAAGATTTTTCTTTGATATAAAGCTTCTGTATAAGGCTCTGAAAACCGCATCGAAATGAAAGCAAGCACTCTCACAAATACTGCCGCAATTTATCACAATACGGCATAATGCCTTATACACACCTGAAATATCCTCCGAAAAATATAAACTTGAAAATACCTCAGGGCCTCTTTTTATAAAAGAAAAAATAATGCTCAGAAGCTCGGGCGAAACAATGCTCAGAAGAGAAACAAAAAAATACAAACAGGCTTCTTCCGTGCTGTCAGCAAAGCAGGCTGCCGTCATAATAATAAAAGAAAGCACGGGAGTGATTGCCCGCCTTAAATTATCAAAAAGCTGATATTTTGCAAGACAGGGCATTGAAGGAGAAGCCCCGTTCATACTAAGAGGTCTTATAATATATCTCAGATTCTGCACATCCCCTCTTATCCAGCGGTGAAGACGCAGAAAATATTTTTTCACCGATGAGGGAAAGCAATCGGTAAAGCGGACCTGAGAATAAAAGGCAGTGCGCATAACCGCCCCCTCGAGAATATCGTGGCTGAGTATTCTCTCGTTATCAAATTTATCACATACTGTTTCAATAAAAGAATCAATATGAATAAGTCCCTTTCCCGTGAAAATTCCCTCACCGAACATATCCGAATATCTTTCATTAACGGCAGAAGAATATGCACCTGTTCCGCCGAAGGTAAAAACCGAAGAAAAGAAAGTTTTTTCCGATGATTCAATAGATGTCTCCGTCACGGGATTTATGATTCCGTAGCCCGATACAACTCTTCCGAGGGCAGCATCCCTTACGGGAATGTTAAGAGGATGGCTTGCAGCGGCAACCAGCTGTCTTACCCCTTCAAAGGACAGGGATGTATCGGAATCCAGAGCAAGAATATATTTCATACTCTGCAGGTTTTCCGTATCTCCGTACACAAGGGAAAATCCGCCGCTGTTTTTATCCCTCAGATATTTTGCCAGGCTCATTATCGCCCCGCGCTTTCTCTCAAAGCCGGTATAGCAGTTTTCCGTCGGCGAAAACACACGGTCGCGCACGGCAAAGGAGAAGCCTCCGCCGAATTCACTGTTCAGCCTGTCCGTGAGCCTTTTCATTGCAGAAATTTCTGCTTTGTCGGAAAAATCCTCAGGCTCAGGACTGTTTCTCAGATCGGCAAGAAGCATAACCTTCACATTTTCCGAAGCATCTGCAGAAAAAACAGAGGCAAGATGCTCATACATTTCCTCCGCTTTTTCCTGCGGCGGCATAACACAGGACACGGCAATCACAGTGTCTGCTGAAGAAATTTCTTCCTCTTTGAGCGAAGGAAGAGAAAAAGCAGGAAACAGCCGCGGAAAAACCATATCTCCCACAGCCTTTATCACGGCATACACGGGAAAAAGAATAAAAAAGCCGATTATAATGCTGTCGGCAAAAAGAAAAGACAGCAAAAGAGATATCACAAAACTCAGCACCCATTCCGAAGCTATAAATAAGATTCCCGCTTTTTTGTCCGACGGCATTATGTCCAGATAAAAGCCTATATGGTTTTTTCCGTTTTTATCATTTTGTGCCGCATTCAGCCTTTCTTTTATGAATGCTGTTTCGTCCTTTTTCTCTTTTTTTGCTCCACGCATTACCGCATCCCGGTAAAGCTTCTTTGTTTTCTCATCGCATTTTCCGTATTCACCGGTAGGGTCATCAAGAAGATATTTTTCTGCCATGCATACTCTTTCTCTGATATAAGAAAAATCAATTTCTCTGAGACCTATAAGATTGCGCACTGCAGCTTCGGTTAATTCACCGTTTATTGCTCTGTCACAGCATTCAGCGGCAAAGGCAGAGAAAAGAAGAGGCTTCAGAGCCTCACTCTGAAAAACAGAGAGCTTTTTGTCAGAAAAAGCATTTATTATTCCGGATGCCGTTACCTGCACCGTATTTTCTGCCAGTTTTTTACACGACAAAAAAAGCGGCAAAAGACCTTTTTCGCCATTGTGCGAAACAAAGCTTTTTGCCGCCGTAAGTCCGGCGGAGCAGATATGGTAGTTGTCACAGATCCACACCGCGGCGGGCTCGGTAACCTCATACTCCATCTGTTCCTTATAATATTTTTTCAGCTTTCTGTCATACTTTCCGATAATTGACGAGAGAGTCATTCAATTCCTCCCATTCCGCAAAATCAGCGGAATTGTGTTTTTACAGAAAGTTTTGACAGATTTTCATATTTTATTCTTTTCTTTTTACTCTGAAATAAAAGGCTTCGGTATTTCCTCCCTTTACCACGGCACTTATAACCGTGCTGCCTTTTCTGAGTGCGGAAGTTACATCAAAAACGGTTCTTCCCTCTTCATCCTTTTCTTCGGAGAGACGCTTTCCCGAGACATACACCTCCAGGCTTGAATAATCCCCTGTAAAATACACCGTTACGGTGTCATTAATCTGCTTGGGACATATAAATTTTCTGCTGAGAGTATAAACACCCTCTTTATTTACGGGAAGAAAAACCGGTTTTTTCAGAAAGCCTCCTGCTTTTTTCCGGGGGCTTTCCCCCTCTGACAAATACCAGTTATCGGGCAAAGCAACTGTTCTGTTCATAATACTCCTTAATACTCAGCGGATTTTATACAAGAGGAATAAGATTCTCAGCTGCGCTGCTCTGCATAAACTGAGGATATTTGCTCCAGGTATTTATTGTGGGCTGTTCTTCGCTTTCAAGAAGAGCAAAGAGGAAATATACACAATCTGAGCCGTATAAGCCTACTACGTGACCGGCATCCTTCAAAAACCATGTATAATCTCTGTATAAACAGGTGTTTGCATTGATGCACTTGTCGGCAGAAATAAATCTGCTGTCACCGATTGCAAGCTGCTCGTCGGTGAGAGTGCTTCCTACAACAGATGTAAGAGCGCCGCCTGACATGGGAGAGGTTTCAACCATTCCGTCGCCCTGATATTTTGCACTTTCATATGCAGGCACGAGAGGTGTGTTGTAGCTTGCAACAACGGCAAACTTCATTCCGTCTGCAATAGCTTCATCTATAATAGTCTGTCTTTTTGATGCTACATTGTTATAGAATGCATCAAGTCTTGTAAGAAGTCCTGCATATTCGGCTTCCTTACCGCTGAAAATAAACTCTCTTGCGGATTCATAGCTTTCTGCCTTCATCATAGACCAGAAACCGGGAAGCGTTGCAAATGTAGGAACAAGAGACTCATCAAAAATCTGTGTTTTGTACTTTTCGGCAAAATTATTTATAAATGAGCAAAGAGCATCAAGCACACCTGTGATATTAGCAAATCTGAGAAGTCCTGCAAGAGAAGGCACCATAGATGAAACATATCTTTCAACAGCGTCTGCATCGAAGCATACCTTACCGTTAAAAAGGTCAGTGATAACATCGGAGCCGAACATAACTGATGTGTTTGAAATAACGGTATTGACCTTATCGTGACCGTATTCTGCAAGATAAGAAATGGTAATGCTTCCGCCCATACTGCAGCAGACTATATCAACCTTTTCACAGCCGTGATCGGCAAGCGCTCTGTTTACGGTTTCGCTCAGAAGATCGGCATTATCCATAGGATCAAGACGCCAGTCATAAACAAAATAATAAACCATATCCGCACCGTATCTGTCTGCAAAAGAAGATACTATGCTGATTTCATCGGTGGAGCTTCTGTCGATTATTTCGGGATATTCCGAAACTGCCTCGGGATACCATGCGGCGGTAACATTCTGATGAAGTGAATCACCGTTGCTGTCACAGGGATAAGCAGAGAAAAGCTTCACAACATATTCGCAGATAACGGAAACACCTGCTTCAATGCTGAACTGAGAAATAACGGCTGCGAGAGTTTTTGCAAGATAGCTGAAAAGCTCGCCTGCATCAAACTGAACGTTTGCAGGACGTGCATTTTCCGTACCACGGTCAAACTGAAGACCGTCGGTAAACTGCATACCGCGGACAATTATCACGGGAGTGTCTGTTTCGACAGGAGTAACCTCATTGATGTTTACGGTCCCGGAAGCTTCTTCACCGGAAGCAAATACAGTAAGAGTGCAGGAAAATAAAAGAGTAAGGCTTAAGATGATACAAAGTACTTTTTTCATAATACTTATCCTCTGTTCATATTTTTGTTTGATTATATCACAGCAGAAAAATAAAGTAAACAGAAAAAACCGAATTATTATAAACTGTGTTAAAAATATATGCACAAAGGCTTATGCATTTTGTTTCTTCTTTTTGAGGTATCCTTTCTCCCTGCTGAAGCTTCTTATCGGAAGACACAGGGCAACGACAGCAGATACCGCATTAAAAATGATATTTATTCCGGCCACGGCAGTTTTTATACTGCCGGACGAAGCATACCCGGAAAAATATGAAACGGGAAAAATTTCTCCGAGAACAAGAAACAAAAATGCTCCCGCAGCATTATAAATAATATGCATATAAGAAACATATTTTGCTCCTCTTGAAAGTCCCATACAGGAAACCGCACAGGTAGCACACGTACCGATGTTTGAGCCGAGAATTATATAGTACGCCTGCTCAATTCCTATTATTCCGCTTTCTGCAAGGCTCTGCAGAATTGCAGTAACTGCAGATGACGACTGTATGAGAGCCGTGATGAATGCTCCGGCAAGAACTCCGGTGACGGGAGATGAGCACATTACAAGTCCTTTATGAACAAACGGAAAAGCTGAAAGCTCCTGAGACGCCTCTGTCATAAAATTCATCCCGATAAACAAAAGACCGAGTCCTGTAAGCATTGTACCTGCACCTGTGAGCTTTTTCTTTTTACAGAAGCTCAGCATTATCACCCCTGCCACACAAAAAACGGGAGCAACAGAAGAAATGTCCATTGCAGTAATAAGACCCGTAAAAGCAGTGCCCGCATTTGCACCCGCTATTATCCAGAAGGCTCTGTATAAATCCAGATATCCGCTGTCAACAAGAGCTGCAGTCAGCACGCTTGAGGCAGACGACGACTGCATACAGAAGGTTACCGCAGCCCCCGTAAACACACCGCTTACACGGTTACGGGTAAATTTCAGAAGATACCTATGAAGCTTTTCTGCGAAGGTCTCTTTAAGAGAATGCTTTATCATAAGCATCCCGAGAATAAATAGGGATATACCCACAAGGGTATGAAGCAACAGCATCAGACTCATAAAATCACCTAATGAAGAAAATGACAAAAATTTATAATAAAAGGTCAAAAAAACATATTGACACAGGCTCAGTACTGTTGTATAATGTCAAAGAATTAATGCTAATGACCCACGCAGAATGCGGAGGGAGGGAATACAATGAGTCAGGTAAAAGTAAAAGAAAACGAATCTCTTGACAGCGCACTCAGAAGATTTAAGCGTCAGACATCTCGTGACGGCGTTATCCAGGAAGTACGTAAAAGAGAGCATTACGAGAAACCCTCTGTAAAGAGAAAGAAAAAATCAGAAGCTGCTCGTAAGCGCAAATACAAATAATCACGAAACAAATAACGGGCCTTTTCAAAGGTTCGTTATTGTTTTTTCAGGAGAATTATGAAAAAAAACACAACACTCACATCGGATTCCATGCCGAAGTTCTTTTATGACAGTATAACGGACATAACCCCTGAAGATATCTTCTCTATGGGCGGTAAGGCAGTGGGTATCGATCTTGACAATACCACCGTATACGACAGCACGCTCACACTTTTCCCCGGCGTAAAAAAATGGCTTTCGGATATCTCTGATGCAGGTCTGCCCGTTATTATCGTGACAAATACTTACAATATCAGAGCAAAGCTCATAGCAAAAAAGCTGGGAAATATTCCCTTTATTGCAAATGCCGACAAGCCCGACACCGCCTGCTATTTCAAGGCAGCATATATCGCAGGAGTGAACATATCCGAATTTGTCATGATAGGCGATCAGCTGTTTACCGATATACAGGGTGCAAACAAAGCAGGCGCAATTTCCGTCAGAGTCAGGTATAAATCCCGTGAGATTCTGGCATTCTTCCATTTTCTTTCAATAAGAAAAAAAGAAAAAAAATATCTTGAAAGCAAAGGCTCAGGTGATAAAGTATGATGTTCAACACAGAAAAATTAGCAAAAAAGGTAAGCGGCTTTGCTGATGCCGCACTTATCTTCTCCGAAGAAAACAGAAGATATTTTACTCAGTTCCCCTCTTCCGACGGACTTCTTCTTATTATGAAAGACTCCGCTCTGTTTTTTACCGACAGCCGCTACACAGAAGCTGCAGCAAAAGCCATAGGTGAAGAATATGTATTTGATTCTTCTAATTTATATGAAAAATTAAATAATTTATTCAAAGAAAATGAAGTAACAAATGTAGCGGTTGAAAATGATAAGCTCACCCTTATGGAATTTGACACATTGAAGGAAAAGCTTCCCGGCTGTACCTTCATAACCTCATCTCTTCTTTCAGAAGCAATTGAAGAAATAAGAATTGTGAAAACGGAAGAGGAAATCGAAAAAATAAAGGCGGCACAGAAAATTGCGGAGGATGCATTCAACCATATTCTTACCTTTATAAAGCCCGGTATCACCGAAAAAGAGGTTTCTCTTGAGCTTGACTTTTATATGCTCTCACACGGTGCTGAGGCTGTTTCCTTTGAAACTATAGCCGTCGCAGGCAAAAATTCCTCAATGCCTCACGGCGTACCGGGAGACTATAAGCTGCAAAACGGCGACTTCCTCACAATGGACTTCGGTGCTACCGTTGACGGCTATCATTCGGATATGACAAGAACCGTAGCAATAGGAAATGTAAGCGACGAAATGAAGGCTGTGTATGAAACAGTTCTTTCGGCTCAGTTAAAGGGTCTTGAAGCTCTTAAGGACGGTATCTCAGGAGTTGATGCCGACAAAGCCGCCCGCGATGTTATAGAAAATGCAGGCTACGGCAAAAACTTCGGACACGGTCTCGGACACGGCGTAGGCGTGGAAATTCACGAATCTCCCCGTCTTTCCCCCAAGGCACCCCATACTCTTAAAGCAGGCCATGTTGTAACAGTTGAGCCGGGCATTTATCTTCCCGGAAAATTCGGTGTAAGAATAGAGGATATGGCTGTGATTACGGAAAACGGAAGCATAAATCTCACCTCCTGCCCCAAAGGGCTTATTGTAATTGGCTGAAAAGTGTAAAAATAAAGGTGAATTTTTACAGTTTTTCTTATCAAAAGCGTATATATGCCGAAAATATTTACTCAGGTACTTGAAAAAAGTAAAAAAATAATATATTATATACAGGTAATAAATCATTGATTACCGAGAAAGGATTGATATTTATGGTATCAGCCGGCGATTTCAGAAACGGCGTTACATTTGAAATGGAAGGCGGAGTTTGGCAGATCGTTGAATTCCAGCACGTAAAGCCCGGTAAGGGTGCTGCTTTCGTTCG
>JAZSNB010000145.1:0-58216 GCA_045536195.1 Acutalibacteraceae bacterium
TGAAGAAGCATCCGAAGCAGAAGAGAACAGCCGCCGCGAAAGCGAAGCTTATGAGGCAGAAAAGAGAGCTGAAGCTTTAAGACTTGAAGCAGAGCGTATCGCTGCCGAAAAGGCTGAAGCAGAGCGTATCGCAGCCGAAAAGGCAGAGGCAGAGCGTATTGCTGCCGAAAAGGCTGAAGCAGAGCGTATTGCTGCCGAAAGAGCAGAGGCAGAGCGTATTGCCGCCGAAAAGGCTGAAGCAGAGCGCATCGCAGCCGAAAAGGCTGAGGCAGAGCGCATCGCAGCCGAAAAGGCTGAAGCAGAGCGTATTGCAGCCGAAAAGGCAGAGGCAGAGCGCATTGCAGCCGAAAAGGCTGAGGCAGAGCGTAAAGCACGCGAGGAAGAAGAAGGCAAGAAAAAGAAGAGGGGTGGATTGTATGGATTTTTTAATCGCCACTCATAATATGAAAAAAAGAGAAGAGCTTCACAGAATTCTTGCGCCTCTCGGAGTAAGTGTTTTTCTTGATTATGAAAAGGGTATATCTCTTACAGATGTTGAAGAAACAGGTGAAACCTTCGAGGAAAATGCATTTCTTAAGGCACGTTCGGGCTGTAAGGAATCGGGAATGCCTTGTATCGCTGACGATTCGGGACTTATGGTAGATGCTCTTGACGGCAGACCCGGTGTGTATTCTGCCCGTTATATGGGAGAAAACACTCCTTATCCCGAAAAGATGGCGCATCTTATAAAAGAGCTTGACGGTGTGCCCGATGAGAAGCGCAGTGCAAGATTTGTCAGCTGTGCTGCAGTGGTTTTTCCCGACGGAAGAGAGTTTTCCGTAACAGGTGTATGCGAGGGAGCTATAGGCTATGAGCCCAAAGGTGAAAACGGCTTCGGCTTTGATCCCGTGTTTATGGTGGGCGAGCGTTCTTTTGCCCAGCTTTCGGCAGAGGAAAAGGATGCAATAAGCCACAGAGGTAATTCTCTGAGAGCACTTAAGGAAAAATTATCGGAAATATTATAATAACGAGGTAAAATATGACAAGCAAAGAAAGAGCCGCCCTCAGGGGACAGGCAAACACACTTGATGTGCTTTTTCAGGTGGGAAAAGGCGGCATCTCAGATACACTTATAGAGCAGACTGACGGTGCTCTCAGAACAAGAGAGCTTATAAAGCTGAGAGTGCTTACGGAAACCTCTCCCTTATCAGTCCGTGAGGCTGCAGAGGAATTGGCTGCAAAAACCGGCAGTGAGGTGGTGCAGGTTATAGGCGGAGTTATCGTTTTGTACCGCTACAGTCCCTCTCTTCACGAAGAGAAAAAGGCTGCACCCAAGAAAAAGGTCAATCCCGTTAAGGAGAGAAAAAGACTTGCAAAGCTTCAGGGCAAAAAGAAAAGTCCTTTTGAAGATAAAAAAGGAAGAGACAAAAGACTTCCTAAAAAGAATGCAAAATGACAAATAACGGAATATGTATATTCGGAGGAAGCTTTGACCCTGTTCACAGCGGACATAAAAAGCTTGCTGAGTTTGTGTCTGAACGGTTTTCTCTGAAAAAAATGCTTATTATACCTACGGCAATGTCGCCTTTTAAGACTATTTCCGGGGCAGGGGAATATGACAGAATGAATATGTGTTCACTTATGTTTGACGATGACAGATTCATTGTGTCGGATATTGAAATAAGGCGCGGCGGAAAAAGCTATACCATTGATACCGTAAAGGCAGTAAGGGATATGTTTCCGGGAGAAAGGCTGTATCTTCTCATCGGCTCCGACCAGCTTCTGCATTTTGACAAGTGGTACAGATTTGAAGAAATACTGAGCCTTGTGACCCTGGTAGCGGTTTCCCGTGAAGATAATGCGGATAAAAAATGTCTTGAAGAATATGCCGATGAAAAATTAAGACAGCACGGTGAATGCCTGATTCTTGATTTTGAGCCCTTTGTAATAAGCTCCACCGAAATCAGAAGCCGCGCTTCTGAAGGAAAAGATATTTCAATGTATACTTCCGAAAAAGTGGAAGAATATATAAAGCAAAAAGGACTGTATACGGATGTATAAAGAAGAAATACTGCTGAAGGATATTGATAAGAGGCTGTCAGGTTTCCGCTATAATCATTCTCTTGAGGTTGCAAAAAGTGCAAAAGCGCTTGCCGAAAAATACGGATATGATCCGGACAAGGCTTATATTGCAGGTCTCGGACATGATGTACTCAAGGAACTGAGTGATGAAGAATATGCCGGATTTTTTGAAAAAGAGGGTATAATTCTCACAGAAACCGAAAAAGCCGCCCCCAAGCTCTGGCACGCAATTGCAGGTGCACGTTATCTCCGGAAGACGTATTCTTATGATGAAGAGATAATAACTGCAGTGCGCTATCACACCACGGGAAGAAGAAATATGTCTTTAGGGGAAAAAATACTTTTTGTGGCAGATTTTATTTCTGCAGACAGAAGCTATCCCGGAGTGGAGGATATGAGACTAAGAGCAGAGATTTCTCTTGAAAAGGCAATGGAAGAGGGGCTTCGCTTCACTATATATGAGCTCAGTGAAAAATGCCGTCCCATACATCCGGACACGGTGGATTGCTATAACGAAATAATACTGAGAAAACAATAAATTTCTTATAAAAGGAAGGAAAAATATGAATAAAAAACTTAAAATTGCAGTAAAAGCCCTTGACAGCAAAAAGGCTGTTGAGATCACTGCTCTTGAAATAGGCTCGCTTACCATAGTTGCCGATTACTTTGTTATTGCGGCAGGTACTTCAAACACACAGGTAAGAGCTCTTGCCGATGAGGTCGAATATCAGCTCGGTCTTGAAGGAATTGAACCGAGACAAGTGGAAGGCAAGGCAACAGGCTGGATTCTTCTTGACTATCACGATGTTGTGGTTCACGTATTTTTACAGGATCAGAGAGAGTATTATAATCTTGAAAAGCTGTGGGCAGATGCCGCACCTATTGATATTTCCTCTCTTATAACAGATTGATTTTCACCTGAAAAGGAAAGCTGCATATAATATCAGTGAACTATTTTTATGGAGAGGACGGGGATTTATACTAATGCAGATCAATAATATAAACGTCAATTATTTTACTATGGGAGATAAAAATGCTGAGGAAGCGGTTATAATGCTTCACGGCTGGGGCTCAAATATCGAGCTTTTCAGAAACTGCGCACTTCCCGTAAGTGCAAAATATTTTGTTGCTGCTCCCGATATGCCCGGCTTCGGTGAAACGCCCGAGCCTCCGGGAGAATGGTGTGTGGATGACTACACCGATTTTGCCGTTGAATTTATTAAGAATCTGGGAGTTAAGAGAGTTATTCTTCTGGGACACTCCTTCGGCGGCAGAGTAATTATCAAAATGGTAAACAGAAATGATCTTCCCTTTACCGTTACAAAGATCATTTTAGTGGATTCCGCAGGTATAAAGCCCGAAAAATCCGCTGAACAGCTTCAGAAGGAAAAAATTATCAAGCTGGGCAAAAAGCTTCTCAGTGCCACACCGAAGCTTATGGAGAAGATGCAGTCAAAGGTGGGCTCAGCCGACTATAAGGCAGCATCGCCCCTTATGAAAAAAATACTCATAAATGTGGTAAATGAGGATCTTACTCATCTTCTTTCAGGTATAAAGCAGTCCACCCTCCTCATTTGGGGTACTCTTGATACGGCAACTCCCATTCAGGATGCCGAGAAAATGGAACAGCTGATACCCGATGCAGGACTTGCGCGAATTGAGGGCGCAGGACACTATTCATTTATTGACAATCCCGTACTTTTCAACGCAATTATGAAATCATTCCTGGGATTATGATAATAACAGAATATTAATACCGAAAAAGATTTTTATACAGTTACATTTTACGGAGGCACATTATGGCACCTTATCTGCAGATACTTTTCGGAATGATTACACTTGCTGCAATTTATTCCGTTTTCAAAAGTCTTATTTTCAATATGCATATGTTCCAGCTCAACGGTTACCGTTTTTCCACACATGCGGGCTGGTTCAGAAAGAACATATCCCGTTATGCTGTTGAATTTATCGTTTTATTGCTTTCATTTACGGGACTTATCCGTTCTGAAACTCTTATGGCTTTTTGTGCGGTAGCTCTTTTTACGGGCGTTTTTGCAATTGCTGTTGAGAACAGAAGCAAAAAATACAAAAAGCCCCTTGTTTATACTCCCAGAGTAAAGAGAATGTTTGTTACAGCAGTGATTCTTATTCTTGCATCCTACGGCGGTGTGATATATACTCTCACACTCGACAATAAGAATTTAAGCTTCCTGGGACTGGGTCTTATATGTGCTTTGGCTCCCGTATACATAGTTCTTGCAAACCTTATCAACAAGCCCATAGAAAAATGTGTCAACAGATATTATCTCAATGACGCAAAGAAGATGCTCCGTGCCTGTCCCGGGCTTGATATTATCGGTATTACAGGCTCATACGGCAAAACAAGCGTGAAGTTCTATCTTTACACGATTTTACGTGCATGGACAGATACTCTTGTTACTCCCGAAAGCTACAATACCCCCATGGGTGTTGTAAAGACCGTGCGCGGCTCTCTGAGTGCAATTCACAAGATATTCCTTTGCGAAATGGGTGCAAAATGGGTCGGAGATATAAAGGAGCTTTGCGATATTGTCCATCCCAGGCACGGCATTATCACGTCTCTCGGCGAACAGCACCTTGAATCCTTCGGCTCAAAGGAAAATATAATCAAAACCAAGTATGAGCTCAGCGACGCTCTTCCCGAGGACGGCAGACTCTATATCAATCTTGATAATGAGGTTATAAGAAACAATCTTCCCAAAAGAAAGTATATCTCCTACGGTACAACAGAAGACTGTGATTATTATGCATATAATATCAAGGCATCCTCAGCGGGTACAACGTTTACCGTCAGAACCCCCTCAGGCGAAACCGCTGATTTTGATACAAAGCTTATCGGCGGACACAATGTCCTCAATATAACAGGTGCAATTGCTGCGGCTCACGGCTTCGGTATGCCCCTTTCCGAAATGAACCGCTATGTAAGAAGAATTGAAGCCGTGCCTCACCGTATGCAGATTGTGAATAAGGGCGAGGTTACAATTATTGACGATGCCTTCAACTCAAATCCTGCAGGCTGCCGTGCCGCTCTTTCAACCCTTAAGGATATGGAGGGTGTGAGAATTCTTGTTACTCCCGGTATGGTTGAATTGGGTGCCGATGAAGAAAAGCTCAACAGCGAATTCGGTGAATATGCTGCACAGTGCTGCGATAAGATCGTTCTTATCGGTGAAAAGCAGACCGCTGCCATAAGAAACGGAATAATGAAAAAAGGCTTCAACAAAGAAAATCTTCTCACTTTCGAGGATTTCTCAGAGGCTATAAGCACCCTTTATGCTATGAAAACAGATAAAAAGAAGATTATCCTTCTTGAAAATGACCTTCCCGATAACTATTAAGAAAGGAGCGTGTGAATTATGAAAATTAAATTATGTGTACTTTTCGGCGGAAAAACTGTTGAGCACGAGGTTTCCGTTATTTCCGCTTTGCAGGCAATAGCATCTATTGATGCAGAAAAATATGATGTTATTCCCGTTTACATAACAAAGGATAATGAATTCTATACAGGCTTTGAATGCTCCTGTATTGAAGAATACAAGAATATTCCCGCGCTCATAAAGAAGAGCACACGCTGTGTTCTTATGAATATAGACGGTAAGGCTAAAATCATGCGTTATCCCTTTGCAAAATTCGGAAACAATGTCATTTCCGAAATTGATGTTGCATTCCCCATTGTTCACGGTACAAACGTAGAAGACGGAACCTTACAGGGATTTCTTAAGATTTTAGGTGTTCCTTATGTGGGCTGTGATGTCGTTTCTTCCGCTGTGGGTATGGATAAATATGTTATGAAAACGGTGCTTAAGGACAATGATGTACCCGTTCTCGACTGTCTCAGATTTATATCTGCAGATTTTGCCCAGCCCTCAAGGGTTATTGATTCCTGCCGTGAAAAAATAGGCTATCCCGTAATAGTAAAGCCTGTAAACTTAGGCTCATCCGTAGGTATCAGTGTTGCACACAATGATGAGGAGCTTTACACCTCTCTTGACGGTGCTTTCAGATTTGCTTCTGTTGTTCTTGTTGAAAAGGCAATCACAAATCTTAAGGAAATAAACTGCTCCGTTCTCGGTGATACAGAGCACGCTGAGGCTTCTGAATGTGAGCAGCCTGCAAAAAGCGATGAAATATTAAGCTATGAAAACAAATATCTTCAGGGCGGCGGCAGCAAGAAAACAGGCGGCAGTAAGGGTATGGCAAGCCTTGCCAGAAAAATTCCCGCAGATATCACCCCCGAAAGAAGAGAAGAAATCCGTTCTCTTGCAGTAAAGGCATTCAAGGTGCTCGGCTGTAACGGTGTGTCAAGAATCGACTTTATGATAGACGAGGATACCGACACTGTTTATCTCAACGAAATCAACACTATTCCCGGCTCCTTGTCCTTCTATCTCTGGGAGCCCATAGGTGTTCCTTATAAAGAGCTGCTCGACAGAATGATTGAGCTTGCTCTCAAGCGAAGCAGAGAAGAGGATGCAATTGTATTCTCATTTGAAACAAATATTCTTTCTATTGACCGTAATTTCGGCGGCGGCCAGAAGGGCGGAAAGCTCGGCGGAAAAATGGGCGGTAAATTCGGCGGAAAGATGTAAGCGAAGTGTAAAATCTTAAAGCAGGTGTGAATATGAATACCGATATAAAACTCAGAAACAAAATGACGGCTTGTAAAAAAACGGACGATATCCCCATAACCTTTGCCTTCGGCGGTGTGCCCGCAAAGGGTATTCCGGAGGAATTACGTCCCGTGACCAAAAGGCATACCTCTGACAGTGCTGTTATTACCACGGAGTATTCTGCTGTGGCTTCAAAGGGTATGATAATAACTGCACGTGAGACTCTGTATTCTGATTTTCCTGTTGTAAAATGGGAGGCGGATATCACAAGCCGCGGAAAAACCGATTCCGAAATTCTTACCGATTTTGCCGTAAGCGGTGTGCTCAGGGGCACAGAGCCTTATCTTATATACGGCAACGGTGACACGAGAAATGATGAGGTGTTCACACGCTTTCCAAAGGAGAGGCTCGACGGTGAGAAGATTATTTCTCCGTTATTCTGCCGCGGTGCTGACGGTGCATCTCCCTTTATGACAATTATTTTTGAAGAATATTCGGTCCATCTTTGTATCGGCTGGCCGGGAAAATGGAAAATGGTGCTTTCTCCCTGTGAGGAGGGTGTGAGATATACCCTTTCTCAGGCAAGATGCCGTATGAGGCTTCATCCTGCCGAAACCATGCGTACCCCGAATCTTACAATGCTTTTCTGGCAGGGTGACGAAAACAAGGGAAGAAATCTCTGGAGAAGGTTTTATTTCAGACACATTCTTCCTACGGGTAAAAACGGAGAAAAGATTTCTCCCTTTATGTTCTTGCATACTCATATGATAGGCGGTTACAGTGAGTTTGAGGGGATAAATACCGAAAATCAGCTTGAAGCTATAGAAACATATATGAAAAAAGGGCTGAAGCCCGACGCCTGGTGGATAGATGCAGGCTGGTATCCCTGTGAACACAGATGGTGGAATGTGGGTGACTGGACTCCCAATCCCGAGCAGCTGCCCGACGGCTTCAGACCCATATCCGATTATCTTCACAAAAATGATTCTCAGCTTCTTGTGTGGTTTGAACCCGAAAGAGTTATGGCAGGCTCCAAGCTTGATTATATTCATCCCGAATGGTGCCTTAAAGCACATAACAGCGACGGTGAAGAGGAAGAATGCCGTCTTCTTAATTATTCCGATCCCGAATGCTTCAATTTTGTTCTGGGTATGCTGGATGCTCATATAAAAACAGGCGGTATTGATATTTACCGTCAGGACTTTAATTTTACTCCCGACAAATATTTCGAGGAAAACGAAGGCGAGGACCGTGAGGGTGCTTTGGAAAATCTCCATATGCAGGCACTTCTGAGGCTCTATGATGAGCTGAGACTTCGTAATCCCGGACTTGTTATAGATAACTGTGCGGCAGGCGGTACAAGAAATGAAATGGATATGATGTGCCGCAGTGTGCCTATGCAGTATACGGATATGCACATAGGAAATACATCTCAGAGAATTTTTCATAACTATGAAATGTTTTCATGGATTCCCTATTTCAGGGCGCACGCAAAGGAAAACGACAGCAGATTCCCTAACGGCAGAAATGTTGATGAATACAGCTTCTTGTGTGCATTCACTCCTGCAATAACCGTATGTCACGACTATTATGAGGGCGAAACCGTTTTCAATACGGCTAGAAAAATGGTGCCCTTGTGGAGAAAGGCTGCAGAATATGAGCTTAAATGCGATTATTATCAGCTTTCGGAAAAGGAATCGGGCTGGTATGCAGTGCAGTTCCACAATGAAGAGGACGGCACAGGCTTCATTCAGGTTATAAGAACAGAAAATGCCCCTGAATCCCACAAGAATATTCAGCCTTATATAGTGCCCGATTCAAAATATGTTTTCAAAAATCCTCTTACGGGAGAAATCAAAAGAGGTGACAGTGCGGGTCTTGTGGGAGGCTTTACCTTCTATATGGCAAAGCGCAAGGGCGAAATCTGGTTTTATACTACTCAGAAGAAGGATATTATATAGGTTATTTATATGGCAAGATTCTGTACACTATGTTCATCCTCAAGCGGAAACTCCGCATATGTGGGCACAGCCTCTTACGGTGTGCTTATTGATGCAGGCACAAACAACAAGCAGCTGCTTTTGTCTATGGAGAGAGCAGGAATATCTCCCGACAGCATAAAGGCGGTTTTTATTACCCACGAGCACATCGATCACGTGGGTGCCTTAAGAGTTTTTGCAGGGGCAAGAAAAATCCCTGTTTATGCAACGGGCGGTACTTTAGCGGGACTAATGTCTCAGGATATTCTCAACGGAAAATTTCCCTATGAAAAAATTATGCCCTCGGGTGTGAATATAGGGGACATACACGTTTCCTGCTTCAATACATATCACGATTCAAGAGAAAGCTGCGGATATAAAATAATTCTGCCCGACAGAACCGTGGGAATATGTACCGACACGGGTAAGGTGACGGGGGAGATGCTCAGAGCTCTGGGAGACTGTGATCTCGTGCTTCTCGAATCGAATTATGATGATGATCTTCTTGATTTCGGACCGTATCCGCCCTCTCTTAAAGCGAGAATACGCTCGGAAAAAGGCCATATGTCAAATACTCTTTGTGCATCTGCGGCAAGAGAGCTTCTCGGGATGGGAGTAAGACGTTTTGTGCTTGGCCATTTGAGCCGTGAAAACAACACGCCCGACAGAGCCTTTTCCTGTACAAATGCTGCATTGAAGCACACGGGTGCCGTAGGCGGCAGGGACTATCTCCTTCAGGTGGCTCCCGTAAGCAATATGGATAAATTCATTACATTTTAACGGTAGAAAATATGCAGACAATTACGATTATTTCAGTGGGAAAGCTCAAGGATGCTTTTTTTGAAATGGCGTCCGACGAGTATCTCAAAAGACTAAAAGCCTATGCAAAGGTGAATATAATTGAAATAAAGGCAGGTCAGCTTTCCGAAAACCCGAAGGAAAGCGAAATCAATTCCGTTCTTGAAAAGGAAGGGGATGAAATACTTGCAAAAATTCCCCCTAAGGCAAAGGTTATAAGCCTTTGTATAGAGGGAAAGCTGTATTCATCCGAGGATATGGCAAGGCTTTTGTCCGACAGTGCGATTTCGGGCATAAGCCATGTTGTGTTTATTATCGGCGGCTCCTACGGACTCAGCGAAAAGGTAAAGAGCCGTTCTTCGGTGCGGCTTTCTATGTCAAAAATGACATTTCCACACCGCCTTGCAAGAATAATGCTGCTTGAACAGATATACCGCGGCTGTAAAATAAACGCAGGCGAAAGCTATCATAAATAATTATGAAAACGATGAATGATTACTGCCGTGAAAAATTCGGCAAAAAACTGTATAAGATATCCCTTGACGGGGGATTCACCTGCCCTAACCGAGACGGAACAAAGGGAACGGGCGGGTGTATTTTTTGCTCTTCTGCAGGTTCGGGAGATTTTGCGGAACGAGGCAATAATATAAAGCTGCAGATAGAAAATGCCGTAAAGCGTGTGGAGCATAAAAATAAAAACGGCGGATATATTGCATATTTTCAGAGCTTTACATCTACTTATGCCCCTGTTGAACGCTTGAAAAATCTGTTTTATGAGGCAATAAATCATCCTCTGGTGGACGTGCTTTCCGTAGGAACTCGTCCCGACTGTCTCGGAGATGATGTTATTGAGCTGCTTGCCGCAATTAATAAAATAAAGCCTGTGTGGATAGAGCTGGGACTTCAGACCTCAAAGAGGGAAACTATAGAATATATCAGAAGATGCTACGAAAACGAAGAGTATGAGTCCGCGGTAAAAAGACTTCACGAAAACGGCATATATGTTATTACCCATATGATTGCAGGGCTTCCCGGCGAAACACCCGAAGATATGGAAAACACGCTGAAATATATAATCGCAAACAAGTCGGACGGAATAAAAATTCAGCTTTTGCATATCATTTCCGATTCCCCTCTTTATGAAGAATATAAAAAAGGAAATGTTAAGGTGCTCGGAAAACAGGAGTATCTTGATATATTATCCCGTCTTCTGCCTCTTATCCCCGAAACCATGGCAGTGCACCGCCTTACGGGAGACGGAAACAAAAAAACACTTGTTGCCCCCTTGTGGAGTGCAGATAAAAAATCGGTGATAAACAGCGTGAATAAAATAAAAGACGGTATTACTCCTTATGAAAACTATGAATTCAGAAAAATAAGAGAGGATGAAATTCCTCTTATGTTTGAAATAATACTGCGCCGTATGAAATGGATGGATGAGGTTGGCATAAAGCAATGGAATGTCACAAAATATGACGAGGTATATCCTGTTTCATACTATGAAGAAAAACGGCAGAACGGCGAGGTTTTTGTGCTCTCTCACCCCGTAAACGGTGAAATTGCCGCCTGTGCCGTGCTTAAAAGCGAGGATGACCGCTGGGATACGGTGCCTGAGATCAGAGATGAAAAGGCTTTCTACCTTCATAATTTTGCTGTTCCTCTCAACATGAAGGGCGCGGGTGCGGTTTTTCTCAGAAAAGCAGAGGAATATGCAAAAAATCAGGGCAAAAAGTATTTCCGCCTTGATTCTGCAGATGATAATAAAGCACTCGAAAGCTATTACAATAAAAAAGGCTATGTCCCCGTAGGTGAATGCATCGACGGACTGTATAAAGGAATTCTCAGACAAAAAGAAATATAAAGAAATACAAAAAAAGACCCTGAAGCTGCTTGTTTATTGCAGATTCAGGGTTGTTTGTTTATGTGTCACTGCCGTATTTTACTTTGAATTCTCCGAAGCCTTTTTCGTAAACCTTTGTTTTGAACTGTGCTTCGCTGCACACGGCATTAATGTCGAATTCTTCATCGGTGTATATATAAAGGGACACTGTCATTTCATCAGGCTCGTCTTTTGTGAAATGGGAGGGCTCATCAAGAATAACCTCGTAGCTTTCGGCAAAATCTAAAAAGGAATCATCCTGAAGAGTAATTTCCTCAATGGTGTATTCATAGGGTGAGAATTTGCCGCTTGATGCTTCAATATGAAAATCTATGCGGTATTCTTCATTCTTTTCTGTTCCGGAAGCATTGTCCTTATCCGTATATGTTTCAATTCCCGTGAGATTGAACACAGGGGGTAAAAATGCATGGATAATGAAGCTTACGGGAAAGGAAAACAGAGCAACCATTGTTATTACATATATTACGGCACTTGATGATTTAAGTGCGGTAATCAGAGCTTTTTCAAACACAACATAACACCTCATTATATTTATAGCACAAATTATTTTTACAGTCAAGTTTGTGTTGAAAACACGGCATAAATAAAGTATAATATATTAAATATAACCTTTTGGCGGAGGCTGAAATGAAAAAAGTATTTATCATTTTTCAGGTGCTTATATTAATTATGATATCTGTCACGGCGTGCAGCACACAAAAGCCTGAGGGATATCCTCTTTCCGTAAACGGCACTCCCATTGACGGTGAGATATTCAGATATTATATCGACGATGTGTGGAATTCTCCCGAGGCAGGCGGCGGCAAGGACGGAAGAATAACCCAGGCAACCTATAAATGTATCAGATATGTTGCGGTGAATTCCACCTTTGCAGCCTACGGGCTTTCTCTTACGGATGATGAAAAATCTCTTCTTGCCGAAGAGGTGAACTCTCTGTGGAATATGTTCGGCACCCATTATAAAAATATCGGTGTGAGCAAGGAGACCTTTCTTAAAATAAAAACAAGCGATGCTTATATTGAAAAGCTGCGTATTGCCTTTTTCGATAAGGGCGGCACGGATGAGATTTCAGATGCTGTATTAAGAGGCATCCTTCTTGATAAATATATTGCATTCAGATATATAAGAGTGCCCTTGACAGATACGGATGTATACGGAAATGAGCAGCCTCTTTCCGAAGCAGATATAGCAAGGCTCAATACTGTTTTCAATAAGGCACTCACACAGGCGACAAGTCAGTACGGAATTGAAAATGCTTATATTACCATATCTCAGGATTTCCCATTTGCGGAGCAGACCTTTGAAACGGTTGTTGCGGGAAGTGATGACCACGAGTTTTCTTCTGTTTTTTATGATAAAATAAAGTCTGTAGCCGAAGGCAATGCCTCTGTTTTTCAGTATGAAGATTATGTTTATCTTGTATACAGAGTAAATATTCTTACAGATCCTCTGATTTTTGCGGATAAAAGAGATGAATGCCTTAAAATTGTCAGCGAAGACCCTCTTCAGTCAAAGATCAATGTGATGTGCAATGCCTATACCTCTGTAAGAGAGCCGTCACTTGTGAATGAATATTATAATAAGGTGGGGAATAACCGATGAAAGTAAATAATGAGACCGTAAATGCAGTTTTAAAAAGACGCACAATAAGATCCTACACGGAAAGGCCTTTGACTCAGGAAGAGCTGGGCATTCTTCTTGAATGTGCCATGTGGGCACCCAGCGGCAGAAATTCACAGCCCTGCCATGTAAGAGTTCTTACGGATAAAAAAGCATTGGATGCACTTAATACCGATTTCAAAAACAAGGTAGGCTGGGATACACCCGCTTACACACGCTGGGATGTGAATCCCGTATATCAGGGTGCTCCTGCATTATTTTTCATATTTTCAGAGAATAAAGACGGTATGAACAGCGGTATTATGGTTGAAAATATTGCAATTGCCGCTGAAGGAATGGGACTCGGCTCCTGCATAATTGCCAGCATCGGAGGACTTATGGATGCGCCCGAGGGCAGAAAGTGGAAGAAGATACTTGACATCCCCGAAGATTTTGAATTTGATATTTGTATTGCCGTGGGAGAAAAGGCAGAGAATCCCGAACCTAAAGAAAGAAAGCCTGAGAATTTCAGAATTATAAAGGAGGTTCCCGCTGATGTCCTTTAAGTTTTTTGTTATAACGGATACCCATTATTTTGCACCGTCTCTCGGCTGCAGAGGTGAAAAGTATCATGAGTTTATGCAGTATGAGCAGAAATGCTTTGCCGAGACTTCTGCCATCAATAAGGCAGCCTTTGAATGGCTCGGAAATTCGGATGAGGCAGACACCGTTCTTATTGCCGGAGATCTCAGCTTTAACGGTGAAAAGCTCAGCCATCTTGAATTTATAGAGCTTCTGAAGACTCTCAGAGCAAAAGGAAAAAGAATATTTGTAATTACTGCAGGCCACGATTTCAATGACCATCCCTTCGCATTCGATGAAACCGGAAGGCTTGAGCCCGAGGGAACAAAGCGCGAAGAGCTTTATGATCTTTATTATGAATTCGGCTTCAGTGATGCATTATCCGTCCACAGAGAATCCTTGTCATACGTGGCACAGCTTTCCGACGGAATAAGACTTTTAGCTCTTAATAATGACGGCGACAGCGTGAATAAGCATACATACACGGCATCCCAGATAGAATGGATACTCCGTGAAACTGAAAAGGCAAGGCAAGACGGTCAGATGATGATAGCAATGAATCATTATCCCCTTATTCCCGGATGTCCTCTGTTCGGTCTTGTGGGAGATGCTGTGATGCCCAATGCGGAAAATATAACATCAATGCTTGCTGATGAGGGTGTACATCTGTGCTTTACCGGACATATGCACAACCAGAGCATTAAAATGAAGCTTTCAGGCAAGGGGAACCGCTTCTGGGATGTTTGCACAGGCTCTCTTATCGGCTGTCCTGCGTCTATGCGTCTTATAGAGGTGGAAAATGCTTCAAAGGTCAATATAAGCACTATCCCCGTGCCGGAATTTCAGTGGGACATGGAAGGTCTTTCAAATGATGAATACTTCCGCCGTCAGTTTGATATGATGATAAATACATATCTCGATTGTATGGCAGATGATCCTGAAAGACTTATGAGAAAGCTTCGTCTTCCCGAGAATGACGCTCTGAAATCCGTTCTAGAGTTTTTCGGTCAGTCACTTAATACCGCCACCATAGGTTCAGTATGCAAAAAGCTTTTTGTGAAATGCGATGATTCCGTAAAAGACAGACCGCTCAGGGAGTTTATTACGGAGATTGTGAGAAATGTATTTGTGGGAAATGCTCCCTATGTTGCAGGCACTCCCGAGTATGATGCTTTTATGGGTGTTATCGGAAGATTTTCACCCGTGTTGTCTCTTGCAGGAAATGCGGTTAAGGTAAACGGAAAAAAAGCAGATATTGCGGATATGCTTAAAAACTGCATCGGCCACTACGGAGTGGATGAATACAACACATCTATTATTCTTGAATAATCATAAAAATAAAAAGACTCAGCTTTCCTTTCCGGGAATGCTGAGTCTTTTAACATAAAAGCAGTATTAACCTATGGGACGGTATGTATCGGGAATTGTGATGCCGAGAGCCTTGCATCTGTCGGGAACGTATCTTTTCAGGTAATTATCTGCATATTCAATTGACATTGTGCCGGGATCTGCACCCTCGCAGAGAATTTCGTATGCCATAATACCTGCTTTATATCCGAGGTCATAGTATTCAATGCCGACAGTGGCAACACCGCACTCACGGGCAACATCATTATTTCCTGCGACAAGGGGAATTTTTGCGGGTTCAAGAATATTATTTATAACCTCTGTGTTTGCTGCTACTGTATTATCAGTGGGAGTGTAGATAACATCGCATTCTTCAGCAGCAATTTCCGTAACTGCCATAACATCGGTTGTGTCAACAAATGTATATTCTGTGCAGGTGTATCCGTAATTGGTAAGAAATTGAGAAATGGTATCGGACTGATACTTTGAATTGGTTTCGCTTGAGCAGAAAAGAATGCCTATATTTTCAGCATCGGGGAAAAGGTCGTGTATAACATCTGCCTGAAGCTCAAGGGGAAGAAGGTCTGATGTGCCGGTAACATTGGATGATGTGAAGCCGTTCCATTCCTCATAGCCGAGAGTGGATGCAAAGTCTGTTACAGAGCAGCCCACAACGGGAATATCTGCTGTAGCGTGTGCTGCCGCTGCAAGCGCATTGGTGGAATTAGCAAAAATGAGATTATATTTATCTGCCACAAACATTGAGCATATCGTAGCTGCATTTGAACGGTCGCCGGTTGCGTTTTTATAATCGAATGCAACCTTGTCGCCCAGCTTTTCCTTCAGAGCATCCTGAAAGCCTTTTGTGGATGAATCGAGAGCTGCATGCTCTATATACTGACAGATGCCGATTTTGTATTCTGCAGATGAAATATCCGGCTCAGACGCTGTTGTTTCTTCACTGCCGCCTGAACAGGAGGAAAAAGATACAATGGCGAAAATAGCACTGAGTGTTAAACATATAAGTTGTTTAAATGTTTTTTTCATAATACATATTCTCCTTACAGTTCCTGTTTTTAGGATACACTCATTTTTTTATTTTGTCAATTGAAAAGATATTTTAACTGTGCGGATGTGATATGTTTAAATTGAAATGAATATAATATATAGGAAATGTCCTGCTGTGCAAAAAAAACAAAAAAAGAGGCAAGAAAGCGACACTATAAACAATTAAAAGGTTTCATGTTTGTTACTTTTGCTGTAATAATTGTAATAATTGGCGTTAAAGTGCATAGTTTTTTTTGTTTTTTAGCAATTAAAACCACTAGTATTCACAAACTTTAAAACAATTATTACAAAACACTTGCTTTTTTTTACATTCGGTGGTATATTTCCTGTTGTGTCAAACACAAATACATACCAAAAACTTGGAGGAATTAACTATGAAAAAGTTATTCGCTGTTCTTTTAACTCTCGTTCTCGTTGTTGGCGCATTC
Source organism: Acutalibacteraceae bacterium (assembly GCA_045536195.1). Lineage (GTDB taxonomy): Bacteria > Bacillota > Clostridia > Oscillospirales > Acutalibacteraceae > RUG806. The sequence goes on from JAZSNB010000145.1 coordinate 16,412, forward strand.
GCAGCTTGCGACGGCACAACAGAAGAAACAACTGTTGCTGAAGATACAACTGTTGCTGAAGAAACAACTGTTGCTGAAGAAACAACTGTTGAAGGCGAAACAACTGAAGAAACAACAGCTGAAGAAGTTGAATCTGTTGAAGAAACAACTGCAGAAGAAACAACAGCTGAAGAAACAACTGTTGAAGAAACAACAGCTGCTTAATTGTCAGTTAAAAGCTAAAAACATCGGTGCGGAAGAAATTCCGCACCTTGTTTTTTTGTCCGCAAAGTATCTGATTTTCCGCTTTTTAATAAAAAAGGCAGTAACTGCGGAATAATGCAAAAATATACATATTTATTGCATAAAAATACTATATATGTAAAATTGGTGTATAAACATAAATCAGTGTGGGGCAATATATATAAATGTTGCTTGTTTTACAGCTCCCCTGATGTTATATTTCACAAACTTGCAAATAAATATACAAAAACACTTGCATTTTTTTTCATATGGTGGTATAGTTTACCCGCATACCAAATTATAAATATTGGAGGACAAAACAATGAAAAAGTTTTTTGCAATTCTTTTAACTCTCGTTCTTGTTGTCGGCGCTTTTGCTGCTTGCGGCGGCTCAACAGAAGAAACAACTGCTGCAGGTGATGAAACAACTGCTGCAAATCTCACAGCTACCGAAGGCGTTCTCGTAATGGCTACAAACGCTGCATTCCCTCCCTATGAATTCAAAGAGGGCGACGATTTTGCAGGTATCGACGTTGAAATCGCAGGCAAGATTGCTGAAAAGCTCGGCATGACTCTTGAAATTCAGGACGTTGAATTCGGTTCCATCATCGGCGGTGTTCAGACCGGTAAGTTCGATATCGGTATGGCAGGTATGACTGTTACTGATGAAAGACTTGAAAGCGTAAACTTCTCAAAGTCATATGCAACAGGTATCCAGGTTGTTATCGTAAATGAGGATTCAGCAATTGCTTCTCTTGATGATCTCAAGGGCGACGGCTCAATGAAGTTCGGTGTACAGCAGGATACAACAGGTGATATCTATGCTTCCGATACAGCTGAAAACGGCGGCTACGGTGAAGAAAACGTTATCCGTTACAAGACCGGTGCTGAAGCTGTTATGGCTCTTAAGGCAGGTAAGGTTGATGCTGTTATTATCGACAATGAACCCGCTAAGAACTTTGTAGCTGCTAACGAAGGCCTCAAGATTCTTGAAGGTAACTGGGTTCTTGAAGATTATGCTATTGCAGTTGCAAAAGAAAACACAGCTCTTCTCACAGCTATAGACAATGCTCTTGCAGAGCTTACAGCAGACGGTACTGTTGCAGATATCATCGCAAAGTACATCCCCGCAGAAGAAGCTGCTGATGAAACAACAGAGGCTGCTGACGAAACAACAGAGGCTGCTGACGAAACAACAGAAGAAGCTGCTGAAGAAACAACTGAGGCTGCTGCCTGAGAATAGTTTTTCCGTATCTGAGGACGGTTCATTCCGTCCTCTTTTCTTGAATTCAGGAGGGTTGGATTTTGGGTGCACTGAAAGAGATGTTTCTCGACCTTTATGCCACTTTTGAACTGTGCTTTATTGACGGAGACAGGTGGAAGTGGCTTGTTGAAGGCTTTATAAATTCATTTATCATTACAATTTTTGCCATTGTAATAGGTCTTGTGTTCGGTATTATTCTTGCTGCCGTGCGTTCTTCATATGATAAAAATGAAGAATCTCTGAAGCTTCGCGGCGGTGCAGGATATATTGCCCTTAAAATTGCAAATATAATAGCAAAGATCTACATAACCGTTATCAGAGGTATACCTGTTGTTGTTCAGCTTATGATATGGTATTTTATTATTCTGGTATCACAGAAAAACGGTGTTGTGGTTGCAATTATTGCCTTCGGCTTTAATTCTGCTGCTTATGTTGCCGAAATATTCAGAGGCGGTATAATGTCAATTGATAACGGTCAGTTTGAAGCAGGCCGTTCACTGGGCTTTAATTATATCCAGACTATGAGAAACATAGTTCTGCCTCAGGCAATCAAGTCAACTCTTCCTACGCTTCTCAATGAAGTTATAGCTCTTCTCAAGGAAACCTCTGTTGCCGGTTATGTGGGAATTATGGATCTTACTAAGGCAGGCGACCTTATCAGAGGCAGAACCTTCCAGGCTTTTATGCCGCTTATTGCCGTGGCAATAATTTATCTTATAACCGTAGTTGTGCTTACTAATGTATTCACAGCCGTTGAAAGGAGGCTTCGCCGTAATGAGCGCTGATATTATTAGAGTTCAGGGACTGAAGAAGCATTATTTCGGCGGCAAGGTCAAGGCTCTCGACGGTGTTGATATCAACATCAGAAGGGGAGAGGTTGTTGTTATAATCGGGCCTTCGGGCAGCGGCAAATCAACACTTCTGCGTTCTCTTAATCTGCTTGAGCTTCCCACTTCCGGTCAGATTCTTTTCAATGACATTGATATCACCGGTAAGAAGGTTAATATCAATGTTCACCGTCAGAAAATGGGGATGGTGTTTCAGCATTTTAACCTTTTCAGCAATATGAACATTCTTAAAAATATGACCATTGCTCCCGTTCAGCTTCTCCGTAAAACGAAAGAAGAGGCTGAAGAAAAGGCAAAGCAGCTTCTCAGAAAAGTAGGACTTGAGGACAGGGCAGGTGCATATCCCAGCCAGCTTTCAGGCGGTCAGAAGCAGAGAGTCGCCATTGTCCGTGCCCTTTGTATGGAGCCTGAGGTTATGCTTTTTGATGAACCTACCTCCGCTCTTGATCCGGAAATGGTCGGAGAGGTCCTTGATGTTATGAAATCCCTTGCCGGCGACGGTATGACAATGGTCGTTGTAACCCACGAAATGGGCTTTGCAAAGGAAGTTGCAGACAGAGTTGTGTTTATGGATGAAGGAAGAATTGTTGAAGAGGGTACTCCCGATGACATATTCAACCACCCCGTAAGTGAGAGACTTAAAAATTTCCTTTCAAAAGTATTATAATCAGATTGTATCGGCACACTTAACAATAAAGTGTGCCGATATTTGTTGATAGTGTGCAGAAAAAAAATATTTGTTTCGCTACAGTAAATAAAATATTGCACAAATGTGTTATTTGTGTAAATTTTGCCCTTTGAAATAAAATTAATCGTAATTTTCTCTTGAGTTGTATTTGGGTTTGTGATAATATAATTATGACTAAATACACATTTCTGAAAGAGAGGTGCAAATAATGGAAGGCTCTATCTTAGGTATTACAGAAGCTCAGGTTCTCGATTTTATTGAAAAACTTCTCGCTGCAATCAAGAAGGTATTTGCATGGCTTGGTATTCTTATTCTCCCCGAAGACGGTGAATATGATTATCCCACTGAAGGCACAACAGAAGATCCCGCAATCGGTGCATAATTTGATTTTATTTTGGGTAAAGAGGTGTAAATTATGATTATAGACTTTTCTTTTTCTATTGAAGATTGGATGGCATTGTTCCAGAGACTTATTGACATAGTTACAGATTTCTTTGAGAAGCTCGGTATAAAGATCTTCTCTGATGAAGAAGCAGCTCCCGAAGAAGAAACAACTGCCTGATTACACTTATAGTGTGTCATAATTTTCTTTCAAGGAGGTGTACATAATGGAAGATTTACTTAAGGCTTTTATTGATTTCTTAACTGACCTTTTTGCTGCTCTTGCAGAATTCCTCGGCGGTAACTTCGCTCTCGGCGATATCCTCGGCGGTGTTCAGGATGCATTAGGCGGAGAAACAACTACAGCAGCTGAATAATTGTTTTCAGATTTATAAATTTATACACAGAGGTGAAAAAAATGTCAGGTTTTGATTTTACAGCTCTTCTTAAGTTCCTCGGTGCTCTTTTTGATGCATTCATGAAGCTTTTCGAAAAGCTCGGCTTCAGCTTTGGTGAAGAAGAAGGAACAGAAGAAACAACTGCAGCTCCCGAAGCTTAAAAGAACCAATTAAACATACCGGTAACGGTATAAGAAAAACCGACGGCAGAAAGCCGTCGGTTTTCTTTTGTACTATCCGTGTTGAGAAAAACTATTCTGCAGAAAAGCTTTGAAGGAGAATATCGGCAAGCATTCCCTTTACGTCGTCTATGGGAATACAAAAGCCCAGACCCTCTATTTTTTCGGATGCATATTTAGCACTTGCTATTCCTACAACCTCACCGTCCATATTATATACGGGACCGCCCGAATTGCCGTTGTTTATTGCGGCATTAGTCTGGAACATATTTATTGTTTCTCCGCTTTCAACGGTAACGCTTCTGCTGAGATGGCTTACAATGCCGTCGGTAAAGGAGTAGGAAAGCTCGCCTAAGGCATTTCCTATTACCATAATATCGTCGCCCACCTTAAGGTCGGAGGAATTACCGAGGGTTGCGGGAATTGTAACTGCATCGATTTTAAGCACGGCAAAATCATTTGCAGGTTCGCTTCCTATGAGAGTTGCCTTATATTCATTTCCCGCATAATCGGTAACAGTAAGAACAGTACCTTTTTCCACCACATGATAGTTTGTTATTATATGTCCGCGGTTGCTGATAATAAAGCCTGTGCCGGTATTCTGATAGGTTCTTGAATACGTGCCGAAAAGGGAATTGAAGGTTTCATCCCATGTGCTGGTTATTGCAACAATGCTGTGCACGGCAAAGGCATAGATGTCTCCTTTGGTGAGTGCAGGGGAAGCAGTTTCGGGCTCTGCCGTGGTTTCGGGAGCTGTTGTAGTTACGGGAATTGTTTCAGGCTCATCTGAGGTTTCTTCCGTTACTGCACCGGTGTTTATCAGACCTTCTTCAGTGGTTTCAATATCGGAAATGAATTCTTCGGTTACAGCTTCATTTGTTTGCGGAGTAAACTTTGTTTCTTCCGGAACAGATGAAACGGGAAGTATTTTATACATGAAGAATGCACCGCCTGCACCTGAAAGAGAGCTTACGATAATGCAGATAACAAGTATAATTGCAAAATAACCGAACGGAAAGCGAGCTTTATGCTTTTTTTCTTTTTTTTCGCCACCGTCAGTTATCTCTGTTATCCTGCCGTTTGCGGGCGAGGAATAAGTCTCAGAGCCATCATACGGGAAATTGCCGTAATTATCAGAGTTTTTATTATCAGGCTCAGGATTATATCCGCAGTTTTCCGTAAAAGGAGCTGTATTTTCGTTTTCCGGCAATCCGTTTGCGAAGCTGTTGATATCATCTGACATTTTTATCCCACCTGCCTTTTTATTGATATACTACACTGTTTTTCTGAAAATAAGCTAAATCAGAGAAGCTTATACATGGAAGATGCATTTTCTTTTGTTGCATATTCGCTTATTGTAACGACCTGTGCTTTGATTCTGTTTGCGCCCATCTGGATTTCTATAATGTCGCCTTCTTTTACCTCATAGGAGGCGCGTGCTGTTTTGCCGTTTACATCCACGTGCTTAGCGTCGCAGAGCTCGTTTGCAACCGTTCTTCTTTTTACAAGTCGGGAAACCTTTAAGTATTTATCAAGTCTCATACTGATACCTCATTATATATTATTACCTGTTTATTTTACTTTATTTACAGAATAAATGCAATACTCTGAAGCTTCAGAGCTTCTTTTTTCATTTGTTATGCATAACAAAGACAGAATAAAGCGGATTTGTATTGACAAATATGTCAGAATATGTAAAATTAAAAGTAATACTTAAAGTATTAGGAAAGGATGATTATTTTTGAAAACACGTAAAAAGCTTATGTGTATGCTGATTGCAATTATGCTTTGCTGCTTTATGTTTATGACAGCAGGCGCAACAGCAGATGACACAGCCGCAGATGCTGTATTAACTACAGGTGCAGAGGATGCTGCAGCTGAATCTTCTCTTGACGTTTATCTTGATTCCTGCCCCGATTGTGACGGCGAAGGAACATGCTATGAATGTGAAGACTGCGGATTCACAGGCACTTGTGCTACTTGTGAAGGCACAGGCGAAATTGACGTAAGAACCACAGCTTCAAGCAACTATTTTGCAAAATTCTGGGCTCTTATTCCTCCCATCATTGCTATTGCACTTGCTCTTATCACCAAGGAAGTTTATTCTTCACTCTTTGTCGGTATCGTTGTAGGCGGTTTTCTTTCCGCTAATATATTCCAAAGCGGTTTCTCGTTTACCACTGCAATGGACTATATTATAAACGACGGATTTATCGCTGCAGTTTCCGACAGTGCAGGTATCTTTATTTTCCTTGTGCTTCTCGGAATTATGGTTGCTCTTATCAATAAGTCCGGCGGCTCAAGAGCCTTCGGTGACTGGGCAGTAAATAACATAAAGACCCGTGCAGGCGCTATGATAGCAACCTTTGTACTCGGTGTGCTTATTTTTATCGATGACTATTTCAACTGTCTCACAGTAGGCTCTGTTATGCGTCCCGTTACAGACTCTCATAAGATATCAAGAGCAAAGCTCGCTTATCTTATCGACGCTACAGCTGCTCCCATCTGTATGATAGCTCCCATTTCCTCCTGGGCTGCTGCAGTAGCAAGCTATGCGGAAGAGGGACAGGGACTCAAGCTCTTCATTCAGGCTATTCCCTTTAATTTCTATTCTCTTCTCACATTTGTATTTATTCTTGCTATAGTATTCTTTAAGATTGACTACGGTCCCATGAAGCTCCACGAAATGAACGCTCAGCTCCACGGCGACCTCTACACCACAGGTGACAGAGTTGACGCAGAAACAGAAGAAAAGGGCAACCCCAAGGGTAAGGTTATTGATCTTATTCTTCCCGTTGTATTCCTTATCGTTTCCTGTATATTTGCTCTCGTTTATAACGGCGGTATTCTTGACGGTGCTTCCTTCGTTGACGCTTTCTCAAACACAGATGCTACCGTAGGTCTTCCCTGGGGCGCACTTATTGCTCTTGTTCTTACAATGGCATATCTTATGATCAGAAGAATTATCACCTTAAAGGGTGCTATGGAATGTATTCCCGAAGGCTTCAAGGCAATGGTGCCCGCTATCACTATTCTTACATTTGCAACTGCTCTTAAGAATATGACAGGCCTTCTCGGTGCAAAGTTCTTTGTTGCAGACCTTATGAACGGTGCTGCTGCAGGCCTTGCAAACTTCCTTCCCGCTATTATCTTCCTTGTTGCCTGCGGACTTGCTTTTGCAACAGGTACATCATGGGGTACCTTCGGTATTCTTATTCCTATCGTTACCGCTATCTTCCCCGCAGACACAACTATTCTTGTTATCGGTATCTCTGCTTGTCTTGCAGGTGCTGTTTGCGGCGACCACTGCTCACCCATTTCGGATACAACAATTATGTCCTCCGCAGGTGCTCAGTCTAACCACATCAACCACGTAAATACTCAGCTTCCCTATGCAATTACCGTTGCTGCTATTTCATTTGTAACCTATGTTCTTGCAGGTATTCTTCAGTCTGTAATTTCATCCTATGCTGTTGTTGCTGCTATCACTCTCGTGTTCGGTGCAGTATTGACAGTAGGCACTCTCCTTGTTATCAAGGCTGTTACTAAGGATAAGGCTCCTGCAGGCAAAAAGGCTGCAAAATAAGATATTAAATTAAATATCATAAAAAATACGGATTGGCTTTTCAGTCAATCCGTAATTTTTTTACTTTATAGGAAATTCCTTCCTATAAAGTAAAAAGATTATATGTCCCGCCGAACGGGAAGTAAACTTCCCTCGGCGATGGACTATACGAAAGCGTTTCGCCGCAGGCGTACGGCGAAGCCGTTTTCTTGAGTATTCATTAACCGTAAAGCACGGTGTTAAGCCAGGTGTTGAATTCCTCTTCACAGTCTGAAAAATCGCTTGTAAAATTAAATCCGTCGGCAAGCATCAGTGAGGGTGCCATAGACTGGATATCTCTCATAGCATTATAAAGCTCGGTTTTAGTACCGTAAATAACGGGAAGTACAGCCTTATCGCGCATATCATAGTCTTCTATAAAAGTCCACAGTGCCATGGGCATTGTATTATTCCAGGCGGGGAAGCACAGAAAAACCACATCGTATTCCAGCATATCGGTAGGTGCATTTTTAAGAGCCGGGCGTACATTATTGTTATATTCTTCGGCTGCTTTTTTTACGAGCTCCGCTTCATCCTCGGGATATTCGCCCAGAGTTTCGATTTTATAAAGACCGCCCTCTGTAAGCTCACTGATATATGTTGCTGCCGCAGGTATGGGGTCGTTGTGCGTAAAATAAACAGTGAGCACCTGTGCCGGGTCAAGCTCTTCTATTTCAAGGCTTTCTACCGTGGTTATTTCTTCAGGGATCGTTGTTTCTTCTGCCGATGCTTTAGTGGTTTCCTCATTTTTTGTGCTGTTGCAGGAGCACAAAAAGATAAGAAGCAGGCACAAAAGAACTGCGGTTATCTTTTTCATTTTATCGCTCCTCTCTTTTCCTGATATAATTTTTGAGCATCAGACACCAGTCGGTCTGAATTATATCAAAGCCGCGGTCAATAAGCCAGCCCCATCCGCGGTCTTCTTCGCCCTGTACGGCAATATCATCGGTATGTCCCGCGCTGAGAACTGATTTATAGTTATAGACTATGGAGTTTGCCCATACGATCATCTTTTTCGAGTGCATATATTCTATATATTCCTCAGAGCAGACCTTCTGCTCTTCAGTTGTGAAAAGCACCTCTGCGCCGATGCAGTTTATTCCCTTTTTAACAAGCTCATCCGTGATATTGTCTTCCTTTGAAACAATGGGCATAAACATAAAATCGGGAGCGTATTTTTCCACCTGATTAAGATATTTTTCTTTTGTATCTGTTTTTACGATAACCTGTTTTTCTACTCCCGTTTTTCTTATTATCTCAGAAATACCGGGAATATCGATCCAGAATTTATCTATATTTATATAGCATTTTCCTTTAAGGAAGGAAAGCACCTCTTCAAGAGTGTTGATTCTGCACACTGTAGGATTGTCGTCCTGGTTGACAAAACGAAGTCTGTTTATGGTTTTTGATGAAAGCTTTGATAAAAGCATGGGGAAACCGAGGTGGGGTTTTTCCATGCCGGGATGGAATACGTAAAAAACACCGTCGCGGCTTTTTGATACGTCAAGCTCAATTATATCTGCCCCCTGAGACAGTGCGGCTCTGAATGCAGCCATAGTGTTGCAGGGTATATTAGCTCCCGAAACACCTCTGTGTGCGCACACCAGGGGACCGGACTGAGCATTTTCAAATAAGCTTTTATTGAAATCAGGCATAATGTTCTCCTTTTTAATAAGTAATTAATCTGTATGTATTAATAATATCTTATTTATGTCAAATAATCAACCTGTTTTCTTAAGAGCATTTCTGATATTGTTCTGAGCCTTTTTTTCACGGAGCTTATCTTCCTTTTCTTCAATAGCTTTATATTTTGCATAAAGGCTTGTTGCAAGGGGACAGCTGCCGCCGTCAATTTTTAAGCAGTTTTGCTTTATGTGCTCGGTTTTCTTTTTTGAATCCGGAAATTTTGTTGTCATACAGGTGTTTTCAACAAAGCCTTCGCAGCATAAAAGATTGTTTTTCTCCGTAATAAAAAACGGACAGTTGATTTTTGCACGGATCGAAATATTCATTGTTTTTTACCTCCTTGTTATGTGAAGTCCCATGAACGGTACTGAATGTAGGGTATACTGTTTTTCAGGAACCGGTTTTATTGTAGTATATCCGAAAATATATTTCTCCCTCAAAACCGTGTTTTTTGAAAAAATATTTGACAATTACAGAAAACCGTATTATAATATGCCGTAGTGACATAAAAATTACAGAAAACTGTATTTGTGATTATAATAATACAGAATTCTGTATTTGTCAATATCTTTTTTGGTGTGAGTGGAAGCGGGTTGAAATATTATGGATACTTATTCGATAATAAAACAGTTGTGTGACGAAAAAGGTATAAAGCTGTCGGTTCTTGCGTCCGGAATAGGTGTAAGGAGCTCAGTTTTTACAGAATTGAAAAAAGGCAGAACAAAAAAACTGTCCGTTGCAACACTTGAAAAAATAGCTGCATATTTTGAAGTTCCCATAAGTCTTCTTACAGCGGAAAGTGAAAGTGTAGAGGATATGCAGAATGAGCTTTTCAGAAAAAGAAAGCTGCTTTTTGACCTTTCTGCAAAAGCAAGCTCTGAAGATTTGGATAAGCTCATAAAAATTGTGGATGCCTTAACAGAACAATAAAATAAGATCAGACAGGAGGGTTTTTATTGATTGAAAATGTTTATATAAGAAAAATACCCTTACCTTTGGGGGTAAGGGCATTTACGATTCCTGATGCTCAGGGGGATTATAATATTTATATTAATGAGAATCTCTCAGGAGAACAGCAGAAAAAGAGTCTTGAGCATGAGAAGAGCCATATTCTTAACGGTGACTTCAATAAGAATGAGTCAGCAACGGAAATCGAGAAAATGGCTCTGAACCGTCTTATCAGTAAATAATTTTTGCAACGGCTTTCTTTGTTTTAATGCCCTTGCCGTCGGGAGCAACACAGGGTCTGTGAGCTTCTCCCGGGAAAAGGATCACAAAATCACCTTCTCTGAGATATGCTGTTGAAAAAACATCAGTGTTTTCATAAAAAGCAATATCATCTGTGTCAAGTCTGTCATCCGTAGCCTTGAGATCATCTGTTTCGCACACGTCGATAAGCTCGCCGCCGGTGATTACATACTGGATATCCAGATACTTTTTGTGGGACTCAAAAAGGCAATCCTTCACGTTCTTGTTTGTGTAGGTCGCAAGGTTAATAAAAATATTGTCTCCGTCAACAGTAATCTTTTCATCGGGTGTGTCGGAGGTGATTGCTGCAAGTGCTTCAAACGCTGCAGCGAAAGAAGGATGAAGCCCTGCATACTTGTCTGCATTTTTAATGTTGTCAATAATCATAATAAATATCCTTTCTTTAAACGAGGTGAAATATTGAAGAATTTATCCTGCTGTTTTACAGGTCACAGAGACATTCCGTTATATCTTGTGCCTGAAATATCTGAAAAAATAAGAACTGAAGCCGAAAGGCTTATTGCTTCCGGTGTAACACATTTTTACACCGGCGGTGCCGTTGGCTTTGATATGCTGGCACTTAAAGTGCTCACTCAGCTGAAAAAGAGTGTTCCGTCTATGGTTCTTCATGTAATAGCTCCCTGTGAAGGGCATATGAAAAACTGGAATGAAGAGTCAAAGGTTGAGTTCTGCAGGCTTATTGAGGATGCAGATGAGTTAAAATATCTTTCACCGTTTTACTTCAGCGGCTGTATGCAGGTGAGAAACAGATACCTTGTTGATCATTCCTCTTACTGCATTGCCTTTCTCGAAAGAAACACAGGGGGGAGTGCATATACGGTGAAATATGCAGAGGAAAAGGGACTTTCTGTAATCAATATTGCCGGAAAAATAAAATAATATTCATTCTGCCGTGTAAGGATCAGCTTTACACGGTTTTTTTAATATATAGGAAATTGCTCGCGTTGTGAGCAATTTAGCTTATATCAAAAAACACCTTTTCGCCCCCAAGATTGGGGGCCGGGGGGGTGAATCATAATGCTTTTTTATATCTTAAATATCTGCAGCTTCAGTGCTTGGAGACAGGAAGTGATAAACCGTAAGATTTATTATGCTTCAAACTGACTTCTGAAAAGCTTTGCATATCTGCCGTTTTTTTCAAGAAGCTCGGTGTGTGTACCCATTTCCAGAATTCTGCCCTTTTCCATATATAAAATAGTATCAGCACCGAGTATTGTGGAAAGCCGGTGGGCAACGACAAAGCTTGTTTTTCCCTGTAAAAGAGTTCTGAAGGCTTTTTGTACACGTATTTCAGTTCTTGTATCTATGGAAGAGGTTGCTTCGTCCAGAATCAGTATCTGCGGGTCTGTAAGCATAACACGGGTTATGCACAGAAGCTGCTTTTGACCCTGAGACAGAGAGCCTCCGTCTTCACCAATATAAGTATCAAGACCTTCAGGCAGTCTTTTGATAAAAGAATAGGAGTGGGAAAGCCTTGCCGCTTCAATAATTTCCTCGTCAGTTGCATCGGGCTTGCCCATTTTTATATTATCTCTTATAGTGCCGGGCATAAGCCAGGTTTCCTGCAGCACCATACCGTAGCAGCTGCGAAGGGATTTTCTTGTGATATCCCTGATGTCTTTGCCGTCAATAAGAATGCATCCGCTGTCAACATCATAAAAGCGCATAAGAAGATTTATGAATGTGGTTTTTCCGCATCCGGTGGGGCCCACAATAGCAATTTGCTGACCCGGTTTTACGTCGAGGGAGAAGTTTTCTATAAGCTTTTTATCTTCGGTATATGAAAAGCATACATCCCTTATCTGCATTCTGCCGTCAGAGGATTCTTTTACCAATGCACCGGGACGGTCGGGAATTTCAGGTGTTTCTTCAAGAATTTCAATAACTCTTGCGGCACATGCAAATGCATTCTGAAGCTCAGCAGCAACACCGGAGATTTCGTTGAAGGGCTTTGTATACTGATTTGCGTAAGATAAAAGGCTTGTGAGAATGCCTACGGTAATTGTTCCGCCCGTAATTACTGCAAGAGCCCCGGTAAAGGCAACTGCAGCATAAACAACGGCATTTACAAAACGTGTTGCCGGATTTGTGATTGAAGAATAGAAAATGGCTTTGAGTGAGATTTTTCTGAGCTCCTCGTTTACTCCGGAAAAATCCTCAAGGCAGTCCTTCTCTTTTCCGAATGCTTTTACGGTTTTCAGGTTTCCGGTAACCTCATTTATTATCGCAGTCTGCTTTGCACGGATTTTTGACTGCTCGGAGAAGAATGTGTAGGTATGCTTTGCAACGAACTTTGCGACAAAAAGTGAAACGGGAGTGAGGGCAGCCACAACCAGTGCAATTTTCCAGTCCAGCATAAGCATAAGCACCAGAGTGCCTGCTATTGTGAGAATTCCCGTGAAAAACTGAGTGAAGCCCATAAGAAGACCGTCTGCAAACTGATCTGCATCTGTTATCATTCTGCTGACTATATCACCGCTTTTGCGGGTGTCGAGATAGCTTAAGGGGAGCGAATTGATCTTTTCATAAGCACGGTTTCTGATATCCTTTACAACAGAGAAGGTTATGGAGTTGTTAAGGGAGTTCATTATCCAGGAGGCGAGTGCCGATATTCCTGCAAGAACGCCTGTTTTCAGAAGGACGGCAATGATACTTTTTATATCAACACTGCCTTTGCCTGTTATAAAATCAATGGCATCTCCGAACAACAGGGGGATATAAAGCGTGAGTGCCACGCTTAATGCCGCAAGAAGAAGTGAAAGAAAAACGGAAAGCTTATAGCCTGATATAAATTTCAGAACCTTCCTGAGTGTTCCCTTCGGTGCTTTTTGTTTACTCATTTTCAGCACCTCCGTTCAAAGAATCGTATATTTCCTTATAAACCTTGCTTTCTCTGAGAAGATTTTCGTGAGTGTCCATATTCTCGATTTCTCCGTCCTCCATAACAATTATGCTGTCGCAGGTCATAACGGAAGAGGTTCTCTGGGAAACTATAAACACAGTGGGTGAACCGGGAAGCTCAGCAAGTGCTTTTCTCAGCTTCAGATCAGTTGCAAGATCAAGGGCACTTGCTGAGTCGTCGAGAATGATAATAGGAGCTTTTTTTATCAGTGCTCTGGCAATTGTGAGTCTTTGCTTCTGACCGCCGGAAAGATTTTTTCCGCCCTCGGTTATCTGCTCATTCAGACCTTCGGATTTTGATGCTATTATGTCCTCCGCCTGAGCTGTTTTTATTGCAGCTGCAACATCGTTTTCCGTAGCTTCATTGTTGCCCCATAAAAGGTTTTCTTTTATGGTTCCGCTGAAAAGCACAGCCTTCTGCGGAACAACACTTATAAGAGAACCGAGAGTTTTTTTGCTGTAGGCAGATATCGGATTGCCGAAAATGTAAATTTCACCTTCGCTTGCATCATAAAAACGGGGAATAAGATTTATAAGAGTTGATTTGCCTGAGCCGGTAGAGCCGATAATTCCTGTTTTTGCACCTTTTTCTACGGTGAAATTAATGCCCGAAAGAGATTTTTCACCTGCATTCTTATAGGTGAATGAAACGTTTCTGAATTCTACTGCAGGAGCATTGAAATCAGGCTCGGCACCCTCATCAGGATAGGTGACCGAGGGGGATATTGCGAAAACTTCGCTGATTCTGTTGGCACTTGCAAAGGACTTTGTTATAGTGATTATAAGATTTGCAAGCTTTATAAGCTCAACGAGAATCTGTGACATATAATTGTAAAGTGCGACAACCGCACCACGGGAGAGTAAGCCTGCTTCAACATTTATAGCTCCCGTATATATAAGAACTGCAATTGCGACATTTATAAGAACATATGTGAGGGGATTGAGGAGAGCTGATATTCTTCCTGCTTTTCTCTGAGCACCGAGAAGCAGAGAATTGCGACGGGTAAACTCTTCAGTGTCCTTTTCTTCTGTTGAAAATGCCCGCAGCACTCTCACACCCGTGAGTGTGCTTCTTGTTTTTTCAAGAACTTTATCAAGATGCTTCTGAACATTTTTATAAAGGGGAACGGTGCCGAGCATAATTGCAAAAACAACCACGGAAAGAAGAGCTATGGCACCTGCAAAAATTAGGGCACTTCTTGTATCTATAGTAAATGCCATAATCATTGCACCGAATACCACGAAGGGAGAACGAAGCAACAGTCTTAATGTAAGATTCACACCGTTTTGTACCTGATTAACGTCACCTGTCATGCGGGTGATGAGATTTGATGTACCGAGAGTGTCAATTTCCGTGAAGCTGAGGCTTTGCGTATGACTGAAAAGAGCATATCTCAGTGAAGAGGAGAAGCCTACGGCAGCTTTAGCCGCAAAAAACTGAGCGGTTATTGAAAAGGCAAGTCCCGTGAAAGCAAGAAATGCCAGAAGGATACATTTCTTCAGGATATATGATGTATCTGACGAAGAAATACCTGTATCAATTATATCCCTGATAACAAGAGGAACAAAAAGCTCAAGAAGAGCCTCAAGCATTTTGAACAGCGGTGCCAGGACTGTTTCAAGCTTATAATTCTTTAAATAAATAATAATTCTTTTCAAATATATCACCAAGCGTAATAATATCACGTATTATTATTTTTTTCAATAAATACATACGGTTTTTCTTGCATATCGGAAAGATATGTGATAAAATATGCTGTCACGATATGATTATTTTTAACTGAAAGGAAGTTTTTTATGTCCGGACATTCCAAATGGAGTACCATAAAAAGAAAGAAGGAGAAGACCGATAATGCGAGAGCAAAGGTCTTTACCAAGATAGGCAGAGAAATTGCAGTTGCCGTTAAAGAGGGCGGACCCGACCCTGCAGGTAACTCAAAGCTCAAGGACGTTATTGCCAAGGCTAAGGCTGCAAACGTTCCCAATGACAATATCGACAGAATTATCAAAAAGGCTGCAGGTGAAGGCGGCGGCGATAACTATGAGGAAATTATATATGAAGGCTACGGTCCCTCCGGTGTTGCAGTTGTTGTAGAAGCTCTTACCGACAACAGAAACAGAACTGCAGGCGATGTCCGTCACTATTTTGATAAGTTCGGCGGCAATATGGGTCAGTCAGGCTCTGTTATGTTTATGTTCAGCCGTCAGGGTGTTGTTCTTGTTGACGGTGAGGATGTTGACGAAGATAAGATTATGGAGGATGCACTTGAAGCAGGTGCAGACGATGTTATTCCCGATGAAGGTGTTTTTGATATCCGCACAGCAATAAATGCAGTTGCCGATGTCAGTGAAGCTCTTACAAAGCTCGGTTATACAGTTGTATCTGCTCAGCCCGAATATGTTCCCTCTACATACACAGCCTTACAGGGCGACGACATCACAAGAATGGGCAAGATGCTTGAAATGTTTGAGGATAATGATGACATTCAGGCTGTATGGCACAACTGGGAAAACGAAGACGATTACGAATAATTTAATAACCGGTTTCCCGGTGAAAGGTGATAAAAATGACTTTTTGTCCTGATAAAACAGAGGTATTTTTTTCCTTCCTGAAAGATCCCGTTACGGTTTCATCAGTATTCTGTGAAATTGATCTTCCTTTTCTTTCCGCACCTGTCACAATCCGCTGGTACGGTGTTATAATTGCATTCGGACTTACTCTTGCCGTATTATTCGGCGGCAGAAAAGCCTACGTGTGGAAAATGGATATCAATAAAATGCTTGATATTCTCATTTACGGTGCATTGGGCGGTATTATCGGTGCAAGACTTTATTATGTCTTCAGCAAATGGGATTATTACAGTGTCAATCCTTCTGAAATTTTTCAGATATGGAACGGCGGACTTGCCATATACGGCGGACTTATAGGCGGTATACTGGTAGCTCTCGTTGTTTGTAAGGTTGAAAAGCTTAACATTCTTAATCTGCTTGATCTTTGCGGCATGAGCTTTCTTATCGGACAGGGCATAGGCAGATGGGGCAATTTTGCCAATCAGGAGGCATTCGGCACGAATACAGAGCTTCCCTGGGGTATGTTTTCCGTAAAAACGCAAGCTTATCTTACCAATCTTGTGGCTTCGGGTACGGATATTGTGGTTGATCCCTCAAAGCCTGTTCATCCCACATTCTTGTATGAATCCCTGTGGTGTATTCTCAGCTTTGTGATACTCTATATGATGTGTCAGAAATTCCGTAAGTTCTCAGGTCAGATATTCCTCGGCTACGGTATTCTCTACGGACTTGAAAGAGCCGTTGTAGAGGGACTTCGTACGGATTCTCTTTATATTGGCGACACAAATCTCAGAATATCCCAGGTTTTCTCTCTTGTGCTCGTGCTTGTATGCGGAGTTCTCTTTATTATATTTACCGTTAAATATACAAAGAATCCCAAGCCGATTGAGGGTGTGGATTATTTCAATGAAATTCCCTTGTACCGCCACAGAAAGAAGGCTGCGGATCTGAAGGCTCTCGTTGAAAAGCTTACGGAAGAAATTACCGTTATTAAAGCCAAGAATGAAGCCGATATGGAAAACAAGCCCGGCAGAAAAAAGCTTGCAGAGCTTGAGGAAAAGCTTGCTAAAGCAATAAATAACCTTGAAGAAGCAGAAAAAAAGGTTGCCGAGCAGGATGCAAAAAAAGCAGCTAAGCAGGCAAAAAAAGCAAAAGCAAAATAAAAACAAAAATGACTCCGGGGAAGGAAAATTTTTCCTCGGAGCCTATTTGAATTATTAAGTCGGGGTGAGTATTATGTATTTTCTCGGTATTGACGGCGGTGGTACAAAAACAACCTGTCTTGTCTGTGATGAAGGCTTGAATGAAATATTCCGTACTGTGGGTTCTTCCGTTAATTTTTATTCCGAGGGACTTGAAAAAGCACGCAGCAATATGAAAGAAATGCTCCTTGAGATTGAAAAAAACACGGGCATTTCTCATTTCGACGCTGTCTGCGTTGGTTCGTCCGCACTTTTCGGCAGAGCTGATGAGAAAACGAAGGCAGAGTTCTGCGACGGAATATTCTCTTCCGATAATATAATAATGGATTCCGATCTTTTTATTGCACTTAAGGCTACAGGAAAGAAAAACTGTGCCGTAGTTATTGCCGGCACAGGCTCTATGGTTGCAGGTTTTAACGAAAAAGGTGAAATAATCACCAAAGGCGGCTACGGATATATCTTAGGCGATGAGGGCAGCGGCTACAGAATTGCACTTGACGGTATAAGAGAGGCTGTGAGAAGTCTTGACAAAACAGGTGAGCATACTCTTTTAGGCGAAATGCTTCTTGAATTTACAGGTGCTGCTTCAAAGGAGGAGCTTGTGGATAAATTCTATTCCACTGAAAAAGACAGAAAAACTATAGCATCCTTTGCACCTTATGTTTCAAAGGCGGCTGAAAAAGGCGACGCTGTTGCCATAAGAATTCTTACGAATCAGGGTGATCTGCTTTATTTTACTCTTAAAGCACTTCTTAAGGAAATGCCTGAGAAACCGTATATTGCTCTTTACGGCGGTGTTTTTCAGCATGATGAAATATTTACCTCATATTTTACAAGCCTTGCAGGACGCAGGTGCTCATCCTGTGAATTGCTTGCAAAAGAGCCTGTTTTCGGTGCCTGTGTTGCGGCAAAGGAGCTGTGCATAAATGATAACTGAGTTTATATGGGATTTTGACGGTATGCTTTTTGATACATACCCTCACACCACGGCTGCACTTTGTGAATTTTTCAGACGCCACGGCAGAATCATCGATGAGAAAGAAGCTTTCGATAAACTGAAAATAAGTATCCGTGAGGCTTTCCGACATTTCGGACTGAAAGCGGAGGATGAAAAAGAATTCTATGATATAGAGGATGACCTCGATTTTCTTCCCCGGGGCATTCCTTATGAGGGCATACCGGATATTCTGAGATATATCACCTGCCACGGCGGCAGAAATTATCTTTATACCCACCGTGACAAGGTAGCCTGTCAGTATCTTGAGCTGTATTCTCTTACTCCTTTGTTTACGGATTTTGTTACCCGTGAAATGGACTTTGCCTTTAAACCCAGTCCCGATGCGGTGAATTATATCATCGATAAGCATTCTCTGAATAAAGAAAGCTGCATTATGCTGGGGGACCGCACCATAGACTGCGGTGCAGGCATCAATGCCGGAATAAAGGCTCTTCTGTTCGATGAATTCGGCACACTCAAAGACAGCGAGTACACGTATTACACGTCAACAATAAAAGAGGTTGCCGAAACAGTAAAAGCAATAATGAAATAACAAAACCGAAGCAGCGCCCACACTGCTTCGGTTATTTTTCTGTCTTTTTGTGTTCTGCAATATCGTATAGCTCACAATCAAGAATTTCGCACAAAATATCAAGTGTATGGGTGTTAACATTGCCGTTTTTTCTCAGTCTGTCAAGCTGGCCCGTGCTTATTCCGTATTCCTTTATAAGCTTATATTGTGATATCCCTTTCAGCTTTAATTCTTCCCATAATTTGTCGAAGACTATCATATATAATCAATCCTTTTTGTCAATAATATAATTGTAAAATGAGATGATAATATTGACAATTGCCCGTAATCGGGCTA
Organism: Acutalibacteraceae bacterium; assembly: GCA_045536195.1. Classification (GTDB taxonomy): domain Bacteria; phylum Bacillota; class Clostridia; order Oscillospirales; family Acutalibacteraceae; genus RUG806. The sequence continues at coordinate 35,490 of JAZSNB010000145.1, forward strand.
TAATTATAATTAATATTTTGTAGGAGATGAAAAGAATGAAAAAATTGCTATGCCTGATGTTGACTGCAATGGTGCTGTTTATGTCAACACTTCCGGTTAATGCCGAAGAAAGTGATCCGGAGTTTACAGAAGGATACTATACTTATACTGTGACCGGTGAAACTGCAACCATAATAAAAGCAGATTCTGCGATATCGGGAAAAGTAGAAATACCTGCTTCCCTCGGCGGATATAAGGTTAATTCAATAGAGGAATTTGCTTTTACAGAATGTAAAAATATAACAGCCCTTGTTATTCCCGAGGAAATTACTACAATAGGTGCAGCAGCTTTTTTAGGATGCAGCGGTATAACAGAATTAGAAATAAATGCTGAAATTGAAATAGTTGAAGATCTGGCTTTTCAGTATTGTTCTTCTTTGAAGCATGTTGCTATTCCGGATACAGTGAAGATTATCTCAGGTTATGCTTTTGCCGGATGTGAGAGGCTTGAGAGTATAGTTTTTCCCAAATACCTTGATGAAATACACGCCAAAGCTTTTGCTTACTGCAACTCATTAAAAGAAGTAACATTGCCTCCGGGGCTCAGAAAAATTGATACAATGGCATTTGTTGATTGTTCTTCTTTGGAAAGTCTGGTTTTGCCCGATGGAATAGAGGAGATAGGTTTTGGTATCAACGGTGATTATTCACCGCTGAAATCTATTACAATACTTGATAATGATGTTGAATTATCAGTGTTTAATTTTTCTTTTGATAAATCAGCTGTCATATACGGATATTCTGATTCTACGGCAGAAAAACTGGCCGGAGAATACGGAATAAAATTTGTATCTCTGGGTAAATATGAGCATACTCATCGTTATATTGAAAAGATTATATCCGAAGCATCCTGCGGCAAAAACGGTGAAAAAGAAGTTGAATGTTATTGCGGAGTAAAAGAGATCCGGGAAATTCCCGCAACCCTTATGCATAAGTGGGGTGAGTGGGTGACTGTAAAATCAGCTTCGTACACTCAAAACGGTGAAGAGAAAAGAATATGTGAAGTGTGCAAAAATGAAGAAAACAGATTAACAGAAAAGCTTGAAATGCCGCAGATAAGCTATAAAAACGGTGAAAAGTACAAAAACGACGGTGATAATATTTATGTTGTTCCGGGAACAGGCTTTGATATTATTGAAGATAACAATAATATTACTTTGAAAATTACAGATGCTCAGGGTAAAGAAGTAAAAAAATCCGATATCCCCGGCAGCGGTATGAAAATCCTGGCTTATGACAAAGAGGGTACTATTGTTGATGAAGATACTGTTATTGTAATATGTGACAATAACGGAGACGGTGTGGTAACTGCTTCAGATGCAAGAACAGCTCTCAGGGCATCCGTGGGACTTGATAAACTACAGGATTGGCAGAAACAAGCATCTGATGTGGTTGAAAATGGAAAAAATACAGTCACGGCAGCAGATGCAAGATATATTCTGAGAGCTTCGGTTTCTCTGGAGAATATTGAAACATTGATCTGATAACAATGACATTAAGTCTTTATCAGTGAATATATTACTGTTAAAGTTCATTCCGGCAGGGATGAACTTTTTTTACTTTATAGGAAATTCCTTCCTATAAAGTAAAAAAATTATATGTCCCGCCGAACGGGAAGTAAACTTTCCTCGGCGATGGACTATACGAAAGCGTTTCGCCGCAGGCCTGCGGCAAAGCTGTTTTCTCATGCCGAATAAAGATTTTTCAGCTTTTGCAATTATATTGACAAAAGTGAAAATACTGTTTATAATAAAGTTGTTGAATCGTGTTTCACTAACTTACGATTCAGCAACTTTTGATTCAGCAAGCTTCTGAGGTGAATTTATGTTTTATTGCAGAGAAAAAGAGCTGTACGATCTTAATAAACGGTATAACCGAGGAAATTTTGAGTGTGCAGTCGTATACGGACGCCGCCGTGTCGGAAAAACGGCTCTTATAAATGAATTCTGTAAGGATAAGCCCACTGTTTTCTTTTCTGCCCTCAGTGCAACGGCAAAAGAAAATCTGGAGGCTTTATCAAAGGCTGTCTATTGTTATTCCGGACCGGAAGGTATGAATGCACCGGTATATAATTCATTTGACGACGCCTTTGATGCTATTACAGCCTTAGCAGAAACAACGCGTCTTGTTTTTGTTATTGACGAATACCCTTATCTTGCAAAATCAGAGCCGTCAATATCCTCAAGACTGCAGCATCTTATAGATAAAGTATGGCAGAACAGCAGGATTTTTCTGATTTTGTGCGGTTCTTCAATGAGCTTTATGGAGAATCAGGTTTTAGGCTATGAAAGTCCGCTTTACGGAAGACGAACAGCCCAGTACCGGATAAGTGCTCTTACTTATCGGGAGGTTGCGGTTTTTAATCCGTCTCTTACTCCGGAACAGCAAGCTATGATATACGGCATTACAGGCGGAATTCCGCATTATATCAATAAGCTTGATGTAAATGATGATTTTGATGATGCTGTTATGGATAATATTTTCAATACATCTGCTTATCTTTTTGAAGAGCCGGAAAATCTTCTTAAGCAGGAACTGAGAGAACCTGCAGTGTATAATTCAATTATTGCTGCAGTTGCAGGCGGAGCTTCCCGTGTGAATGAGATTTCAACAAAAACCTCTCTTGATACTGCGGTTTGTGTAAAATACCTTAAAACTCTGATTGAATTAGGCATCCTGAAAAAAGAAAGCCCCGTTCAGGAAAAAAACAGTAAAAAAGTTGTATATTCAATAGATGATAACTTTTTCCGTTTCTGGTATTGCTTTGTCCAGAAAAATATGTCTGCAATTGTTTCCGGACGTTTTTCGCAGATTTATGAAAAGGCGGTAAAAAATCATTATCATAATTTTATGGGGCAGATTTTTGAAAAAATGTGCAGAGAGTATCTTCTTTGTTATGCTGATAATCTTCCTGTTCTCATTGCTGACGCAGGACAATGGTGGGGTACTGACCCCCAAGAAAAAAAAGAAGTGCAGATTGATATTGTTTGTCCTTCTGTTGAAGGCAAAGAGTATATCATAGGCTCGTGTAAGTATAAAAATGAAAAAACGGGTATTGATGAGCTGGAGCTTATAAAGCACTATGCAGAGGTTTTCGGTTATGGCGAAAAATATTATTTTTATATCTTTTCAAAGGGCGGTTTTACGGAAGGCTTAAAAAATGCGGAAAAAGAAGGTCTGGTTACACTGGTTTCTCTTGATGATATGTATAAATAAAACACAATATTCAAATTGCGGGATGATAAAATATTTTTATACTTTATACAAAAATGTAAAGTAAAAACACTTGACTTTTTATAATATAAATTATAAAATAGTATGGATAATGCGAGAGAGTGCAAATATGCGGTATTTTGTCTCTCTTTTAAATAGATTTTTATATAGATTTTATTTATGCATTATTACTGTTTTCTTGTGTGCCGTTATTATAAGGCGCACATTTCCATATCCTAAAAAATAACAGGAGGTGTATTTGCTAATGCAGGTTTCTATTGTTGTTGCAATAGTTATAGCCGTAGTAGCTGCAATTGTCAGCGGTGCCGTATGCTTTGTTCTCGGCGGTATTCACAGACGTAAAACAGCAGAAAAGGCTATAGGCTCTGCAACAGAAGAGGCAAAAAGAATCATCAGCAGTGCTCTTACCACTGCCGAAACCAAAAAGCGTGAAGCCATCCTTGAAGCTAAGGATGAGATTCATAGAGAGAGAACCGAGTATGAAAAAGAAATCAAAGAGAGAAGAAATGAAGTTCAGCGTCAGGAACGCAGAATGATTCAGAAGGAAGAATCTCTTGATAAGAAGACAGAGGCTCTCGAAAAGAAGGAAGAACTGCTTCAGAAGAAAATCAAGGATGCCGATGATAAGCTTGAAGAAGTAGAAGCTCTTAAGAAAAGCCAGTTTGATATGCTTGAAAAGATTTCAGGCTATACCAAGGAGCAGGCTAAAGAGTATATCATCAAGAATCTCGAAGGCGACCTTGTGCACGAAAAAGCGCTCAAGATCATGGAAATCGAACAGCGTACCCGTGAAGAGGCAGACAACCTTGCAAAAGAAATTATCACAACCGCAATTCAGCGCTGTGCTGCAGACCATGCAGCCGAAGCAACTGTTTCAGTTGTTGACCTTCCCAACGATGAAATGAAGGGCCGTATCATCGGACGTGAAGGCAGAAACATCAGAACCCTTGGAAGCATTACGGGTGTTGACCTTATTATTGACGATACTCCCGAAGCAATCACGGTATCAAGCTTTGATCCCGTACGCCGTGAGGTAGCAAGACTTACTATTGAAAAGCTTATTACCGACGGAAGAATTCATCCTTCAAGAATTGAAGAGATGTATGAAAAATCAAAAAGAGAAGTTGAGGCTACTATCAAGTCTACCGGTGAAAGAGCTGCTATTGAAGCAGGAGTCAACGGTATAAACGGTGAGCTTATCAAGCTTCTCGGCCGTCTCAGATACCGCACCAGTTACGGTCAGAATGTACTTAATCACTCACTTGAGGTATCATATCTTGCAGGTCTTATGGCTTCAGAGCTCGGTGTTGATGTGAAGGCTGCAAAGCGTGCAGGTCTTCTTCACGATATCGGTAAGGCACTTGACCACGAGATTGAAGGAACACATATTTCTCTTGGTGTTGAATATGCCAAGAAATATAAAGAAAAGGATGAAATTGTTCACGCAATTGAAGCCCATCACGGTGACGTTGAGGCAAAAACTCTTGTTGCTGTACTTGTGCAGGCTGCCGATGCCGTTTCTGCAGCCCGTCCCGGAGCAAGACGTGAAAACATCCAGAATTACATCAAGCGTCTTGAACAGCTTGAAGAAATTTCCACATCATTTGAAGGTGTTGAAAAATCATTCGCAATTCAGGCGGGCAGAGAAGTCCGTATTATGGTTAAGCCTGATGTTGTCAGCGATGATAAAATGGTTGTTCTTGCAAGAGAAATCTCCAAAAAGATCGAAGAAGAGCTTGAATATCCCGGTCAGATCAAGGTTCATATCATCAGAGAAAACCGTGTGTTTGACTACGCAAAATAAACACTTAATCTCCCGGAAGACAAAAAAATCTCCGGGAGATTTTTTTGAAGTAATATATAAGATGTAACAGTAAACAGTGACACTGTCAAAAGCAAGCTGTCTATAAAGCATAATTTTCTGTTACGGATTATGCAGGCAGCAGAAAAAATAATGAAAGCATTTCACGCAATGGGTTGATTTTATGAGAATACTGTTTGTCGGTGATGTTGTTGCCCCTCAGGGGTGCGAGCATTTAAGAAAGGTTCTGCCTGCCCTTAAGAAGGCTCAGAATATTGATTTTTGCATTGTGAACGGAGAAAATTCCGCTCAGGGAAACGGAATTCTTCCGGGCTCGTGCAATCATATTCTTGATTCGGGGGCAGATCTGGTCACAACGGGCAATCATGCCTTCAGAAGACCCGAGGCAGAGGCCTTATATGAAAATGAAAATGTTCCTCTTATTCGTCCTGCCAATTTTCACAGGCAGGCACCGGGAAAGGGGTATTATATACTTGAAAAAAAAGGAATGCGCCTGGGTGTTATAAACCTTATGGGCAGAATTTATATGGACTCAGTTGATAATCCCTTTGATGAAGCAGACAGGCTTCTTGCAAAGCTGAATGAAGCGGGTGTGAAAAATATTCTTGTGGATTTTCACGCAGAAGCCACATCTGAAAAACGGGTGATGGGATTTTATCTCGACGGCAGGGTAAGTGCGGTGCTTGGCACTCACACGCATATCGGAACCGCTGATGAGCAGCTTCTTCCCGGAGGCACGGCATACATCACGGATGTCGGTATGACAGGTGTTGTCAATTCCGTGCTGGGAGTTGAAATATCCTGTGCGTCAAGAAAGGTTATCACGGGACTTCCCGTGCATTTTATAAATCCCGAAGGGGAATGTATGATGAATTGTGTTGTTGTTGAAACAGATAATAAGACAGGAAGGGCGGTTTCAATTGAAAGGCTTGATATACGTTAAAAAAATTACGGCTCTGATATTGGCAGGACTGTTTGTTATATCTCTTGCTTCCTGTGACGCAGGAGAAGTTAATGAAGAGATAACAACCGAAGAGCAGGTAACTGAAATTCCGCTCCCCGGAGGAAGCCTCAGTGTGCCATATACATCCCTTGATTCTCTTAATCCTTTCTACATAAAAACGGTTCTCAACAGCTGTCTTGTATCGCTGATTTACCGTTCGCTTTACCGTATAAACACGGCATTTATGCCCGAAGCGGACCTTGCTGCTTCAGAAAGCCTTACGGGACGCACACTTAAGGTTTATCTTACCGAAGAGCTTGTTTTTCCCGACGGAGCAATGCTTACAGCCGCGGATGTGGTATATTCTTACGAAAAGGCAAAAGAGTCCTATCTTTATGCTAATACTCTCGAAAATATATCCTCCTGCAAGGAAGGAGAGGGTAACAGTATTATTTTTACCCTGGACGAAGCAGATGTGAATGCTCTTGCTGCCCTTACTTTTCCCGTTGTGAAAAAAGGTACAGCAGAAAGTGAGGATTTCCTTCCTGTAGGCAACGGATATTATCAATTCAGCCAGGACGGAATAAGGCTTTCTCTGAAAGCAAATCTGAAATATGCCGGCGAGGTGCCTACTGTGGGCACAATAAGACTTACGGATGTAAAAGGCAATACAAGTGCAGAGAGTCTTGTTTCTTCGGGTGAGATTGATTTTTATTATTCCGATCTTTCAGATTCCAATATTACGGGTGTTAATTCCGGTGTGACAAATGTTTACCTCAACAGCCTTGTGTATCTTGGTGTAAATCATGCAAATGTAAATCTTCTCCTTGCGTCCTTCAGACAGGCTCTGTCTTATGCTATTGACCGTCCCGGAATTGTAGAAAACGCATACAGGGGATTTGCGAGAAGCACGGTATCTCCCTTTAATATTTCGTGGGAAAAGTTTTCTGCTGTGTCTTCTGATATCAGTCTTTCACAGGATGCTCTTAAAGCTTCAGAGCTCCTTTCCGCCCGCGGTTTCGGTGCGGACGGAATTTCTATGGAGCTTAAGCTTATCTGTAATGAGGGCAGCAGCTTTATGAGAAACACGGCTTCTCTTATAGCAGGTGCCTTGGAAGAACATAATATTAATGTCACAATAAAGCTTCTCAGCTCCGAGGGTATGAAGGAAGCAGTTGCAGCAGGTGCATATGATCTTTATCTTGCTGAAATAAAGCTTCCCGCAACTATGGATCTCTCTCAGTTCTTCTCTCCCGAAGGAAATGCATCCTACGGAATAGATTTAGGAAGCTGCAGCTCTGATGAGGCTTATTTCAGTTATAAAAGCGGGGACGGCTCAATGGAGGATTTCCTTTCTGCATTTATGGCTGAAATGCCCTTTATTCCCATTCTTTACAGAAACGGCAGACTCTGCTATACAAGAAGTGCAACCTGCGAAATAAACGCGGCAGAGGGAAATATTTTTTCTGATATAAATATATGGACTTTTTCTGCAAAGGAATAATGAAAGGAAGCTCGTTATGGTTTTTCCCGCTGTTAAGCATGAAAACACCAAAGGTGTGTTTTCTTTTGATGATGAAATAAAGGTTTGTGCGGGTGAGGTATCTCCCTTTTTACCCGTATATATTAAAAATGTGTTCGGAGAAATTTTCACGGACGGAAATCTTTTTCTTTCGGCAGACAAAGACGGTACATATGAAAATGCTGAGGCTTATTCTCTTTTTTCTGAAGTGAAAAACAAAAGCCTTCATATAAAAATCACAGCCGCTGATGAAAAAGGCTTTGTAAGAGCTTTATTTACCGTAAAGCGGATGCTTATTAAAAATGAGTTTGCCATCGGCAGTATTTATGATTATCCGTCGTTTCCCGTAAGAGGCTATATCGAAGGCTTTTACGGAAAACCGTGGAAAAGCGAAGAGCGTATTGAAATGATGGAGCTTATGGCTCTTTTCGGTGAGAATACTCACTATTATGCTCCCAAGGATGATCCTTATCACAGAAACAAGTGGAGAGAGCTTTATCCCGAAAAGGATGCGATGCCTCTTAAAAAGCTTCTTGACAAGGCTACGGGGCTTTGTATTGATTTTTATTATTGCATTGCTCCCGGACTCAGTATGCAGTATTCTTCGCAGGAGGATTTTTCCGCCTTGTGCAATAAAACCCTGCAGCTTTATAATATGGGGATTAGAAATTTCGGTCTGCTTCTTGATGACATACCTGCAGATCTGTTTTTCCGAGAGGATAAAGAAATATTCGGGGATGCAATAAATGCCCATATCAGCCTTGTTAATAAATACTATTCTTTCCTTTGTTCTCTTGATGGGAATGTAAAGCTTACAATATGTCCTACGGCATATCACGGCAAGGGAGAGGAAAAAGAGCTCGTTCAGCTTGTGAGGGGCATTCCCGCTGAGGTAAGTGTTTTTTACACGGGAAGCGATATCTGCTCAAAGGAGCTTACCGTTCGCGAGGCAAAGACCTTTTTCGATAATACTTCTCATAAGCCTCTTTACTGGGATAATTACCCCGTAAATGATGCAGAAATGTTTATGGAAATGCATATAGGCCCCGTAACAGGAAGAGAAAAGGGGCTGTGTGATTACAGTGAAGGAATAATTTCAAACTGCATGGAATATTTCAACTGTAATAAGATCCCACTAATAACTGTGGCTTCATATCTGTGGAATCCCGGGGAATATGATCCTGAAAAGGCATTCCGTGAGGCGGTAAGCTTTCTGTTTTCAGGGGATGAAGCGGAGGATTTTATTCTTCTCAGCGACCATTTCAGAACCTCCTGTCTTAATATTGAAAATTCCCGTATAATGGGTGAATGGCTTTCAAGGGCAGCTGTATTTTTTCAGACAGGTGATTTTGTTTCGGCTGTCGGTACGGTGGAGGAGTATACCCGAATGGTTTCTCTTGCAGCCCAAAGAATATTGCTCAGAGATGCTCCCATATATAAAGAGCTCAGCCGTTGGATCAGGAAGTTTATATTGATGAAGGATATTCTTGTTCTTTCTCTTAAGGTGCTGAAGGGTGAAGAGGAAAAGAGAAACCTTGAGAAGCTTATGAATGAATACAATGAATCGGCTACGGTTCTTACTTCATTCTGCTTCAGGGAATATATAGAAAGCGTGCTTTATAATGAAGATTAAGGATAAATATTTTTATACCACATTTTTTTCGCTGTTTGGTGTTGTTGCACTTCAGAATCTTATTGTTTTCAGTGTCAATCTTGCCGATTCCGTTATGATAGGCTCCTACAGCGAAACTGCAATGAGCGGTGTTTCACTTGCTAATCAGATTCAGTTTCTTCTGCAGATGTTTGTGAACGGTGCCGCAAACGGACTTGTTGTTATTGCTTCTCAGTATTGGGGTAAAAAACATCTTGAACCTATAAAAAAGGTATTTTCCGTTGCCTTTTTTGCAGGGATTATTTTAAGTGCTGTGCTTATGGCTGTGGTGCTGATTTCTCCCGAAGGTGTTCTCGGTATTCTTTCCGATAAAACTGAAATTGTGGCTGAAGGTGCAAAATATATAAAAATAATGGCATTTTCCTATTGTATATTTGCCGTAACTAATATTCTTATTGCGCTCATGAGAAGCGTTGAGGTAGTGAGAATAGGCTTTTATACATCAGTTCTTGCACTTGTTTTTAATGTGGGACTTAATTATGCACTTATATTCGGTCGTTTCGGCTTTCCCGAAATGGGGGTACGGGGTGCTGCTGTTGCAACCCTCGTATCAAGAATAGCAGAGCTCATTGCCGTAATTATTTATGTTTTCTGTATTGATACCAGGCTGAAGCTTCGCCCGAAGGATATTTTTGCCCTCGAGAAAACATATGTGAAGGACTATGTAAAAGCCGGTCTTCCTCTTATGGGCTCAGGAGGCTCATGGGGGGTTGCCATGACTGTACAGACAGCCATCATCGGACGGCTCGGGGCGGCAGCAATCGGTGCAAATGCAATAGCTGCACCTGTTTTTCAGGTTATATCGGTGCTTTATACATCCTCGGGCAATGCCTCAAGCGTGCTTATCGGAAAAACCGTAGGCGAAAAGGATATAGACAGAGTAAAGAAGTATTCAAAAAAGCTTCAGATACTCTATCTTGTTTTAGGTGTTGTTTCCTGTATTTCTCTGCTTATTGTCCGTGATGCAATCGTTTCCGTATATGATGTAAGTGCAGACACTGCTGCACTTGCTGTCACGTTTATCAATATACTTGCCGTTACCGTTATAGGCTCTGCATATGAGGCTCCCTGTCTTTGCGGAATTGTGTCGGGTGGCGGTGATACTAAATTTGTTTTTAAGAATGACATTCTTTTTATGTGGTGTATGGTTCTGCCGCTTGCATTTTTATCCGCGTTTGTATTCAGCTGGCCCGTACCCGTTACCTTCTTTATTCTTAAATCCGATCAGCTCACAAAATGCATTGTTGCAGTTTTTAAGGTGAACAGATATAAATGGATAAAGGAGCTTGCTCACGATAAAGAAAATAAAGCAGGGGAGGCTATATAATGGCTATAGAAAGAGTAATTGAATATTTTGAAAAGCAGGGATGTGCCCACAAAATAAAGCAGTTTGATGTATCCTCTGCAACAGTTGAGCTTGCTGCACAGGCACTTGGCTGTGAAGGGGCAAGAATTGCAAAAACTCTTTCATTCCTGGTGGATAACACGGCAGTTCTCATTGTTACCGCCGGTGATATGAAAATTGATAATCCTAAATTCAAGGCATTTTTTCATACAAAAGCAAAAATGCTGTCTCCCGAGCAGGTAGACGAGATGATAGGCCATTCAATCGGCGGCGTTTGTCCCTTTGCCGTAAATGAAGGCTGTAAGATATATCTTGATGAGTCACTGAAGCGTTTTGAAATTGTATATCCCGCAGCAGGAAACGCACAAAGTGCAGTAGAGCTTACTCCCGATGAACTGGAAAAATATTCGGGTTCTTTGGGATGGATAGATGTATGCAAGGCATAGTTTATTATTACGGTAGATTATGAATTAAAGGGGTGTTTTTATGTCAATTGGTCTGATTGTTATTTCCGTTCTTTTCGCAGGCTTTGCCGTGTCTTACGGGTGGGGTATCCGCGGATTTGTAATCGGCGGAGAAAAAGGTGCGCTTCTGCCCGGTGCTCTGATGGGTATAAGTGTGGCTTTCTTTGCTGCCGGCGAAGCGGGAAAGGAGCTGTGGATGTTTTTTGCAGCTGCAGGCGCGCTTTCAATGTTTTACGGCGGTACGGAAACCTATGCCCAGACGATGTCTTTTCTTCTCTCCCGTGATGTGAAGGGGGATTATTTCGGACAGCTCAGAAAGGGTGTTACGGGAATTTTCCTGAAGGGTGCATTATGGTTCTGCATTCCGGGCTTTGTTCTTGCGATGCTTCCGGGGGCTCTTTCGGGTGAATATGCAATGTGGGAAATAATATTGATGTTTGCTTTGTTCCCCATAGTATCCTTTGTCGGAACAAAGATTTTCAATGTGCCCTTTGACCCTGCTGATAATAAATTTCCCCGTTTTTATTTCTCACTCAACCGCCGTGAGGAGTGGGGCAGCAACGTTATGATTATTGCACTGCTTACCGTATTTTCGGCTGTGCACGGGGATCTGTTTGCCCTTGGTGCGGGACTCACAGGCTTTGTGACAGGCGGCTTCGGTTTTCTTATCGGTCTTGTTTTTTATGATATTGAAAGAAGACATGGAAGTAAGTTTTTCGGTTCGCTTTGCAAAAAAGGCTATATTGACGGCTGGAAAATAATGGAGCATACCTTCGGTGCCTTTGCAGGCGGCGGACTTATGCTGTATTTTGCACTCTGCAGTGAAAAGCTCAGTCTTCTTTGCGAAAGCATTGAGCTTTCAGTGCTTACACTTGGAAATGATACTGTGGTATTTGCCGTTGTGCCTCTTGTGCTTATGCTTATAAGTGTGCTTCAGTATCCTGTAAGCAGTATTATTGAAAAGAAAAAAGGAAAAGCACCTGATATACATATTTTTGAGCTGATTGAAAGACCCTTATGGTCAGCAATACCTCTTATATTTATATTCCTGGGTGCTCCGACAGCGGCAGCCTTCGGAACATTCGGCACACTCTCATACGCCCTTTGTGAAAAGTGCTCGATTGAGTGGTATGAAAAATCCGCATATAAAACCTATATAAGAACAGCATTCCGCATTATGTGGCCGCTTTTATTTGTCTGGTTCTATTTTAATCTTGATTTAATTTCATTTACAGATGTTATGATTCTTTATACTGCGGGATATACGGGTGCCTGTGTTATATATTCGTTTATGCCCGACCGATTTATTGATGCCCGCAAGAATAACAAGTCAGTGATGAGAAATCTCGGCTCCGGCATAACCGTTACCGGACATCTTATCATACAATCTGTTATTCTTGTTGCTGTAAGTACAATAATCAGTTGACTTAAGAGAGTATATTTGATATAATTTATTTTATCGGAGATCCGATTGTCAGTTCGTAACCATCCTGACATAAAACAAAACTAAGGAAGTGTACAAATGAATAAGAAAACCGTTTTTCTGACCAAGGCTGCTGTCATTGCGGCGCTTTACACAGTGCTTACTCTCATCAGTGCTGTTTTCGGACTTGCCTACGGGGGAGTTCAGTTCAGGGTGTCTGAGGCATTTTGCGTATTGCCTCTGTTCTCGCCGGCAGCTGTCCCGGGGCTTACTGCAGGATGTATTATTGCAAATATATTCAGCTCCGTAACACCTCTGGATACTGTTATAGGCTCTGCTGCTTCTTTTCTTGCTGCCGTTTGCACAAGAAAATTAAGACACATCACTGTCAGAGGAATTCCTGTATTGTCATTGCTGTGTCCTGTTGTTTTCAATGCCGTTTTTATAGGTGCTGAAATAGCTTTTGTGTCCGGTGAGACTTCATTCCTTACGGTTTTTCTTTTGCAGGGACTGAGTGTGGCAGCAGGTGAGGCTGCCGTAATATTCACACTCGGGTCAGCTCTTATGTTATGGATCAGGAAAAACGACCGCATAAGAAAGTTTATTTCCTGATGATTGTTTATTAGGCGGCACACCGCCTGAAATATACACGGAACACCGTGAAAAAGAAGGTATAATATGAAAAAAATCATTGTTGCAGATGATGAGGAGCTTATAAGACGCCTTGTCAGCGATTTCCTTGTGCAGGAAGGCTATGAACCCATTCAGGCAGATGACGGCGATGTTGCCCTCAGACTGTTTGATGAAAACCCCGACACCGCACTTCTCATTCTTGACATTATGATGCCCAACCTTGACGGTTGGGAGGTTTGCAGAAGAATCAGAGAAAAATCCTCTGTTCCCATTATTATGCTTACCGCCAGAAGTCAGGAGTATGACCAGCTTACTGCATTTGATGCCGGAGCGGATGACTATGTTACCAAGCCCTGCAGTCCCTCTGTTCTTATGAAAAGAGTAGCAGCACTGCTTCGCAGAGGTGATAACGGTTCTTCTCAGAAGGTGCTTACAATTGATGAGCTGAAGCTTGACTCCTTTGCCCACGAGGTATGGCTTGACGGAAGAAGCGTGAGCCTCACACTTAAGGAATACAGCATTTTGCAGAAATTGCTTGCTGTTCCCGGACGTGTGTTTACCCGTGAGCAGCTGCTTGATGATATATGGGGCTTTGATTTCGACGGCGATGTCCGAACGGTTGATTCCCATGTGGCAAGACTTCGTACTAAGCTCGGCGACTGGGGCGCACAGCACATAAAAACTATATACGGTGCCGGATATAAACTTGAGGTGAATAAGGATGCGTAAAAACAATAACGCTTCCGGTAAAGTCAAAGTAATAAAAAGGCAGAAAAAAATCACGGCGAGGCTTATGAGCAGCATCGCTCTGATTTTTTTTATTGCAGTTTCTATAATTACAATTGCTTATTATCTTTTACCGGAATGGGCATATTATCTTAATCCTGCCGTAAGGCTTTATTTTGCTGCAGATGAGGTAGCCGGTGCATACGGTAATGAGGATTTTTCGGATGTGCTCAGAGATATAGAAAAAGGCTACGATTCCAATGTGGAAATTTATCTTAAGGACGGCAGATTCATATATTCAAGTCTTGATAAGGATCATGAGGATCTTCCGCTGAAGCTGTCAGATGCGGAAACCGTGGATGATAAGTATAAGCTGACATATAAAACCACGGAGGGTTCTGTTGATACCGGAAACAAAGGCTTTCTTATCAAGGTTTATGACAGCGGTAATATAGATGTTGACTTCCTGGTCTGCTATTTCCATCTGCCCGGCGGTGAGCGTATTGAAATCTGTATGCAGGTAAGTCAGGTTATTTCAACTACGAAAATAGATTTTATTGTTGCCTTTGTTTTTCTTATGAGTGCATTGTTCATAGGCTTTGTTATTCTGATTTTCTATCTCAGACGTTTTTCGAAGCCTATTGACAATATGTGTACCATAACCAATAAAATGTCAAAGCTTGATTTCTCGGAAAAGCTTCCGCCCACTAAGCTTATTGAAATGACGCAGCTTTCTGAAAATATAAATACATTGTCTGATGTTCTTGATAATGCGCTTAGCGATCTTAATGAAAAGAATGAGAAGCTTCTCAAGGACATTGAAAACGAAAGAACCATTGATAATCTCAGACAGACATTTATTTCAGGTATTTCCCATGAGCTGAAAACTCCCATAGCTATTATACAAGGCTACGCAGAGGGAGCAAAAATGTTTGTTGAATCGGGTAATTCCGCAGCGGCAAGTGAATATTGTGAAATAATCGCAAATGAAAGTGTGCGTATGAACAATATGGTAATGAAGCTTCTTGAAATTACCAAGTATGATTCGGGTGCATATGAGCCGCAGCGTGATCATTTCAGTCTCAAAGAGCTTGTTGATGATTGGTATGACAGAAATTCCGCAATTCTTACCGAAAAGGAAATAACCGCAATCAATGTTGTGGAAGATGATTTTATAGGTAACGGTGATATTATAATTCTTGCATCTGTTCTTAATAATTATCTTTCAAATGCGGTAAGCCATATTGACGGTGTGAAAAAAATAGTATGCCGTGCCGAGGATATGGGTGACAGCTACCGCCTGTATGTTTATAACACGGGCGAGCATATTGAAGAAAAGCATATTGATAAAATATGGACCTCTTTCTACCGTGCCGATAAAGCGCTTTCCCGTTCACAGGGAAGATTCGGACTGGGACTTGCAATAGTGGCATCCATTCAGCGCCTTCACGGTGAAAAGTTCGGAGTCGAAAATAAAGATGGCGGTGTGGAATTCTGGTTTGATATAAAAAAGGATGATAAAGCATAATAAAAAGTCCGGCTTCTGAGTGATCTCAGACCGGACTTTTTTTTGTTCAATACAAAATCAATACTTATCCATTGAGTCAACGGAAAGCACAAATACTGTTGCACCGCCTACGGGCACATCCTGTGCAAGAGCGCCTTCGGCAAAGCCTCTGCCGAAGCTTTCTGTGGTTGCTGCCGTGTGGGTTCTTGTTCTTGAGTATTTATTGATAATTTCCTTGAGTCTTCCTACATCCTTATCTTCGGTACCGATAAGAAATGTGGTGTTGCCCACCATCAGGAATCCGCCTGTGGTTGAAAGCTTTGTGACAATAAAGTTTTCTTTTGTAAGAGCAGAAGCAACAACGGCACTGTCATCATTGTTTACTATAGCAATAACAAGTTTCATAATTTTTCTCCTTCATTATAATTTAGGTATAAGCATCTTCTGACTTTCCTTATCAAGAAGTCTGTAGTCGGGAATTTCATAACGGTTGTCGTTTGCATCCTTAATGAGCACACGGCCGTCATAAAGGGGCTTTATGGATGCGATATGATTGCGGATTTCAAAGGTGATTATACCCTTGTCGGTTTCTGCCGTCCACATCCATATCTTGAATTTTTCTGTCATAGAAATGAATCTTGTGATTTTCGGAATCATATAATATTCATCAAGAACCTTTTCGACCACTTCTTTTGAGGCGGGATCGAGATTATCAATATTTCGTATAATTGCAAGCTGTTCGCCCTCTTCATTCAGAAGAACTATATATTTGTTTGAGCCTGAGCGGGGGAAAAGTCTGTGGATTTCTATGCCTTCAAATTTTTCTTTGCTGTGGAAAAACTCAACATCCACGAAGATTCCGTCATTCTCGGTTATTCTGATTTCTGGACCGTCAACGTAATTTATCATAAGTTTTTCCCTCCTTATTCAAAGTTTTCAGCTTTTTTCTGAGCCTGAAGCTGTTCACCCATAGACTGAATCTGAATAAGCTTATAATACTTGCCCTTGAGAGCCATAAGCTCCTCGGGAGTACCGAATTCTATGATTTCACCCTTATCCACAACAACTATCTTGTTGGCGTTTCTGAGAGTTGAAAGACGGTGGGCAATCATAAGAGTGGTTCTTCCGCGTATGAGTCTTTCGATTGCTTCCTGTATAAGATGCTCGGTTTCTGAGTCAACTGCTGCAGTTGCCTCATCAAAGATAAGTATTGATGGGTTTTTCATAACAGCACGTGCAATTGAAATTCTCTGTTTTTCACCGCCGGAAAGTCCGATGCCTCTTTCACCGAGAAGTGTATCATAGGCATCGGGCATACGGGAAATGAAGCCGTGTGCATTTGCAATATCTGCCGCACGAAGCACCTGCTCAACATGAACATTGCCTGCACCGTAGGCAATGTTGTTGAACACGGTATCCTTGAACATAAGAGGCTCCTGCTGAACAAAACCGATCTGATTACGGTAGTATTCCATATCAATGTCCTTGAGGTTCTGACCGTCAATAAGAATCTCACCTTCATATTCGTCGTAATAACGCATAATGAGATTTATGAGTGTGGATTTGCCTGAGCCTGTAGTGCCTACAATACCTACAACGTCACCGGGCTCTATAACAAGGTTTACGTTGCTGAGCACCTTTTTGGAACGGTCAAAGGAGAAGTTGACATTGCGGAATTCAATTTTTCCGTCAATCTTTGCGGGAACCTGACCTTTGCCGAAATTGTGCTCGGGCTCGGCATCAAGAATATCAAGAATTTTTTCTGCAGATGCCAAAGTATTCTGATATGTATCGCTGAAGTTTGCAAAGAAGTTTATGGGGCCGTAGAACATGCTTGCGTAGGAAATGAAAGATACAAGAAGACCTATTGAGAAATCCTCTGCACCCTTTATAACGAAGGAGCCGCCCGAGAACCATATTATAAGTGAGCCGCAGGTAACGAGGAAGGTCATAAAAGCGGGGAAGATGCTTGCGATTTTAGAGGTTTCCTTTGATTCCTTCATCCACTCGTCACAATATGAATCAAACTTTTTAACTGCATTTTCTTCATTAGTGAATGCCTTTACTATGCGAATACCCGGAATTGTATCTGCAAGAAGCGTCGAAATTGCAGAGCCTCTTCTCCACAGTCTCATGTATCTCGGACCTATTTTCTTGCCGAAGCGTCTGCCGATGAAGGCAACCAGAGGAATAGGTACAAGGGAGAAAAGAGTCAGCTTCCAGTTGAGAGCAAGCATAATTATAAGTATGCCTATGAGTGTGAAAAACTGAACAACTGCCTCCTGGGAGATTTTGAGTACGAAATTCTGAATTGCCGAGGCGTCCGAGGTAACTCTGTTTATAACAGAGCCTGTTGAGGTTTTATCATAGAAGCTCATGGGAAGATACTGGGCTTTTGCGTAGATATCCTTTTTTATTCCGATAACAATTTTGTCACCGGTGAGTCTTAACAGATAAGAACGGAAAGCGGAAACAGTATACTGCAGAATATAAACACACAACAGCAGAATGATCATTACATAAAGCTCATTGAGCTGACCGGTTTGCTGGCCGACGGGCAATACCTCATCCACCATTTTACCGGTGATATAAGGCGGCACAAGTGACATTGCCGTTGCAAAAACCGAAAGCACCATACACACAAGAAGGCCCTTTTTGTAGGGCAGTGCATATTGAGCAAATTTTTGGAACATTTTTCCCTTGCCCTTGCAGTTTATACAGTCGGCATCGGGAGAAGAAAGTCTTCTGCCGCACTTAGGACAGAAAGAACGCTGTTTCATAAAGGTGTTTTCAACGGCATAGTAAAGCTCGTCCGAATAGCCGTGCTCAATAATACCGTTTATAAAGTCTGCACCTGCATCTGCGATGTTTGCTGCCGCAAAGGATAAACGCATCAGAACAATACGCTTGCCCTCTTCGGGATAAAGGTCAAAGGTTGCATTGCCGTACATTCTTTTTACTTTTGCTTTTTTGAGAGTATCATATGAGATTTTTTTGTAGCTGTTTTCAAAACTGTCATCGAAAGCGTAAATGTCAGTTTTTGTGAAACACAAAGCACTTTCCCCGTAGGTTCTGCGGAAGGTAAGGTCGCCCGTGATTATAAACAAGGGCTGTTCGTCCGCAAAAAAGCTGTCATACAGACTGCGGTATTTTTCAGGAAAAGGCTTATTTGCCAGAGTTTTCATTTCAGAAGCTCACCCCGATTCTGTTTGATAGAAAAACACCCTGTTTTTCACGCACATTATAATTAATTAGAATACTTAAGTCAATATAAAAGTACGAATATTCACAAATCAATATATTTATATAAAGTATATGTTTTTTGAATAACCCTATGTGTTTTTTTGTGTTGACAAAAAATTAATGATATGTTAAAATGATAAAAAATTTTTTTGAAAGGATATCTGCTCAAGTGGATAGTTCTGATGACGGTACAGGGAACTCATTTTATTCTGTAACCGAAATTTATAAATAAATATCTGCATAGCTCCCGTATTTTTACGAGGGTTATGCTTTTTGTGTTTTTTGGAGGAAAACAATGGACATTTTACCGCAAATACTTTTACAGGTTTTTCTGATTGCACTGAATGCAATATTTGCAGCTGCTGAAATTGCCATCATTTCAATGAATGATGCAAAGCTTGCATCACTTGCCGCAAAAGGAAACAAAAAAGCAGTGCGTCTTGCAAGGCTCACATCCACTCCGGCTAAGTTTCTTGCTACAATTCAGGTAGCAATCACTCTTTCCGGATTTTTGGGTTCGGCTTTTGCTGCCGATAACTTTGCCGTACGTCTTGTAGACTGGCTTTTGTCTCTCGGTGTGCCCGAAACTGCAAAGGCAGCACTGAATTCCGTATCCGTTATTATAATCACTCTTATTCTTTCATATTTCACCCTTGTTTTCGGTGAGCTTGTTCCCAAGAGAGTTGCTATGAAAAAAGCAGAGAGTCTGGCTCTCGGCATATCGGGACTTATAAGCTTTATTTCAAAGGCTTTTGCTCCTATTGTGTGGTTTCTTACGGTTTCCACAAACAGAATGCTCCGTCTTTTCGGCATTGATCCCAATGAGCACGAGGAATCTGTTTCCGAAGAGGAAATCAGAATGATGGTCGATGCGGGAAGCGAAAAGGGTACTATTGACGAGGAAGAAAAAGAGCTTATTCAGAATGTTTTTGAATTCGATGATCTTTCCGCTGACGATATTGCAACCCACAGAACCGACATTGACCTTCTGTGGATGGATGATACCGTCGATAAATGGGAAGAAACCATTCATATAAGCCGCCATACATTTTTCCCCGTATGTAAAGACACTGTTGATAATATCGTAGGTGTTCTCAATGCAAAGGATTATTTCAGACTCAAGAATAAAACTCTCGATAATATAATGAAGGAATGTGTGAAGCCTGCATTTTTTGTTCCCGAAACAGTAAAGGCAGATGTGCTTTTCAGGAATATGAAGCAGAAAAAGAATTATTTTGCAGTAGTTCTTGATGAATACGGCGGAATGACAGGTATTGTTACCATCACTGACATTCTTGAAAGCATCGTCGGAGATTATGACGAGGATACCATAACTGCTCAGGAAGAGGATCCCGAAATCCTCAAGGTGAATGATGATACATGGAAAATTCTCGGCACTGCTCTTATCAGCGATGTTGAAGAGGAGCTCGGCATTTCTCTTGATACAGAGGATGTTGATACCTTCGGCGGATATGTTTTCTCCGTGCTGGGAATTGTGCCCGAAGACGGTGAAACTCTTACAACCGAAACGGATGAGCTTGAAATCAGTATTACTGAGGTTAAAGAGCACAGAATTGAAAAAACCATCGTGCGCAAGAAAGAAAAAGCAGCTGAAACAGAAGAAAGCGATGAGGAATAAAAATAAAAAGGATCTCCCGGGTGAGGTCCTTTTGTATTTTTCTTGCAGACAGCGGGCCGGCGGCAGCTTTTCCTGAAAACAGACAGAGCAATTTTCTTGATAAAAAATCATGTGCTTTTTTGTGCTTTATTTATATTTACTTATAAATGCCGTTATGTTAAAATGATAAATAAGAGATTAACATAAGGAGAATGCTTATGAGCAAACCGTTTTTCCTTTTTTCAAAGGAAACAAAAGGTGAGGGATACGTCCCTAATATTGAAATTTTTTCATATGCTGCAGGTCTTGCAGGTCAGAATCTCACCTATAGCTATGTTTCGCAGTGGCTGAGATATTTCTGTATAAATCTTCTGCATATGGACCCTGTAAAGGTCGGTTCTATTTTTACCCTGAGCCACGTATGGGATGCAGTGAATGACCCCATTATAGGTGCTGTTGTTGACAGAAGAAACTATAAGCCCTATATGAAGCTGAGACCTTATCTTATAGCTTTCCCGCCCATTCTTGCAATTATTTCCCTTGCGATGTTCTTTAATTTCAATCTTTCGGAGAATATGCAGATAATTTATATTCTTCTTACTTATTTCCTGTTTGACTTTTTCTATTCATTCCAGGATGTAAGCCTCTGGGGTATGATTCCTCTTTCTTCGCCTCATTCGGACGAACGCTCGCGAGTAGCACAGTGGGTATCTATCGGTGCTGGTGCAGGCAGCGTTGTTGTCGGTGCATTCCAGATGATAAGAGATATGCTCAATTCTGCAGGTGTTTCCGATGCTAAGGTTTTCTTTATATGTGCAATCATTTTCTGCGTCGGCGGTGAAATACTTTCCATGAGTGCATATAAAATCAAGGAAAGAGTTGCAATTCCTCAGAAAAAGGATGAATCCGTGCTGCAGTCCCTTCTTGTTTTAAGACATAACCCTACGCTCATTTTTATTTCTCTTGCAAGATTTTCACAGGGCTTTGCTCCAAAGGTGCAGAATGCTTATTTCTTTGAAAACTGTGTGAAGCTCGGCTCGATAAACGGCCCTACTGCAGAGGTTATCTACGGTGCGGCAAGCGGTGTGCTCGGTACTCCCGTTATGTTTTTTGCCACAAGCGTTGCAAAGAGAATAGGCGGTATGAAGCGCATTCTTCTCACCTCTCAGGTTTTTGCGGTGGTACTGAGAATTATTGCTTTCTTTGTAGGCTTTGATTCTATCCCCAAATTTATTATTATGACAGCTCTTATGGCAGTGGTGAATCTGCCCGGTCAGATGATGGATATTGCCCACCGTTCACTTACCAGTGACTCCATTGATGAGGTTGAGCTGAAAACAGGCCTTCGTACTGAAGGTGTTTCATTCTCAATGCAGAATTTTACCACAAAGATGACCAGCGGTGCGTCTACTCTTATTGAAGGCTTCATTCTTAAGTTCCTCGGCTATGACTCAAATCTTAAGGAGCAGGGACTTATGCAGAGTGAAAAATTCCTTAAGTGGCAGTGGCCTATGTTTATGCTCGGTCCGGTTGTAGGCTCGGTTCTTTATCTTATTTTTATAAGCTTTGTTAAGGACGACAAGGAAAAGAAAAAGCAGATTGAAGAGCAGCTGAGAATAAGACGTCAGCAGATGTCTGAAGGAAGCGAACAGCAGGCAGAAGTCCTGAGTCAATAATACAAATAAGTAAAGGCATAAGGCTGCATTCTGAAAGCAGCTTTATGCCTGTTTTATTAGCGGCGGTTTTAACCGTAGGTAATGCTGTCGGTGCGGCTTTTATTCAATAAGTAGTCATTGCATTTCTTCTCTCCTTCGCTTATGAGCTCATTTGTTCTTTCAAGAGAGCCCTTTGCAAGCGCGAGTCCGTCAGAGGACTTCTCAAGCCCCTTTTCTTCGGCAGAGCCTTCAATATCACCGTTAAGAGGGACAACGGCATGAATGTATTTTCCGTTTTCCGTATACATATGTACCCATGTGGGAATGATTTCTATTGAGTCGGCACTTACCGTACCGTCGGAATACTTTGTAAAGGTCATGGTGAAGATGATACCGTCTTCAGTATGGCCTGTTTTTATGCCCATAAGATATCGTCTCTGATTGGATACGAAATTCCCCAGAGAGTATACGCATACTGTTTTGTGTGTGTTGTCAGAAGCGGTGAGAAGATCCACACTCTGCACAACGTGAGGGTGGCCGCCTATTATAACATCGGCACCGAGGTCGCAGATATTCTGAGCGATTTCCTTTTGTACTTCATTGGGAGTGAGCTGATATTCCTCACCCCAATGGGTGAACACGGCAATTACATCCGCATTTTCCGATTTCATTTTCTCTATGTTTGACTTGAGCTGTGTATAGAAGTCTTCGGGGCTGTCGGGCTTGAATGAATTTACAAGCTGTGCGGTTTCATTATCAAGCGGTATGCCGTTCAGTGCCTTATAATCTCCTGAGGCAGGTGTTTCGTAGGTGTAGCATATAAAACCGAAATTAATGCCTCCGATATTTTTTATAAGATATTGCTTTTCGTCGGGAGAGAG